>JBHEKR010000567.1:0-6071 GCA_041859365.1 Candidatus Hydrogenedentales bacterium
CTGGGGCTGAAGCCCCAGGCTACAGACTGGCATCCGCTACGCGGGTTGGCGGACCCCTGGAATCGACTTCGAGGCTTCATCATTCGAGCACCTGCCTGACCGAAACAAATCAATGGAACTTACTTTTTGGGACTTTCGGTATCGTAGGTGACCCACATATCGCAGATAACTTGACGGAGACGACCGATGGTTCGTCTAAGATTGGCACGAACTCCAGGAAAGTGCTTTCAAACCGGGTGAGCCAAAGAATTGTACTTCCTTGCGCTCTTCGTGTAACAGGCCAATCAACACTGCCCCAATTTCAACTCATCTCAAATTAGCGGACTTCCCGTCTCTCGGCGCGACTTCACCTCCATGGGTCTCCCTTGCACAACAAGCAACAACTGTCTGCTCCAATATTCTCGCCCACATGTTGGGCACAATCCATACCATGACGATCCACCCAAACGGATTAGACTCCAGCGTCAACGTGCAGGCCCACATGAACAACAAAAGCAGCATCGGAAGGTTGTCCAGTCTATTTATACCCGTCTGCGCACTATGACCGGGGCGCCAGCGCAGGAAAAGCATCCAAAGCATACCTTCGTAGGGTGCGGCAAAAAGGTAGGGCGCCGCGAGCACGCTTGAGCCGTCGCAAAAATACAGGCGACCGGTGAGTTGATTGAAAGACCGCAAGGCATCCGCACTTTGGTATACCGTCGGTTTTCCCGCACGCAGAAGCGCCAGACTCCGCCGAGATACGACAAAGGCCTGGTCAGCAGAACGTCGAAGGAAAAGTTCCCGTGCAATGTAAGCCATCACGGCAAGGGCGGCGGTGATGCCAATTAGACTGGCCACTGCGGAAATGCCATACAGGACAGAATCCACAGAGAACTGATCGTCTGAGAATTTCCTCCAATTCCGGTACAGCAAAACGTAAAACCAGAACGCGCAGAGCGGACACGCCGCCATAATCACATATTGCCAGATCAAGTGGCGCTTGCTAACCGTATAGACCAACAGGGGATCGCGCCCGTCAGAGTGGCCCCGCAGATCCACGCGCAGAGCCAGAGACCTAATGCGATTGCGGTCTTGCAGCCCGGCCCAGAGCGGCGTCCCATAAAAGCCAGGCCACCAGACCTTACAGAGATCCGAGACGAGGTCCTTCAGATACGGCCTAGAACTCACCGAACCCAGCGGCAGGTCTCGTCCGTTCCGCAGCACCAATTTCCAGGACTCCGGCAAAACCCCCGTACATTCGTCGCGATGGACAAACATGCGCGGTTGCCCCGGCAGCACAATAGCCAGCATGTTGCGCGTCAACACATAGTGCCCATGAATCCGCCCGGCCCTCGCCTGCAAAATCCGCACCAGCAAGCAGGCGCTGCTGGAGAGAAAAACAAGGATGAGAACTCACGACAGCCCACGCAATCCATTACCCGGCCCGTCGAGCAGCACCACCAGACCCACCGCCGCGATCAGGTGCACGATGCCGAAGATTCGGATCGCGCAGTAGCTCTGCTCCTGAACTTTTGAAATCCTGAAGGTCTGCATGGGCCCCTCCCGCTTGCCGCGAGCGTCGTAGCCAGTTGCCGTCACCTCAAACGCATTTACAGTTCACGAAAAGGATACCACAGCGGCGCGGAAAGTATTCAACGCAAGCAAAAGAACGTGCAAGCAGTAGAACGCCAGGGCAATCACATCAAAACCCTGGCCAGTGTTGAACGTGCCCGAGAGTGAGGAAGCTCGTTTACCCCGTCTTCTCCAGGCTTGTAAATGCGCCATAACCTACAAAAACGACCGAAGGTGGGTTATGCTTCCAGCTTGACACATAGGCCACGACAAAAACCGAATGTCCCGCTGAACTGGAGAGATGGACCACGGGTGAAACACATCGTTCTCGGGCCATTTCTGCCCGACATGGGCCTTGCGTCAAACTGGAAGGTTAACCCACCTTCGGCCGCTCATGGGTTTCAGATCCGGCGCGCGCGGACGGGAAGCACTCTGGCATTTCTACTGCAATTGCCCTGAGAAGAACGCAAAGAGTACAAAGAAAGATCTTTCTTTGTGCTCTTTGCGTCCTTTTGCGGCTACAAGCAATTCAATCCGTAGCAAGTGCGCCCGTGAAGCTCAATTCGTATCGGCTTCCGCCGTTTCGTGGCCCTTGGCGATGAATCCCTCGACAATGGCCCGCCGAACGAGGCCACCCATCCGGTCCCCGCTGTAGGCATCGAGTACCGCCAAGTCGATCTTGCCGCCCGCCGCGCGGAAGTAGTAGACCCACACAGGCGCGTGGTATTGAAAGGACTCCTCGATGTCGTTCACCGTGGGCTTCGGACCGCGCTTGCGAAGTATATAGCGAATTACCCCCTCGCGCGCGAGTGCTTCCGCCTGTTCGGGGCCAAGTATATCGGGGAACACCTCCCCATCCATGCTCCCTTCGACGACTTCTTTCACGCGCCCGAGTAGCGCGAAGCCCCCGAAGCTCGCATCAATAGACACCCAGGACTGAACCGGCTTCCCCTTGTACATCATGGAGAAGCGGTAGGCGTAGGTCGGCATCCAGACCAGTTCGAGGGACGACGCCAGACCGTCCTCGCCGACCTTCACCGGCCGTGTCCGGATAAAGCCAAAAAGGTTACTCAGACGCCGCCGGTGAAATAGATCGACCGCGCCCGCCTTGTCGATGCGCGCGGGCAGTATCCTGCCCGTCACGCCTGGTCGTTCTTCCGGGCCTGCTTGAACAAGCGCCAGCCATAGGCCGTTGCGCCGCCGCCGATCAACGTCAATATCGCGCCGCAGATGAAATTAACCACCGCGGCCCGGGGGGTGTCAAGCGCCCAGAACGTGCCCAGCATTACCGGGAGTCCGAGGGCGAGCACAAAGAGACCGACGGCCATGCCGGTTTCGCCGTCGCGTTCCAGCATCTCGTTCTTCGTGTGCCGGGGCTCTTCCTTATGTATGGTTTCGGTCATTATGTCGATTCCTCAATAGAAATAGAAGTAGACGAACACGTGGGGCAACATGGAGCACGCCGTCCAGATCCGCAGATCGGAATACCACGCCTTATTGGGCCGGCCCATGTTCACATAGGATTCTTTCAGGACGAACCCGACCCAAATCATCGCGCCGAGAAAAAGGCTGATCGCCGTGATCGTTGCCCATGGCTGATAGATCGGTGCGAGAAAGGTGTTGATCGGGCCGAAGAAAAGAATAAGGACGGGTTTGAACACGGTCGTGCAGAGCGCCACAAAGGCGTCGCCGATCGATGCGAACAGGGCAACAAACCAGTCGTTTATCGCGGTGAAGAAACTATTGATCGCCTGCATCACGAATTCCTTTCTTCAAGGGCCTTCTGGGCCGCATCACTTTTCACCACATAGCTCCAGGTGAGACCGCGCAACTTCTCCTCCGATTCGGGGGGCGTCAGGAGACTCACGATGATCGTGACGATAAGGGAGAAGATAAAGGACCACCAGGCCACGAAGAGGAAGGGGTTCTCCGAGGTGAAGAGTCCGGGGGTGTAGTTCAGGACGAAGCAGAAGGGCACGCCCAGGCCGAGACCGGCAAGGCCGCCCCACTGGGTAGCGCGCGGCCAGACAATACCGAGGAGCAGGATGGCGAAAGCCGGCCCCTGAAACATGCTCAGGATCGTCTGGGAGAAGACGTAGATGCTGTCGCGGTCGGCGATGGCCTTGCAGAAGACCGCAGAGATAATAATAAGCGCGGCGGTGAAGCCCCGGCCCATCCTGAGCGCCTGCTGCTCGGTGTAGCTGGGCTTGCCCGACCAGCGCCGGATTTGGCCCCATATATCCGTGATGAAGATAGTCGTTGCCGAGTTTAGCGTGCCGGAGATACTGGACATGAGCGCGGCGAAGAGGGCAGCGAACATGAGGCCGCGGAGACCCGCCGGGAGGAGCAGGCGGATCATCTCGGGCACCGCGCGGTCGGCGTCTTCAATGGCCAGCGTGGGGACCAGGATCACGGCGCAAAGCCCTGGGAGGGCCACCATGAGCGGTATGAAGGACTTCAGAAAGCCGCCCATAAGCATGCCGGCCTTTGCGTCCCACTCGGTGCGAGCGCCCAGCGTGCGCTGAACGATCACCTGGTTGCCGCTCATGTAGGCGACCGCCATCACAATGCCCAAACCAAAGACAATACCCGTCCAGGGGAAGGGGCCCGCCGTATCGTGGGGAAGGAGGATGGTGAAGTGATTGGCAAACTCGGGACCCTTCGCCAGGATCTGAGTCTTCAGCGAACCCCATCCGCCGACTTCCCAGAGGGAGAGGGCCAGCAGGCCAAGGCCGCCGACATACATGACAATGAGCTGAACCACGTCCGTGAATACCACCGCCGTCATACCGCCGGAGAAGGTGTACAGCCCGGTAACCGTGGCCATCAGGATCACGCAGAACCAGGGGTCCCAGCCGAGAATCGTGAACATGAGCTTGTCAGCCGTCACCCACAGCATGATGGCGAGGCCAAGGAAAAGGACTACCGCCCAAATCGAGGCGTTGATGAACTGCACCGCAGTATTATAGCGTCGGCCCAGAAACTCAGGAATGGTGAAAACGCCCGTGCGCCAGAAATAGGGCACAAAAATGAAAGCGGCGAAAACCATCGCGGGCATGGAGCCCATCCAGTCAAAGTTTGCCGCCGAAACACCGTGCCGAAACGAGGCGCCAGCCACCGCCACGAAGTCCGTCGCACCGATGTCGCTCACCACGATCGAAAAGCCGATAGCCCAGAAAGGCAGCGACTTGCCGGAAACGAAGAAATCCTCCGCATTTCCCACATATTTGCTCACGAAGAACCCGAGGGCCAACGTACCAATCATATACACCGCGATAATCACGATGTCTATGAAATGGAGTCCGATTACACTTTCCATGATTCCCTTTCCGCTACTAATGAAGGCTCCGTTTCCCCGAAAACGAAATGGTAGACCAACCCACAGGCTGGATTATTGCAAAATAGTCCCATCGCTTCAACCCAACATAACAGAGGGGCAGCTTAGACCAATCGACTTCCGGAAGACCGCAGGAAGATCCCCGCGAAGGTGTAAACGCGGTCCACGGCAATGGAGCGAACCTTGATTCGGCCCGGCAAAAAGAGGAATCAGTGGATGGGCGCGCGGGGTAAGAGCGCGTCGTGCGCCGTCCGCGAGAGCTGCCCTTCCCCGAACCGTAAAAGGCTGCGGGCCAACACAGGCATGCGATTACTCCCGACGAGGACGCCACTATGCCACAATGTGTCCGGCGTGCGCAACAACAAGGGAAAATCGCAATGATCGGTACACTAAAATGCCGCCGCTGCCCGAGGGCGGCGGCGGCGTACTTCCGAGTACGTAATCCTGCCTTCAGTTGAGGTCGAACACCAGCACTTCCGCATCCGTGCGCGCGGTGATCTGCAGGGTCCCGGCTTCGCTGCGCGATGCGGCGTCGCCCGCCTCCAGGGTTTCTTCATCCACCGTAACCCTGCCCGACAACACCTGCACCCAGATATTCCGACCGGCAAAGAGCGCATGCGAAGCCGAACGGCCCGCCGCAAGGCGTCCCGCGTAGATGACGGCGTCCTGCCGAATCACCAGCGAGCCATCGCGACCATCCGGCGACACGATTACCTTGAGCTGGTTCGCCAGTTCGGCGTCGTCGTAGTGCCGCTCCTGGTAGTTCGGCTCCAGGCCCTTTTCCGCGGGTCGAATCCAGATTTGATACAGGTGCGTGGGCGCATCCTTTAGATGGTTGAACTCCGAATGCTCCACACCGGTCCCTGCGGACATCAACTGCACGTCACCCCGGCGCAACACGGAGCCATTGCCCATGCTGTCCTTGTGCTCCAGCGCACCTTCGGTCACATAGGAGAAAATCTCCATGTTGTCATGGGCGTGAAAGGGGAAACCTCCCCCACCCTGGATGATGTCGTCGTTCAGCACGCGGAGCGAGTGAAAGCCCATGTGCTTCGGGTCGTAATAGTTGGCGAAGGAGAAGGTGTGGTGCGAGTCGAGCCAGCCGTGGTCGGCGTGGCCCCGTTCGTTGGCGCGGCGGATTGTGAGCATGGTGGGTTCTCCTGTTTTTGGCAAGACGTTGAGA
>JBHEKR010000042.1:0-5025 GCA_041859365.1 Candidatus Hydrogenedentales bacterium
GACGCTCGTCAGCAACGTGCCGCCGACGCCGCCCATCGCCGCGAACACGCGCTCGCCTGCGTCGTCGGTGGTGAAGACCAGGGCGACGCCGAGGATCATCCCCATCACCGCGCCCAGCACGAGCGTGTCGAGCATCCTGGCGAGGTAGCGCGGCCAGGGGCGGCGGTCGCTGGCCGCCGCCTTCGGCGCGGGGGCAGCCACCACCACGAGTTCCTGCGTGTCGATCACGTGCGTCACCTTCGATGCAATGCAACCGCGACGATGCCTGCCGCGAGGGCGGAAGTCGACACGCAAAAGTCCTCATGCGAGCGGTGAGACGTGCCGTTACGGCGCCCAGCAAAAAGGCGCGACATGCGCGCCTTTCAAGGAAGTGAAGCTGACCCCGTTTTGGGTCGCAGCGCAGTTCAAACGGAAATGTTCTCTGACCCCTTTTCGGACCCCTTTTTTTGGGGATGAGCAATCGCGGCAGAAAGGCTGGGTGAGCCCAAGACCGACGATGAAACTAAAAGTGTTGCCCCTCTTGGCAAATGTCCGCGAGCGGTCAGTTCCAACTCAACCCAACCAAGCATGTCCTTCCCAACTCGTTGACTGGCGGGAAGGGGAATCGAATTCGCTCGTAACGAGTCCGTACTCGCGAGTACGCCTCTAGATCCAAACTGCTTGTGGAGCGCCTGTCTCTTGTCATTGAAGCGGGTAACGATCTGATTGTGGTGCGCCACTGCCACAGACTTCAGTACGTTCTCGGCTTCCAATGAGCTGATATTGCAGATCTCCGCAATATGATCGACAGCAAGAAAGCTGGATTCCAAATCCGATCCTTCCGTTACAAAAATGGATGCATTTCCGAAGTTTGATAGCGGCTTTACTACAAGCTCGGCCGCCTCTGCGGCCGTCAAGAAATCGGCATCCCGATGCACCAGTATTCGAACATTGGGGTGATGAGTTGCACAGAAAGTTGCCAGAAGCGCTATTGATCTAAGCTCCGTACAACCCTTAAAGCTCATCACAAGGGTCCTAGCCTCATCTAGGCCTGCACTTCGCACTAGAAGTCTCAAAGGATGATCTACGTCCTTTTGAACATTTTCGTCCTCACCTAGAATTAGCCAATCCTTGTCTCTGAGACTCAAGACGTCATATTGATCCACAGCCCCGAGATCAACCAGAAGCTCAGAAAGATCAGGGTCCGTCCCTACCAAAGCACCTGCTTTTAAGTGAAAAGAGGCAACATCTTCCGCTCCTCTCACAGCCTGCAATAAATGTCGAGAATGAGTAGCCAAGATAATTTGAAGACTCTCCTCCCGGGAAAGAATGTCTAGAGCTTGAACTAGCTTGACTTGATTATCGGGATGCAGGTGCGCATCTGGCTCGTCCAAGAGCAGAAGCGCAGGCTGATAGAAGCTTACGTAGCCCAAGATTTGAATCGCTTGCAACGTCCCCGTCCCAACCATGTCCAAAGGCCTCTGGACACCGTGCCGCCGATAGTCAATGGGAATGTATTCATGCCGATTCTCATCGAATCCTGCCGCGACAATTTCCAGTCCTGGGAATAGCTTTGCTAAGCGCTCTTCGAATTTGGCTTTCTTAACTGGATCGCGAAAAAGCCGATACAGCACGTTTCGCAAGTAGAGATTCGCGTCACCGCGAACGGCACCTCGATCAACGACCAGTCGACCTTGGTACGCTTCTCTACTAGGAATTCCTGCAAGCCCAGGCACATAAACACTAAATGGCCGTTCAGAGCTTGCCAAAGCCGCACCTAAGCCTTGTGACAATCCTCCGGGACTCACGGTGCTAATGGTGCTGTTCCTTCCACGACGCAGCGTTACATCAAATGATCGCTTCACTCCGTCGTCGTCAACTGAGAATTCTACCGATACGGGCGCCCCACTCTCCGAGAGCTTGTCTTTATGCTTCAGATCGATAAAAAGATCTGTGGGGGCATATCGCAGCTTTTCCGGAGCAAAATTGGCTGCCCCCTCAGCTTTTGCTGTTTGTGCAAGAGCTACTGCAACGTGTATGGCTTGTAAGGCACAACTTTTTCCCGCATTGTTGCCGCCGGCCAAGACATTGATACGCTTTAGATTGAGCTGGAGCTGATCAATTGCCTTGAATTTCTTAATTGTGATCGATTCGACGAGCATTCTTCGAAGCCTCTGTCCACACGCATCACAAATAATTCGGGGCCAGGTTCCATTCCGAACCTGACCCCGCGGTTATCGCTTGGTTGTGCGCTACCCTCACCCGCACTTGCTATACCCACAGTTCAAGCACGTCGCACACCCGTCCATCAGCACCAGCGCCTTGGTGCTGCACTTGTGGCACATGGTCGCGCTGGGCGGGAAGCTGGCGCCGTCGCCGGTGACCTGGATGTCCTCGGGGCGCTGCTCGGACTGGGCCAGCATGGCCCCGCCCATCTCGCCCGCTTCGGCTACGTCAGTGTTTTTTTTTGAGCGGCTCTCGAAGGCGCGGCGCTTCTCCGCGATCAGCGCGCGGGTGTGCTCGCTCATCTCCGGGTCGTGCAGCATGCCGATCGACTTCAGGTGGTCCTCGACGATGCTGCCCAGCTCGGCCACCAGCGACGGCATGTACACGCCGCCGGCCTTGAAGTAACCGCCGCGCGGGTCGAACACCGCCTTCATCTCCTCCACCAGGAAGGTGACGTCGCCGCCCTTGCGGAACACGGCGGACATGATGCGGGTGAGCGCCACGATCCACTGGAAGTGCTCCATCGACTTGCAGTTGATGAAGACCTCGAACGGGCGGCGGTGCTCGTGCTCGGTGCCGGCGTTGAGCACGATGTCGTTGATGGTCACGTACATGGCGTGCTCCACCAGCGGCGACTTGATCTTGTAGGTGCTGCCGACCAGGACCTCCGGGCGCTCGATGCGCTCGTGCATCTGGATGACGTTGTCCACGGGCTCCGCGGCGGGCGCGGCCTGCGGTTGCTGCGCGGCGTCGGCGCGCGCGGCCTCCTTGGCCTTGTCCTCGGCGGTGACGACGGCGTAGCCCTTGATTTTCTTGTCGATCCTGACGGCCATTGCGGTTCCGGTGCGTGGGTTGCGGTGGTGGGTCGGCGTACGGGTGGAGCGTGCGGGCGCGGGGCCCGCCGGCGACCCCCTCCCGGGCGGGAGGGGGCGCGGGTGGATCACTTCTTCTTGGCGGCCTTCTTCGCGGCCTTCTTGGCCGGCGCCTTCTTTGCCGGGGCCTTCTTCACCGGCGCCTTCCTGGCGGCGGCTTTCTTGGCCGGTGCCTTCTTTGCGACCTTCTTGGCCGGCGCCTTCTTGACCGCCTTCTTCACCGCCGCCTTCTTGGCGGTGGCCTTCTTGGCGACCTTCTTGGCGTCCTTCTTCACCGCGGCCTTCTTGGCGGTCGCCTTCTTCGCGACCTTCTTGGCGGCCTTCTTCGCCGCGGTCTTCTTGCCGGCGACCTTCTTCTTCAGGCTGGCCACTTCCTTCTTGGCCTCGGCGCTGGCCGACGCGAGCTTCTTCTTGGCGTTGGCGACGGTCTTCTTGACCGCCTTCTTCGCCTTGCCCACTTCGGTCTTGACCTTCTTCTCGGCGGACTTGGCGGCCTTCTTCGCCTTCGCCACGGTGGCGCTGGCGGTGCTGGCCACGGCGTCGCCGATCTCGGCGGCCTTTTCCTTGACGCTTTCGGCGGCGTCGGACAGCGTCGCCGTCACTCCGTTTCCGTTGCTCATGTGCCCTCCTCGTCGGGCATTGGTTGGGTGGGTACTACAGCGCGATCCTATACCCGGAAACGGCGTCCGTGCAGCGTGACGAATGCACGCCGGCAGCGGCCGCCCGGCCCCGGTCAGAACTTGCCGTAGTAGCCCTCCTTGAGCGCGTCGAACAGGTTGGCCGCGGTGTGCAGTTCGCCGTCGTACTCGATCTGCTCGTTGCCCTTGACCTCGATGACCTGGCCGTCCTCCAGCTCGAAGCGGTAGGTGGTGTTCTCGAGGTCGGCTTCCTTGACCAGCACGCCCTGGAACGCGGCGGGGTTGAAGCGGAAGGTGGTGCAGCCCTTCAGGCCCTGCTGGTAGGCGTAGCGGTAGATGTCCTTGAAGTCCTCGTACGGGTAGTCGGTGGGGACGTTCGCGGTCTTGGAGATCGAGGAATCCACCCACTTCTGCGCCGCGGCCTGCACGTCCACGTGCTCCTTCGGGCTGATGTCGTCGGCGCTGATGAAGTAGTCCGGCAGCCTGGCGGCGGCGTCCTCGGCGTACGGCATCGCCTTCGGGTTGACCAGTTCGCGGTAGGCCAGCAGCTCGAAGCTGTAGACGTCCACCTTCTCCTTGGTCTTCTTGCCCTCGCGGATCACGTTGCGGCTGTAGTGGTGGGCGAAGCTGGGCTCGATGCCGTTGCTGGCGTTGTTGGCCAGGCTCAGCGAGATGGTGCCGGTGGGCGCGATCGAGCTGTGGTGGGTGAAGCGGGCGCCGACCTCGGCCAGCTCCTCGACCAGTTCCGGGGCGACCTCGGCCACGCGCTGCATGTAGCGGCTGTAGCGGGCGTGCAGGAGCTTGCCCTCGATCTGCTGGCCGACCTTCCAGCCGTCGCGGACCATCTCGGGGCGCTTGCGCAGCATCTCGGCGGTGACGGTGAACGCCTCCTCCATGATCGGCGCCGGGCCCTTCTCGCGGGCCAGCGACAGGCCGGTTTCCCAGCCGGCCACCGCCATGTCGCGGGCGATGCGCTCGGTGAACTCGCAGGATTCCTTGCTGCCGTACTTCATCTTCAGCATGGTCATGGTGCTGCCCAGGCCCAGGAAGCCCATGCCGTGGCGGCGCTTGCGCAGGATCTCGTCGCGCTGCTGCTGCAGCGGCAGGCCGTTGACCTCGACCACGTTGTCCAGCATGCGGGTGAACACGCGCACCACTTCCTTGTATTCCTCCCAGTCGAACGTGGCCTGGTCGGTGAAGGGGTGCTTGACGAACTTGGTCAGGTTGACCGAACCCAGCAGGCAGGCGCCGTAGGGCGGCAGCGGCTGCTCGCCGCAGGGGTTGGTGGCGCGGATGGTCTCGCACCACCA
>JBHEKR010000045.1:0-3986 GCA_041859365.1 Candidatus Hydrogenedentales bacterium
ATGCGAGCGGCGGGGTTTTTCTCCGCCAGCTTTTTTGCGAGGGTGTCCACGTAGTGCATGTAGTCCGGCACGGCGCATTTGCCGCAGTGGCAGGCACCCCAGTCCGCCGCGAACTCATCAAAAAAGTTGGCCTGCTTGTAAGTATCCATGTACCACTCCTGGAGGGCGATGGTCTTTTCGAAATTGCCGGGTTCCCTGGGGCATAGCTGCACCGCGCGATTCAACAACTGGTGGCCCGGCTCTTCGCCATCGGGCACGGTGCTGACCACCGTGTTGGACAGGATATAGCCGAACTCGAGGCCGAGCGAATGGGCCAACTCCAGCACCAACTTGCGATCCTCGATCTTCTCGCGCTCCATGGCCGTCTGTGGTACGCGGTTGAACTCCAGCATAGTGGCGAACTCGACGGCGTTCACACCGCAGGCGTGGAGCCAGCGGATCTGGCGCAACCACTCTTCGCGGCCCCAGTGGAGTGGCGCATGATGCTCCGGGTCCACGGTGAATCCATCATGAAAGTAAACGCCCTTGAGTTTGAAGGGCTTTCTCGGATTCTCGTCCTGCTTTGCATAAGCCTGGGGTCCGGCGATGGCAGAAGCCGCTCCAAGGGCGCATACTTTGTGAAATTCCCTGCGATTCATTTAGATTCCTCCTTGGAGGGCATGTTTGGCGTCCCTGCGGTATGCCCGGCCTTCCGCGTCGAATTGCTTTTGTTTGCTCAGTTTTCTTGCCAATTACGGGAACTGGAAAGCCCCCGCTCCATAGGGTCAGGGCATGGCTTCGAGATCTTTTTTCATGGACTCGATCAGGCGGGGAGTAAAAGTCTCCATGCGCCGTAGGCCGTCCTGCACTTTGTCGAACATGGTTTCGCCTTCGCCCACGAAGACATTGTTCTTCAGAGTTTCCTGCGAGGCCGGGGCTTTGATCGCACCTATGGCCCCCCAGAGCTTTCCGTCGTACCAGTTGTTTTTGTAGCCATGCTGCTGCTGCCACGCCACGTGGGCGTCGATGAAGGCCGCGAACGCCGCTCTTATCGCTGCGGGATTCTGCGGCTGAGCAATCGCACCTTGATACAGCGTTTCCAGCGTGCCCATCATCTTGAGTTGCAGTTCCAGATCGAGGATGAAGCGGGCGGGATCGCCGAAGAGCAGCCCCTTGAGCGGACCAGGGACTAAAGTGGTTTTCTTCACGGTCGCGAGGGAGGCCAGTGCGGCATCAATGGCGGCTACGTTGCCACCGCGCAAGGCTTCCCAGGCCCGGACAATGGTTTCACCCTGTCCAACAAGCAGATCGTTCGCGAAAGCGACGTAGTCCTCGCGGGTGCAGGTCAGGCCTTGGGCCCCCCGGGCAAATGCGAAGGTATTGGGTAATTGGACGCAATGGGTTTGCGAGTTACCGAGCACACCGAGTTGTCCCTTGAGTTTGCCGCCCTCATAGGCCGTGGTGTCGCCGAAATTGGTGAGGGGGAAACTCGGTTCGCCCTCGATCTTTCCATAGTTGAAGCTGAGAATGCGCTGGGGCATGTTGAGCGTGCTGGTCAGGTTAGGATCGTTCATGCTGGCGATCCACCACGGTTCGAGGTGGTTCGCCGCGATCATGTGGACCGTCTGATCGAATTCGTCTTCGGTGCCACGTTTAATCTCGCCGGTTTCATAGAAGCGCGCATAGGCTTCCCAGCCAAAGCCCGCCCAGTAGATCAGCTCCATGTCCGGGTTCAATTCACTCAAGATGTAGCGGTGACTGCGGAGAATGGAGACGAAATCCAGATTCGTGGAGAAGGGCCAGCCGCCGGGGTCGCTGTCGATGATAAAGATACCGTCGGCACTCTTCAGTGGCGTGATGAGTTCCTTGCGGAAGGCCATCAGCTTCCCCCACTCCACGGCGTCGGCAGGATTCACGCGCCGCTCCGTGCCAAAGAAGGGCCTCTCTTCAAAGGTGTACTTCGCAGCTTCATCCTTGCCCCGATTGTTGGGACAGAGCACGAAGTAGGCGCGCATGGAAAAGTCGCCGTGGGCCATTTCGATGACTTGGCCGATGCGCTTCAAGTTCTCGTCGTCGCTCGGCGTCATGGGCTCGGGCACGGTCTCCAGCACAGGCCAGATGAGCACCGTGTTGTAGCCCAGGCGTTTGATGCCATCGAGATAGCCGCGCCAGTCTTCCAGGGTCCAGGTTCGCGCGTTGTAGGGGTGGTTGTAAGACCAGTGCTGGTGGACGTACATGCCCAGCATGGGGGTGGCGGGAGTGGGCGGCGTGGCATGCGCCAAGGGGACTGCGAACAGCGCCGCCATCGCGACGATAATTCGATTGAGCACGGTATGCCTCCTCCAATGGGTGACTTCTATGCCGCGAAGTGCGGGTGAATGCCAGTGCGACACAGCCATAGCGGCCATGAATCACAGGCGAGACGCCCGCCACAGCGTGTCTACGACCTGTGCCACTTTCTTCCTTCGAATTCGTGAAATGCGGGGCGGCGGGCGGTTGCGCCTCGCCGCCGCCCCGCGACGTAATCCTGGAAAGGATCACGGCTTGGAAAACACTATTTCTGCAATGTCGCCACCGTCTTCTTCATCGTCTCCAGCAAGCTGGGCGTGAAGGTTTCCACCTTCTTGTAGGCGTTGGTCACCTGCTCGAAGGGCGTGGCGCCTTCGCCTTTGTAGGAGTTCTGATCCCGGACAAAAAAGGGCTTGTAGGTCGCTTCGTCGACTTTAACGAGGGCCTCTTCCATGCGCGGCATATACCAATTGTTCTTGTAATCATGAACCTTCTGCCAATCCGTCGCTTCCTTCACAAAGGCGGCCATGGTTTCCGCCACGACCTTCTTGTCCGTACCGTCCAGCGCGGCCGTGCGGAAGCGTTCCAGCGTTGCGCGGAAGCGGAGCACATGGCCCAGATCGGTCACGAAGCGCTTCGGGCTGCCGAAGAGCAGACCTTCCAGATCGCCCGGCTTCAGGTCGGTATCGGCCATGGCGGACACGTTCTTTTCGGCCGCTTCGATGATAGCGGGATCAACCTGATTGACGGCTTCCCAACCCGCGACAATGGTCTCGCCGTGCCCCGGCAACAGACGCTCCGCAAAGGCCACATAGTCTTCGCGCGTGGGCATGGGCTGCCCGGTTGCGCCGCGCGAGAAGAGGAAGGCGTTCGGAAGTTGGAGGCAGTGGGTCTGGGAATTGCCCAGGGTGCCGCGCACGCCCAGATTCTTGCCGGCCTGGTAAGCGCCTTCGGAGCCGAAGTTCAGCATGGGAAAGCTGGGCTCGCCCTCGATCGCGCCATACTGGTAGTTCAGCACGCGATCCGGCATGCCGATTTCATCCGCCACGTTCGGGCCGCGTCCGCTGGCCAGGCCCCAAGGTTCGGGATTGACCTTCGCGAGGAGCTTGATCGCCTCCTGTATTTCCGGGTTCTCGCCCATGGCGAATTCGGCCGTGGCGTAGAAGCGACAGTAGGCCTCCCAGCCCGCGTGAATCCAATAATACAGCTCGATATTGGGATTCAGCTCGTTGAACATGGTGCGGTGGGAATTAAGCAGTGATACGAATTCCACGTTGTCCGATCCGGGATAGCCGCCGGGATCACTGTCGGTGATGAGCACGCCGTCGATCTTCTTGAGCGGCGTGAAAATCTTCCGGCGAAACTCGAGCATTTTGCCCATGGCGATGGCGTCGACCGGGTTCACCCGCTGATCGGTGAAGAAAAAAGGGCGCTTCACGAAGGTATACTTGGCGGCCTCTTCGTTCTTTGCAATCACATTGGGGCAGAGGGCAATGAGCACACGCATATCCTGCGCGTGGGCGAAGTCGACTACTTCCACCATCTTCTCCAGGTTCTCTTCGTCACTCTTTGTGAGCGGATCCGGCATGGTTTCCAGCACGGGCCAGATCAGCACAGTGTTAAAACCGATCTTTTTCAGTCCGTCGAGATAGCCTTTCCAGTCTTCCAGGGTCCAGGTTCGCGCGGCATAGGGGTGGTTGTAGGACCAATGCTGGTGC
>JBHEKR010000184.1:0-11401 GCA_041859365.1 Candidatus Hydrogenedentales bacterium
CGGCGGAATCTCCCATACATCATAGCCGCGATAGTTCGTGCCCGCAGGTTCCACCCAGTCCGCAGTGTGATCGGCGAAGTCGTTCATCTCGAAGTATCCGCCGTTTTCGCGGGAAAATTTGACGATACGTTCCGCCGGTTCACCGTGATAGAAAGCGTCCAGACCGTCGCGGACCAGAATGTCGTAGAAGGCCGCCAGATCGGGATTCGTGAAAACATCGCCGAAGCGTGGACTCTTGCCACCCGGTGCGAAGGTCGCCGCGAGCGTCGGGAATTTTGCGGCATCCATCGTGCCCCAGTCCGACGCGATGATGGGGGAGACGGGAAAGCCCTCTCGCGCATAACGAATCACGGGTTCAAACCAAGCCCCCGCCTTCTGGCGTCCAAAGCGTTCGCCCAGCGCCTTCCACCCGCTGACGCAGCCCGGAACGCTCCAAGCAAAAGGCGAGGCGCCCGGGATGGTGGTAAGATTGTGTTTCCGGGCCTCCGCCAGGTTCCAGGCATAGGGCGCGCGGCCGCTTGCGTTCAGGCCAAAGAGTTTCTGCTCTTTTTCGATCCATACGATGGCAAAAAGATCTCCGCCCGGCCCGCAGTTCATGGGCTCCACCAGACTCAGCAGGGCGTTCGCCGTGATGGCCGCGTCAATGGCGTTCCCGCCCGCGCGCAACACGTCCACGCCCGCCAGAGAGGCCAGGGGTTGGCTCGTGCAGGCCATGCCATGCATGCAGGTCACCGTGGAGCGGTTCTGATTGCGGTTGTCGACTTTGGCGGGATCAATTCGCATGGCTTTCGTCTCCGTTTGACTCACCGCGCCCGAGGGCTCCGGCACGGACTGGCAACCGGCAATGCTCGCCGCCGCCAGCGTGCCCGTGGCCTGCAAAAAAGTTCTGCGTCTCATGGTCCATCTCCCGATTGGGCCGTCTCACGGCCGCCTGTGGCATGGGGTCATGCTAGCAGAAGGGCTGCGAAGTGTAAAGCGGGCGCAGGGACAGCGTCGCCCCACGATTTCTATCCGCGAGAATCACTGCACGTCCAACGGTTTGCCCGGTGGAGGACGCATCACTTCAACAGGCGGGGCTGTCCTGTCCCGAGGGATGACGACCAGCACGTTCGGCGACTGTCGGCATTGTGAAAGAGACTGAGTCGAGGACCCGATACTCGTACGCGATCCAACACAATCTACCGAGTCATGACGTCAGATAACAGGACAGCCTCGCCGGTTGACGCTCACATTGCTCGGAATGGCGCACTTACCTGACCCGACACTTAGCCTGCTCGTCCGAGCTGCGGGGCGACGCTGTCCCTATTTCTTCAACTCCGCCAGGCCGCCGTGCATGTGGATCCAGCGGTGGGCCTTGGCTGCGAGGCTGTCGTCGTGGGTCACGATGACGAGGGTCACGCCGTGCTCTTCGTTGAGCTTCCATATCAGGTCGATGATGCTGCCGCCCGTGTTCTCGTCGAGGTTGCCCGTGGGCTCGTCGCTGAGGACCACGCTGGGCTTGTTGTACAGCGCGCGGGCGATGGCGACGCGCTGCTGTTCGCCACCGCTGAGTTGGCCGGGTTTGTGGGTCATGCGCTCGGCGAGGCCCACGGTGTGAAGGAGCTCCTCCGCGCGGGTGGCGGCCACCTTGCGCGACGCGCCCTTGCAGATGGCGGGCATCATCACATTTTCCAGCGCCGTGAATTCCGGGAGGAGGTGGTAGAACTGGAAGACGAAGCCGATCTCTTCGTTGCGTATACGGTTGATCTCTTTGCGTCCCATGGACGACAGCGCGCGGCCCTGATAGAGTACGTCGCCACTGGTGGGCGTGTCCAATGTACCCATGATGTGGAGGAGCGTACTCTTGCCCACGCCGGATGGCCCGCTGATCGCGAGGATCTCGCCCTCGCGCACTTCGAGGTCCACGCCGAGGAGAATCTTCAACTCGCGGTTGCCGTCGTTGTAGCTCTTTTGGATGTTTTGGCAGCTCAGGATACTATTCATGGCGCAGGGCATCCACGGGGGTAAGGCGCGAAGCGCTCCAGGCGGGATAGAGGGTCGAAACGAAGGTCAGGATGACGGCGCTGATGGTGATCCACGCCACGTCATAGGGCACGACATCGCTGGGGATACGGTCATAGTAATAAATGGTGCTGTTAAAGAGATCGACACCAAGTACCCATGCGATCGCACTTGCGATGGGGTTTATGTAATAGGCAAATACCGTGCCCAGTATCACCCCGGCGAAGGTGCCGCTCAACCCGATCAACAGCCCTTCCACAATGAACAGCCAGATGATCGATCCGCCGCTGACGCCCAGGGTGCGTAGGATACCGATATCGCGCTGTTTCTCCAGCACGATCATGATCAAGGTGCTGGTAATATTGAATGCCGCCACGAGGATGATGAAGGCCAGGATGATGAACATGGCCACTTTCTCCTGCTCCAGCGCACCAAAAAATTCCTGCTGGCTTTCGTACCACGTCTCGCCGTAGTAGGGGAGGCCCTCGGTCGCCTCGATCTCCATCTTCACCTTCTCCGCCAGATAGGGATCTTTCAGTTTGCAGCGGATGCTGTCCGCGCCCTCGCGCCCGCTCAACTTGCGCGCGGTCTCCATGTTCACGTAACCGTAGACCATGTCGATGTCCGACATACGCGCTTCGGAGATGCCACTGATGGTCAGGGAGAGGTTGGAGCCGCCCCGGGGACCGAAGGGGCTGCTCTTGGCTTTCGCCGTGTAGACGATGATGTCGTCGCCGACGTTGGCCCCGATACGCGCGGCCAGCCGATAGCCCAGCACGATTTCCTTGTCGCCCGGCAAGGCGCCCCGCCCGTTCAGTCGACCGTCCTTGTCCGTAAGGTTCTGGGCGAGGTCGGTTACTTCACTTTCCAGCTCCGGATTGACACCGAGGATAATACCGCCCGTCGTGGCGCCGCCGCGCTGGAGCAGCGACTCCGTCACCACCACCGGGGCCGCCGCCACGATATCCGGGCTGGCCTGCTTGAGCTGGCGGATACCCTCCTCATAATCAAGAATGGAAAGATTGTTCTTGATGCGGAAATCGACGTGGGAGCGGTTGCCGATGATCGTCGCGCGCAGGGCATTGTCGAAGCCGGTCATCACGCTCATCACCACGATGAGGGCCATGACCCCGACGCACACGCCCGCCACGGAGATTACCGTGATCAGCGAGACAAAGCGGTTCTTCCGCTTGCCCCGCAGATAGCGCAGGGCCACAAAAAGTTCAAACGGCACGGATCAGGCACCTCCTGGTGGTTCAGTGGACTGAGTGCATTCGCCGCGGCGAATGGACCAAGTGGACAGTGTGGACGACGTAGACCGCTTGCCTCCTCAGTGAAGTTTCGCTTTCAGGAGCCGTCCACTCAGTCCACCGCTTACTACACCGTCCGCAGTTGCGGAAACAAAATCACTTCCCGGATCGACGCCGAGTTCGTCACGATCATTGCCAGCCGGTCGATGCCGATGCCAAGGCCCGCTGTAGGGGGCATGCCCACTTCCAGCGACGTGATGAAATCTTCATCGAGATACTGGGCTTCTTCGTCGCCCGCCTCGCGCAGGGCCGTCTGGGCCTCGAAGCGCTCCCGCTGGTCGATGGGGTCATTCAACTCGGAAAAGGCGTTGCCCACTTCCAGGCACGCGATAAAGGGCTGGAAACGCTCCGTGAGCGCCTCGTTGTCCCGCTTCTTCTTCGCCAGGGGCGACAATTCGATCGGGTAATCATAGAGGAATGTCGGCTGCACCAGGTTTGGCTGCACCTTCAGCGACATTACCTCATCCACGATCTTGCCATAGCCCATCGTGGGGTCCACATCAACGCCCGCCGACTTTGCCAGGCGCGCAGCCTCGTCCCGGTCGCGCGTCGCTTCCAAGTCGATGCCCGCATACTGGCGGATCGCATCATGAAGCGTCATGCGCGTCCAGGGGCGCGCCACGCTGATCGTGTGGCCCTGATACTCGAAGGTGCTCGAACCCACCACCTTCTCGATGATGTCGGTGAGCATTTCTTCCGTTTCTTCCATTAATCCTAAGTAATCCTGATAGGCCTCGTAGAGTTCCATCGTGGTGAACTCGGGATTGTGCCGCGTGTCCACGCCCTCGTTGCGGAAGCAGCGGTTGATCTCGAAAACCTTGTCGAATCCGCCCACGATGAGACGCTTCAAATAGAGCTCCGGGGCCACGCGCAGGAAGAGTTCGCGGTCATAGGTGTTGTGGTGCGTGATGAAGGGCCGGGCCGTCGCGCCGCCCACGATGGGGTGGAGCATGGGCGTTTCCACTTCAAGGTAGCCGCGCGCCTCCAGCCACTGGCGCATCACCGACACCACTTGGATACGCTTCTTGAAGGTCACGAGCACTTCGGGATTTGCCACCATGTCGAGGTAGCGCTGGCGGTAGCGGGTTTCCACATCCTTCAGGCCGTGATACTTCTCCGCCGCCGGGCGCAACGACTTGGTCAGGATTTCGAAGCTCTGTGCGAAGAGCGTAATCTCGCCACGACGCGTGCGCTTCACGGGTCCGGAAACGCCGATGAAATCGCCCAAATCGAGATCGTCCAACGCAGCGAACGACTCCTCACCGACTTGTTGGAGCCCGAAGAAGATCTGTACGCGACCGAACTCGTCGCGGATATCCGCAAAGGCGCTCTTGCCCTGGCTGCGGAAGGCCACCACGCGACCGGCGAGGCGGGCGGGCACTTCGGCGGGGCATTCTTCCGTGCCGGAGGGCTCCGCCGTCTCAAAGGCCACGCGGGCTTCTTCAATATTGTGGGAGCGGTAGAAAGCGTACTTAAAGGGCTCATCGCCCCGCGCGCGGATGCGCTCCATCTTGTTCACGCGGTGCTGGCGCAGGTCCGCCGCCGCGCCGGAGAGTTCCTCGGCGTGGGCCGCGCCCACGGGCTTCGCCTCGATGTCCAGGGCCTTCGCCATGGTCTGGGAGAGGACCTTCACCGTCTTCTTCAGACCGGGAATGTTGGAGCTCTCCGCGATCTTCAGGGCCTCGTCCACCATCTTGCTCTCAATCAGGTGGACCAGCTTGCGGTCGTCCGGCGAAATTTTGGAGTCGTCCGCCGATTCGATGGTCTCCTTGACCTTCGTAAAGAGCTTTTCCAGCTTCTGGAAGAGGGGATTGTTCTGGTCCATGGTGTCTTCTCCTTGCGGCTGCGGCCTGTATGTCCGCGTTTGCCTGCAACATATCGAAAATCGGGAGCGCGGGTTTTCCTACCCGCGTATCGCGCAACGAAGTTGCGCGAAGGAACGGACAGGAATGTCCGTTCTCCCGTTTCTAATTATTCCGGTGCTTCTTTTCCAGGTTCCACTTTAAATAAGCGGTGATAAACGGCTCCAGACCGCCATCGAGCACCTTGGTCACGTTGCCCGTCTCAAAGCCCGTCCGGTGATCTTTAATCATCTGGTAAGGATGGAGGACGTAGCTCCGAATCTGACTGCCCCAGGCCACATCCTGATGACCTTCGCGCTGGGAGTCCAGCTCCGCCTCCAGCTTCTTCTGCTCAATGTCATACAACTTAGAACGCAGCATGCTCATTGCCACGTCGCGGTTCCGGTGCTGGGATCGCTCGATCTGGCACGCCACCACGATTCCCGAGGGGATGTGGGTCAGACGCACCGCCGAACTGGTCTTGTTCACCTTCTGGCCGCCCGCGCCGCTGGACCGGTACACGTCCATCTTGATGTCTTCTTCGCGCAGGTCGATCTGGATGTCGTCGTCGATTTCCGTCAGCACTTCGATGGCCGAAAAGGACGTGTGGCGTCGCGCCTGTGAATCAAAGGGCGATATGCGCACGAGCCGGTGCACGCCCGCTTCGGACTTCAGGGTGCCGTAAGGGTTCGTGCCCGTGATGCGCAACGTTGCGCTCTTCAGGCCCGCCTCTTCCGCTTCCTGGTATTCCAGGAATTCCACGTTGAACTCGTTGCGTTCGCAGAAACGCAGCATCATGCGCAACAGCATGTCGGCCCAGTCGCAGGACTCCGTGCCGCCCGCGCCGGGGTGGACGCTCAGGATGACCGTCTTTGAATCACGCGGATCCATGAACAGGCTGTTCAACTCCAGGCGGTCGAGCTTTCGCGCCACCACTTCGAGCTGGGCCTCGATTTCCTCGCCGTGACCCTCGTCGTTCTCTTCCCGGGCCATCTCGATAAAAACTTCGAGTTCTTCGAGTTCCTTTTCGATTTCCAGTGGCGCCGTCACAATCGCCTTGAGCGCTTTCAGCTCCTGCACCACGGCCTGGGCGCTTTCCGCATTGTTCCAGAAGCCGGGCTCCGACATGCGGGCCTCCAGCGACTCGATTTTGATGCTCGTGTCGTCCACGTTCAGGCAGGCGCGCAGCTCCGCAAGCTTCTTGATATCCGCCTGAACCGTGCTCAATTGATCTTCGTACATCGCTCTCTCAACCTCAGCCCGGTCACAGCCAGGCAAGCAAGTAATATAACATGGGACCGGCGAAGAGGAAGCCGTCGCAGCGGTCGAGGATGCCGCCGTGACCCGGCAGCAGTTTCCCAGAGTCTTTCACCCCGGCATCCCGCTTCATCATCGATTCAATCAAATCGCCAATCTGGCCCGCGATGGCCAGCACCACACCGCACAGCGCATAGGCCCAGAGGGGCCAGCCCGGCAGTGGGGCGGAGGCATAATTCACATCGATATACCAGGCCGCCGCCATGCCCGCCACGGCGGAGATTACACCGGCGATTGCGCCTTCCCAGGTCTTGTTCGGGCTGATCTTCGGCGACAGTTTGTGGCGACCAATGGCCTTGCCGACAAAGTAGGCCCCCGTGTCCGACAGGGCCACCAGCACGATCAGCAGCGTCACCAGACCGGGTCCGCTTTCCTGATTGCGAAGGAGCACGAAGTGCGCAGGCATCCAGCCGGCGTAGAACAGGCCCCACAGCGTCACCGAGAGTGCCGCCATGTCCACCTGCCCGCGAAACACCTGGCCCCAGGCCAGCACGATGACGCCCACGACCAGCGCCGTGTTCATCAAACCCGGGGAAATATCCGCCGCCACCACCATGAGCACGCCAAAGGCCGTGGCGACTACGGGCCAGGTCGAGATATTCTTTGCCCGCACCATGGCAAAGAACTCGGTCAGGCCGATTCCCGCAAGTACGGCGATGAAGGCGACGAAGACGGGCTCCAGCATGGGCAGCCAGACTATGGCAAGGACGGACGGCAGCATCACGATCGCCGTAAGAAGGCGGGTGAGGGTTGCGCCTTGATTGGACTTCATCAAGGGCGCCCCCCGAAGCGGCGGTTCCGCCGCTGGTAGTCCACGATGGCATCACAGAGGCACTGCTCGTCGAAATCGGGCCAGAGCGTGCCCGGCGCCACGATCTCCGAATAGGAAAGCTGCCACAGCATGAAATTGCTTACGCGCAACTCGCCGCTGGTGCGGATCAGCAGGTCGATCTCGTTCAGATCCGGCTGGTAAAGGTATTTTGCGAAAAGCGTTTCGTCGATAGCCTCGGCGCGCAATTCGCCCGCCTGCACGGCCAGAGCGATGCGCCGCGTCGCGTCCACGATTTCGGCGCGCCCACCATAGTTCAGCGCAATGTTCACCGTGAGCGCGGTGTTGTTTTTCGTGCGCTCCACGCAGCTCGCCATATCGGCCAGGGCGCGCTTGGGCAGTCCTTCTTCCCGGCCCATGAAACAGATTCGGATGTTGTTCGCATGCATCTCATCGATCTCCTGCCGGATATACTTGCTCAGCAGGCGGAAGAGGGCGCTCACCTCGAATTTCGAGCGGCGCCAGTTCTCCGTGGAGAAGGCGTAGAGGCTCAGGGCCTCCACCCCGAGCTTGCGGCAGGCCTCGATAACCTTGCGGACGCTCTTGGAACCCGCCTCATGTCCCTCGACATGGGCCAGGCCGTGCTCGCGCGCCCAGCGCCCGTTGCCATCCATGATGATGGCAATGTGGCGGGGGAGGCGTTCCATGTCGATTCGTGTGTCGAGTTGTGTGCCGGGCATGTGCACTCGAGTTTCCGGCCCCGTGTTACGGGGCGATAAAGGCCTTGAATGATTCGCTATGCGATCACAAATAAAAATGCCGCGGAGTCACGCGATTCATGGCGCGTCCGCGGCAAAATGGGATGTTCAGAGATTGATAACGAGTCCCACCGGCTAGACTTCCATGATATCGGCCTCTTTGGCCTTGTAAATCGCGTCAATCTTGTCCGTGTGGTTATCCGTCAGCTTCTGAATTGCATCGGTCAGGCGGTGTGCGTCGTCTTCCGGCACCTCGCCGTCCTTCTGCATCTTCTTCAGCGTGTCGATCGCGTGGCGGCGAATGCTGCGGCAGGCCACCTTGGCCTCTTCCACATACTTTCCGGCCAGTTTAACCAGATCGCGCCGACGTTCCTCATTCAACTGGGGAATCGGAATCCGAATCACCTGGCCGTCGTTGGACGGCATCAAATTGAGGCTGGACTGCATGATCGCCCGCTCCACCGCGGACATCTGGCTCTTGTCCCACAGATCGATGACGATCAGGTGGGAGTCCGGAACCGTCACGGTGCCAAGCTGGTTGATCTTCATCCGCGAACCATAGACTTCAACTTCCACAGGATCCAAAATGCTCGCATTGGCGCGGCCCGTGCGGATGCTGCTCATTTCCGCCTGGAAAGCGGTAACGCTCTTGTCCATCTTCTCGGTCGCTTCGGAAAGAATCGGGTGTGACATCTTCAGTCTCCCTTTACCAACGTTCCAATGGATTCACCCTGCAATACCCGCAGGATATTGCCCTTTCGGGTCAAATCGAAGACCAGAATCGGAAGCTTATTCTCCCGGCACAACGAGATAGCCGTCGCATCCATGACGCGCAACTTGTCCGTCAGCACCGTGGTGTAATCCAGCACATCATACTTCTTCGCGTCGGGATTCTTCATGGGGTCCGAGTCATAAATACCATCCACCTTGGTGGCTTTCATGACCAGCTCCGCGCCGATCTCGTTCGCCCGCAACGCTGCGGCCGTGTCCGTCGTGAAAAACGGATTGCCCGTGCCCGCGCCGAAAATAACGACGCGGCCCTTCTCCAGGTGGCGCGTGGCGCGCCGCCGGATGTAGGGCTCCGCGATGGGGCGCATCTCAATGGCCGTCATAACGCGGGTGCGCACATTGCGTTGCTCAAGCGAGGCCTGAATGGCCAACGCGTTAATCACAGTCGCCAGCATGCCCATATAGTCGCCCGTCGGCTGATCCAGGCCGGTTTCCACGCCCTGGACACCGCGGAAGATATTCCCGCCTCCCACGACAAGACCCACCTCCACACCAAGATCCACCACTTCCTTGACTTCGTCGCAGAAGCTGCCCAGCGTGGGGAAGTCAATGCCTCCCTTGCCGGTGTTACCTTCGAGGGCTTCGCCGCTGAGTTTCAGCAGGATGCGTTTGTAGATGGGCGCTGTCAATGGAGTTCCTTACCCTTGCGCTTTGGCAAGTTCGGCGGCAACTTCTTCGGCGAAATTGCTTACCTGCTTCTCGATGCCTTCGCCCAACTGGTAGCGGACGAAACGGCGGATCGTGATCTTCTCACCCACTTTGCCGCTCAGTTCCGTGCAGAGCTGGTCGATCGTCTTGTCGCCGTCCTTCACGAACTGCTGGTCCACGAGGCAAACCTCTGAGAACCACTTCTTCAGCTTGCCCTCGGCGATTTTCTCGCAGATGTCCTTGGGCTTGCCGGTCTCGGCGGCCTGCTTCACGTAGAGCTCCATCTCGGCGGCAACCACATCCTGATCCAGTTCTTCACGGCGCACCGCCAGCGGGGCGGTGGAGCAGATCTGGAGGCAGATATTCCGGCAGAGCTCCTGGAACTCGTCGCCACGTGCGACGAAATCGGTCTCGCAGTTGATTTCGGCTAGAACGCCCACCTTGCCACCCATGTGGATGTAGGAGTGAACCGCGCCCTCGGAGGCCACTTTGTCGCTGCGCTTCGCAGCCTTGGCAATGCCCCGCTCGCGCAGCCACACCACCGCCTTGTCCATATCGCCATTGCTCTCGTCGAGCGCCTTCTTGCAATCCATCATGCCCGCGCCGGTGGATTCCCGGAGGGACTTTACATCTGCGGCAGTAGTAGCCATAGTGTCTAAAAACTCCTCATTTTAAAAGGTCTGCTTGGGAAAAATTATTCGCTGTCTTCTTCGGCGGGCGCTTCGGTGAAAGCCTGCTCGTCGGCCGCGTCCACAACGATCTCTTCCGTTTGCTCTTCACCCTGTTCTTCAGCGTCGTCCATGCTGCTCTTGGCGCGAGCGGCGCGCTTCTCGGCGTCTTCGGCGCGGAGCTTCTCGGCGCGCATGCGGCCTTCGATAACCGCGTCCGCGATGATGGTGCAGAAAAGGCTGATGGAGCGGATGGCGTCGTCGTTACCGGGGATGGGAAGATCCACCACGTCCGGGTCACAGTTCGTGTCCACGATGCCGATGCTGGGGATGCCCAGGCGCTTGGCTTCGCGCACGGCGATGTTCTCGCGCTTCGCGTCGGCGATGAACACCACGCTGGGCAGGTTGGGCATGCGCTGAATGCCGGTGAGGTTCTTCGCAAGCTTTTCGGCGCGCTTCTTGAATACCACGCGCTCTTTCTTGCTGTAGCGTTCGATCTTGTCGCTCTTCTCCAGTTCCTGGAGGTTGTTCAGCTCCTGGATGGAGCCCTTCACCGTCTGGAAGTTGGTGAGCGTGCCGCCGAGCCAGCGGTTGTTCACGTAGTACATGCCGCAACGTTCGGCCTGCTGTTGAACCGGCTCCTGGGCCTGCTTCTTCGTGCCCACGAAAAGCACGTTGCCGCCGTTGGCAACGGTTTCGCGGACCAGGCCGTAGGCCTTGTAGACCTGGCGCAGCGTAAGCTGGAGGTCAATGATGTAGATGCCGTTGCGCTGGCCGAAGATATAGGGTTTCATCTTCGGGTGCCAGCGGCGCGTCTGGTGGCCAAAGTGGATGCCAGCTTCAAGGAGCTCGCGCATGGATACAACTGCCATTTTCAATTTCTCCGTCCGGGTTGGTTCCTTGAGCACCCCTCGCGGCCTGGATCGTAGTCGTCCAGGCACCCGGAACATTGTGCGAATTTGGGGTGCTCTGCGTAGTTAAAATCGCGGAAGGATAGCACGTGGGGGCCCCGCCCGGCAAATTTTGGATCAGTTGACAGTTGACAATGGACAGTTGACCGCGACAAGACGGATACGACCCATACGACGAATTGATCAAAATCGGTCGTATCCGTCTCATCGGTCCTATTCACTATCAACTGTCAACTAAGTTTTGGTACCACTAGTGTCCGGTTAAAAAGCCTAATGATTTCAATGCCTTAGTCAATTGGGCCTATCGGAAAGTGTATTCGGCGCTCAAAAACGCCTGTAAAATCGCACCTTTTTCGAACAATACGATGATTAAAAACTGTAGAATTGTG
>JBHEKR010000414.1:0-5716 GCA_041859365.1 Candidatus Hydrogenedentales bacterium
CAGTTTGATCAGGCACTCATAGAGCGTCCAATAGGCGTCGGCCTTGTCCGCGCTCCAGCCGCTGGCCCAGAAGCGCGCGCGGCTCCGGCGCACATACCAGTTCGAGAGGCTGTCCACGAAGCCCGAGATCTCGCGGGCCGCCGGATAGGTCTCATAGGCATCCAGCGCGGCGCGCGCGTCCACGATGACGCGGTCGAGTTCGCTGAGGATCCAGCGGTCCAGTTCCGCGCGCTCGGCCGCCGGGCGATACCCCGCATCGCCGACGTTGCCGCCCGCAGGGGCTGCGGCGGGATCGGCGAAGAGTTCGCGCAGCACGGCATTGGGTGCGCTCGCAGGATCGAAGCCGTCGAGGTTCGCATAGATCACGAAAAAGCTGTAGACGTTGTACCAGCGCATGAGCAGCTCGCGCTGGGACTCCTCCACGATGCGCTCGGAGAGGCGGCTGCTGTTCGTTGGCGGGTTCTTCGCGATGAAGCTCCAACGCAAGGCGTCCGCGCTGAATTTTTCAAAGAGCAAGCCCGGCTCGCTGTAGTTTTTCAGACGCTTGGACAGCTTCAGACCGTCCTCGCCGAGGATGTGGCCAAGGCAGATGCAATTCTTGAAGGGGTGTGGCCAGGGTGCCTTGTCCTTGCCATGGACCACCGTGCTGATGGCCAGCAGGGCATAGAACCAGCCCCGGGTCTGATCGATGGCCTCGCTGATGAAGTCCGCCGGAAAGCGGTCGTTGAACTTCTCCTCCGAGCCCGGCACGTGGGGGTAGCCCCACTGGGCAAAGGGCATGGAGCCCGCGTCGAACCACACGTCGATCACTTCCGTGACGCGGCGCATGCGGCCCTCGGGGTCGTGGGGGCTCTGGTAGCTCACCGCATCGATGTAGGGCTTGTGGACCTTCAGGTGCTCGCTCAGCTCGGGCGATTCCGCCTTGGCCTTCGCCCACACCTCCAGGCCCTCGACGCCCGGCTTCGCGAGCAGTTCCGTGTACGACGCGATGCAATCCATCTGGCCCGTCTTGTCGCAGATCCACACCGGCAGCGGCGTGCCCCAGTAGCGCTCGCGGGAGAGCGCCCAGTCCACGTTGTTCTCCAGGAAATTGCCGAAGCGGCCATCCCGGATGTGGGCGGGCTGCCAGGTGATCTCCTTGTTGTTCGCCACGAAGTCGCCCTTGAACTGCGAGGTCTTGATGAACCAGCTCTTCCGCGCATACTGGATGAGCGGGTCGTTCTCCGCGCGGGGGCAGAAAGGATAGGAGTGCTTGTACTGCTCGTGCTTGAAGAGGTAGCCGCGCTCTTTCAGAATGCGGATGATGCCCTTGTCCGCCGATTTGCAGAACTGCCCAGCGATGGGCGACTGATCATAGGGGTCCACATCGGTCACCCGTGCGTCGAAGGCGCCATCGGGCTTCACATAGCACAGGAAGCCGATGCCCTTTTCCTTGCACACGCGATAGTCGTCTTCGCCGAAGGCGGGCGCCATGTGCACGATGCCCGTACCTGTTTCGAGATCGACGAAGTCGCCCGCGATCACCATCCAATGCTTTTCCGAGGGCCGCTCCGCGTCTTCCATGGATACGGGCGTGCCGTAGTTGAAGAGCGGCTTATAGCCCAACCCGAGGAGATCCGTGCCCTTGACCGTGTCCACGATCTCGGCGTCCTCGCCGAAATATTTCGACACCAGCGCCCTCGCCAGGATCAACATCTCATGGCCGCCATCCGTCGCATGCTTCACCACGGCGTAGTCCGTGTCCGGACCCACGCAGGCCGCGCAATTGCTCGAAAGCGTCCAGGGGGTCGTCGTCCAGATGAGGAGGCTCGCGTCCTCGCCTTCCAGGTTCAGCGCCTGCTTCGCCGCGTCGGTCAGCGCCAGGCGCACCGTGATCGCCGGATCGTCCACGTCGCGGTAGCCTTCGCCCACCTCGCCCGCCGACAGCGCCGTGCCGCCCTGCGCCCACCACCACACCACCTTGTGGCCCTGATAGAGGAGGCCGCGATCAAAGAGCTGCTTCAAGGCCCACCACACGCTCTCCACATAGCTCTGGTGAAAGGTCACATAGGCCTCGTCCAGATCCACCCAGAAACCAATGCGGTCCGTGAGCTGCTCCCATTCCTTCTTATAGCGGAAGACCGACTCGATGCACGTGCGGTTGAACTTCTCGATGCCGTACTGCTCGATGGCCTCCTTGCCGCCGTCGATGATGCCCAGCTCCTTGCAGACCTCGATCTCCACCGGAAGCCCGTGCGTGTCCCAGCCCGCCTTGCGCTCGCAGAAATAGCCCGCCATCGTCTTGTAGCGCGGGAAAATATCCTTGATCGTCCGCGTCAGGCAGTGCCCCGGATGCGGCATGCCATTCGCCGTCAGCGGCCCCTCATAGAACACGAAACGCGGCGCATCCGAACGCTGCGCGAGGCTCGTGTGATAAGTCTGGCCCGCTTTCCAGAAGGCGATGATGTCCTTCTCCGCCTGGGAAAAATTAAACGGCGACGGGACCGGCTCAAAGGCATCGTTAGACATGAAATCAGCTTCCTTCGCGCGAAGCGCGGCGATTGTGTGTTAAACCAAGGCAAGATGCGCACTTCCGAAGAAAAAAGGGCTGGACTCCGCGCGGGGCGGACAGAACGCGCAAAAAAGGGCACACCAAGCCCAATATGATCGCCTTTTGAGGCCGGAAGGTGCAACTTTTGGGCGGATATGAGTGGGATCGGAGAGGAGTGAATTTCCACTCGCTCAATGCACACGAACCGGCTTTGCCGGATCGCATGCCACGATTTCCGATCTTACAGAAAAAGCCCGGCGCGCTCGTACGCACCGGGCTCTTGAATCTCTATCTTATCCGCCGACTAGTAGCGGTAGTGCTCGGGCTTGTAGGGGCCTTCCACCGGAATACCCATGTACTTGGACTGGGCCTCGGTGAGGGCGTCCAGTTTCACGCCGAGCTTCTCCAGGTGGAGGCGGGCTACTTCTTCGTCCAGCGCCTTAGGCAGGGTGTAGACCTTGCCGATCTCGAACTCGTCCGTCTTGGTGAACAGCGCGATCTGGGCGAGGGTCTGGTTCGCGAAGGAGTTGGACATTACGAAGGAGGGGTGTCCCGTGGCGCAGCCGAGGTTCACCAGGCGGCCTTTGGCCAGCACGATGATGGAGTTGCCATTGGGGAAGGTGAACTTGTCCACCTGGGGCTTGATTTCCAGTTCCTTTACGCCGGGCTCGCGCTCGAGGGCCGCGATCTGGATTTCGGAGTCGAAGTGACCGATGTTGCACACGATGGCGTTGTTCTTCATCGCCTTCATGTGCTCCAGCGTGATCACGTCGCAGCAGCCCGTGGTGGTAACGAAGATGTCGCCCTGGGGCGCGGCGTCGACCATCGTGAGGACCTGGTAGCCTTCCATCGCGGCCTGAAGCGCGCAAATGGGGTCAATCTCGGTGACCATCACGCGGGCTCCCAGGCCCTTCATGGCGTCGGCACAACCCTTGCCCACGTCGCCGTAACCGGCGATGACCACGACCTTGCCGGCGATCATCACGTCGGTCGCGCGCTTGATGCCGTCGGCCAGGGACTCGCGGCAGCCGTAGAGGTTGTCGAATTTCGACTTGGTGACGGAGTCGTTCACGTTCATCGCGCGGGTGCGGAGCTTGCCCTCTTTCATCATGTGATAGAGGCGGTGCACGCCGGTCGTGGTCTCTTCGGAGACGCCGATCCAGTTCTCCACCGTGCTGTGCCAGATATTCTGGTCGTCGGCGTGGACGCGGTGCAACAGCGAATCCACGATGCGGATTTCGTCGTTGTCCGTGCAGATGTCGGGCAGCACGCCGTGGGCGTTGTAGTGCTCTTCAAAGTCATAGCCGCGGTGGATCAGCAGCGTGGCGTCGCCGCCGTCATCCACGATCATGTTCAGCGTGCGGCCGCCGGAGAAGAGCATGGCCTGGTAGGTGCACCACCAGTATTCCTCCAACGTCTCGCCCTTCCAAGCGAACACCGGCACGCCCGCCTTGGCGATGGCCGCGGCGGCGTGATCCTGCGTCGAGAAGATGTTGCAGCTCGCCCAGCGCACTTCAGCACCCAGGGCCACGAGTGTCTCGATAAGCACCGCCGTCTGGATGGTCATGTGGAGCGAGCCCATGATGACCGCGCCCTTCAGCGGCTTCGTCTTGGCGTAGCGCTCGCGGATGGCCATGAGACCGGGCATTTCAATCTCGGCCAGGTCGAGTTCCTTCCGGCCCCAGTCGGCCAGGCTCATATCGGCGACTTTGTAGGGCAGTTCGGCGTCGATGGCCGGGAAAATGTCGATTTCGGCGATTGCCATGGGGGTTGTTCTCCTTGAATGGTGGTATCTAAGCTGGCGCCGCCAGCGATGGTTCATCGTGCAACTGGCATTAAAGACCCGCACAGGCAGCAACGAGATACACGGCGGGGAAAATCTTGGAAGGGCGTGGGGTCAGTATACGGCTTTGGGGGTATTTCGAGCAAACGGAGACAAGCCACCTCGTTCCCAAGCTCTGCTTGGGAATGCCGTCCCCGGAGCTCCGCTCCGAAAGGCTTAAGGGCGTGTGGATAACTCTCGGACGCCCGCCCTCAGGCTGCGAAGCAGAGCTTCGTCCGTTGCAAATCAAGTAGACGACTGGAAAACGTTTTGTGGCTATTTGCCATATATGTTCATTCCCTTCGGTGCCAGAAAAAGTCCAGCAAGCACTAAGCCCCCTATCGCGCATCCGAGGCCAACACATCCATCACTCCCGTTGTTTGCTGGAATTGGCTCGTAAGGCTCCCCGGTGGTCGCACCGCCCGGATCACTCTTCGTCATTGCGCTGAGGTGCCTCGAATAGGTCATCGAGCCAGAGTGTGGCGAAGATGCGGAACCGCTTGTGCCTTGAAGAGACATTGGACACTCCTTGGGCAATAGATTTCTTCGACTATCTTCAAGCTCCTCATGGGAACGAGTGAAGTCGGCCCTAATTCCCCTTCCCCACCCCCATACGTCCGCCATGGCTATAAAGCAGCCGCGCGGCGCTCTCACGCCCAAAAAACAGCGCTTCGTGCAGGGGCGTCTTGCGAAACATCCGGTCGCAGCGATTCACTTCCGCGCCCTGATGCAGCAAGAGCCGCACAAGGCCGTCCTGACCGCGCACGGAGGCCGCGTGGAGCGGCGTGAAGCCGAAGGAGCCCGCGTGCTTGTCGATGGTTCCGGGTTGCTGCGCCAGCATCTCCAACAGGGCCTCATTGCGCCCGAGGGCGATGGCGCTGATGGGGTCCAGCTTTGCCCCACGCGAAATCAGGTACTCCGCCAGTTCTTCATGGCCGCGCTCGGCCGCGATGTTGAGCGGCGACGCGCCGATCTTCAGGCGCTGGTTCACACTGTCCGAATCACGCCGGATCAAGCGGTGGGCCAGATCCAGATCGCCCAGCGAGGCGGCGGCGAACAAATCCAGGCTCAGGCCCGCATTGCGCGCGATGCCGATGAGTCCCCGGCTCGCATGGCCCGCCGCGAGGTGCATGAGGCCCTTGCCATTGTTCATCACGCGGTGGGAATCACCGCCCGCGCCCAGCAGGAAAGTCAGCACATCGCCGTGACCAAAATCCGCCGCGAGGTGGACCGCCGTGCAACCCCATTGATCGGCAAGGTTTGGATTCGCACCGCGCAGGATGAGATTCTTCGCGAGAGTGAGGTGTCCGCCGCACACGGCCCAGTGGAGCGCCGTGCGTTGCCAGGGTCCGACAAAGTTGACC
>JBHEKR010000557.1:0-10554 GCA_041859365.1 Candidatus Hydrogenedentales bacterium
AGTCAAGACCTCAGGTCAGTGGTCCGGCGACGGCTGTTACTTTCATTAACCGGACTCGCGATGCTACTGGCTGCGATTGTGGGAACGCTCTGGCTCGTCCAAGGATAACATGGGGTATGAGACACATGATTCGATACGCAAGCCTTCTCGCCATCATCACAGCCGCGCCCTTCGCGCTCGCGGAAGACACGGTCCAGATCCTCACCACCGGCCTGCACCACGGCGACGAAGTCACCGTCGAGTCCGGGCCCGACTGGTGGGGCATCTTCCCCGAGGGCGACGGCTTTACGCTACAGTCTGCGCCGGTGACGATCACGATTGTCGAAGATGGTTTGGTCGATGACGAAGGAGAGGCCACGGGTAAGTTGGTCAAAGTCCCACAGGAAGCGGAGCCCATATTGCTGGTGCGAGGGATTGGGGCGGTCAAAGAGGGGCGCATCTGGGCGGTAAAAACAGAATCGCTGCCGCGCATGTTGTATCCCGGCCAAATCGAAGCCATCAGACTTGATGATCATCCGAATAGAGATTCCTTGAACCTCGCGGCATTGGGTGAGGTCAGAGACGAATCGGATCATCGTGAAGTCGGGATTTTCAACTACCAGATCAAGATTTTCAACGACTCCGATCAGGATCGAAAGCGGCAAGTGGTGTTGAATATTCCCGAGCTTCAAACAGACGCCACGCCTCATCTGGTATGGGCGGGCGATCTGGATCGCGACGGTAAGCTCGATCTGATCTTTGACGCCACATACCACTACAACGTAACTCATCTCATCCTCTACCTCTCCAGCGCCGCGAAAGCGGGGGAGCTGGTTGGAAAAGTTGCCGAATGGGTGACTGTGGGGTGTTGACCGGTATTCGATAAACCGCGTTCAAACAGATAAGATCTGTAAGCAGGAGCGTCGACATGCATTACCGTCCATTGAATCTCGCAATTGTCACTCTACTGATTACCACAATGAACGCTGCAGGCGATGGGTCATACGAAATCCTCCTGCCCGGAGAGTGGCATGGGCAAACTATAACCGCGCAACCGGGTGATGACTGGTGGGGCATTTTCCCTGAGGGCGACGGGGTCACATTGCAGCGCGCCCCAGTGACCATTACCTCAGTGCACGACCCCATGATGGACAGGGAGGGCGAGACGACGGGGAAAAAGGTCACCATCGGCCAGGAATCGACGCCGTTGTTGCTGATCCATGGTCTGAAAGAGCCCGCCGAGGGCCCGATATTATCCGCCACCCTGGAACCTCCCGATTGGCCATCTGAGCAATCTACGCGGCTCCGACAGAATGCCTTTCTATTTCCCGGCCAAACGCATCGCCTCACACTGCCAACGGACAAAATCCGCTTGACCGCCGTGGGCACCGCGCATGAAGACCCGGAATTCCACTATGTGTACCTCGATAACTATCAGATAAAGATGTATCGTGGCGAGGAAAAGGAAACGATCTCCCAAGCGCTGACGACCATCCCGCGTATGGGCGATCTCGGTGAACCCTATCTGATCTGGGCGGGAGATATTGATCGTGACGGCAAAATCGACCTGATCTATGATTTGACGGATCACTACATCAAAACTCACTTGGCGCTCTTCCTGTCCAGTGCAGCCAAAGAGGGCGAACTGGTGGGTCTTGTTGCGGAGTGGAAGCGTTTCGCCTGCTGAAAGCGTGGCGGTGGAAAGATTTCGTGAAGGCGCCAACCCCGCCGTTGGGACTTGTTGATCCCGCGTTCACTTGTTACACTCTTGTTGGTAACCATTCACGGGATCACATAGGGACTGACGCGCCCAGGCGTATGGTGTTGAAGTTCGCGATGTTGCTCTCAAGAGGACTACTTCACGGGAATTGCACCGGGAAGGGCGTGGCTGTCCCGTCGTCCGGGAGATGGACGCGATCCGCCAACACGTACCCAGGCCGCGATACGGGCCCCTGAATACGGGCGTCTTGATTGCACCGAGCGCGCTCGGGCCACGACGGGACATCCACGGACTTTGCAGTGAATCGTGCTCGGCCAAGAGCACCTTCAAGTTGACGACGTTCTTGCTGCCATGGCAACAGGGTCCGCGTCAGTCCCTGTGCGATCCCGTGAACGGTTACCGCTTCTGGACAGCAGCACCCCAATTCTAACCAAGGACGCGCCCATGACACGCCATTCCGCCGCACCCCTCAGCCGACGCTCTTTTATCCGCCGCTCTCTCGGGGCCGGGGCCGCCCTGGGCGCCTTCGCGGGCCCGCAGATTCTTTCTTTTGCCCAAGGCGACATGACGCTGCGCGCGGGCGAAGCGACGGTGGACTCCACGCCGCCGAAGGGCATTGAACTGGCCGGATTTCACTACCCCATCGGCGGGAATCCGCGCTTTATCACCGATATCCGTCAGCCGACCGCCGTGCGTGCGCTGGTGTTGCAGCAGAACCTGACCCAGGTCGCCATTTTGTCCATCGACATCCTGGCGGTGACCACGCCCATGGCCGAGCGTGTCCAGAAGGCCGTGGAAGCGAAGACAGGCATCCCCGCGGCCAACGTGCGCCTCTGCGCAACCCACACCCACTCCATGCCCACCTTTGCCTACCTGCGCCAATGGGGCACGGTGCCGGAGGCGTACATGAAGTCGGTGGAGGAGAAATGCCTGGAGGCCGTGACCCTGGCGCATGCGGACTGCGCTGAGGCCGTTATGTTCACCGGCGGGAGTCAGGCCGAGGGCGGCAACTTCAACCGCACGGTGAAAGGCTCCAAAACCGACAAGGACTTCACGCCGGAATCGACGGACGACGAACGGTGGCTGGACACCCTCCTGCAGGTGCTCTATTTCGAGCGGGCCGAAGGCAAGCCGGGCATTCTGTGGTATCACTTCTCTTCCCACCCCGTCTGCTATGGCGACGGCCTGGCAGGGCCGGACTGGCCCGGTCTTGTGGCGAAGAAAGTGCAGGAGACCTACAAGATGACGCCCTCGTTTCTTCAGGGCCACGCGGGCGACGTAAACCCCGGCGACGGCGTCAAGTGGATCGGCGAGGCGGAGCCTTCGGCCAATGCCGTCTATGCCGCGATCGATCGCGCCATGACGAAGCTGGAAAAGGTCAATGTGGACGTGCTGCGCGCCATGACCCGGCCCTTCGACATGCCCCTCGACATCGCCCTGTACAACCAGTGGCTGAAGGAATATGAGGCCGCGCCGGAAAAGTGCAACAACGGCAACTGGGTGGACGCGGGCTTTGCGAAGGACTGGTTCGAGGCAAGCCGCGCCAAGGCCTGGACCAGCCCCACGCTCGCGGCGCCCATCAGTTGCATCCAGCTCGGCAACACGGCCCTGGCCTTCCACGCCTCCGAACTGTACAGTTTCTACGGCCTCGACATCCGCCACAAGTCGCCCTTTGAAAATACGCTCGTCGTGGGGTACGCTGATGGCGCCCTCGGCTATGTGACGGATCCCAAGTCCTACGATCCGGCCGACGGCGGAAACTACGGCGCGGTGGTGGTGCCGAAGATTCTCGATCTTCCCCCGTTCACCCGCGAGACCGGGCGCGCCCTGGCGGCGGGCATAGGCTCGCTCCTGCGCGACACCGCCGTCTGATTGCCCGAAACGACGCTCATACCACGAGGAACCCCATGATTTTCCTGGCCTTTATCCTGCTCATCACCTGCGGCGCCCTGGGCTTTATCTACTGGCAGATCCAGAAAACCACGGCGCTCACCACACCCTTTGAAGTGCTGGCGTACCATGCCGAAGAACGCAAGTACTTTGTGGACATTCACTCGCCCACCGTTTCAGAGCTGGCGGAGGCCCTCCGCGCCAATGGCTTCGAGGACATCGCCGCGGCCGCCGAGCGCACCTCGAAACCCTGCTTCCGGCTGGTCCCCGCGGCCGATGAAGATGTTAGCCCCCGCACCCGCGTGGGCGGCGCGCCCGACTTGCCGGATATCGCCCTCTGGCCGCAATGGGAGGGCGTCCCCCTCGCCTTCCTCGGGCAGATTGACCTGGGTGAACTCGCCGAACTGAACCCCGACACGCCCCTGCCGAAGGAGGGCCTCCTGTCCTTCTTCTACGACGCCGACCAGCGCACCTGGGGCTTCAAGCCCGAAGATCGCGGTAGCTGGCGCGTACTGTATTTCCCCCAGCCCTTCGAGCCCGTGACCATCAATGAGTGGCCCGCCGGCCTGCCCGAGCAGGGCTGCTACCCCCTCGCATCCATGTTTGTCGAGAGTGGCGAGTCCCTGCCCGATGACCTGATCGACGACTTCCTTGCGGCGAGAAGTCCGAGGGAAGCCGCCATGCTCGAAGACATCATGGATCAATACCAGCAGTGTTATGAAGGTGCGGCCCATCAGGTCCTCGGCTTCCCGTATACCATTCAGGGCGACATGCGCCTGGAGTGCCAGCTTGCCAGCAATGGCCTCTTCTGCGGCGATGAAACGGGCTACAAGGATCCCCGCGCAAAGGACCTGGAGCCCGGCGCCGCCGACTGGCGCCTGCTCTTCCAACTCGACTCCGATGATCGCGCCAGCATGATGTGGGGCGATATGGGTACGCTCTATTTCTGGATCAAAGAGCAGGATCTCGCGGCGAAGCGCTTCGACCAGGTGTGGATGGTGCTGCAGTGCGCGTGAGGCGGAATCGCGAGGCTAGTATTATTTGGATTTCAATCTGGCACCAACGTGCAAGAATAACACGGGAAAACGCGTTTAGAAATCAGCAACTGCCTTTGGCTTAGCCTCAGAGCACCTTATGCTGATAGCTAACCCGGCTTAGTATATCCGATGTTTCCGAACCAGACCGCTTCGCTATATTTTCCATGAGCACATCGTCCCAGCCACTTCGAAGATTGCGCCTGTTGCATTCAACAACCCACATCTCTTCAAGCCGCCTCAAGTAGTCTATATAGCTTCCGACCCTATTGACCCGAAGTTGCATTCTTGTTAGATTTGAAGTGGCGCCCTCTATCTCTTTGCTTAAATCCAACATGGTCACCCACACGTCATCTTCATAAATAGCAGAATCCATGCTGCAGGGTTCTAAGTACATGAACTGAAAACACAGTTCCTTCAGAAGATACGCACCCCAACGTGTTATGTGAATTCTTGATTCGTTTGTCGGATCTGCGCCCGCATCGCACGTTATCAGGGAGTTGTCCAAGAGGCAATCCACAACTTCTTCAACAATTTCAGATGAAACGCCGAGACAATGAAGATCTTCTCTCAAACTTTCATAAGTAGGTCCGACTTGCCCAGGCTCGGTAGTGGCGTTGGCCAATTTACACAGGAGCCTTAATCTGAGCAACTGTTGAATACCTCTGCCAATTTTAGCATCGAAGACATTTAGTATCAACGATTCTTCTTCACTATAGAACTTTCTCTGCCCAAAAAGAATTCCCTTGAAGATTTCGTGCTTTGGGAAATGAAAACGTCCGTTGGATAAGTATGCTTGAAGCGCCTTGTCCGCAGAAGTGTGACCGCTTGCGAGAAACTCTCGAACTAGCGTAAGACCGCGCCTAATATCACCGCCGGATAGCACATCTATGAGGTATCCAGACTCCGAATCGAGTACGGAAGATGCTACGATATCGAGAAATATGCTCAGGTCGCTGACAATTATTCTAGTCCCAGATTCCGTTGTTATTTCCGCCCGCTTGTCCTTCAGGAACCGCTTCGCATAACCGAATCGCCTCGACAGAACTGGAATAACGCTGGGTGGATCGATATACATTGTATCCACTTGAAAAGCATTAAATACCGGACGACGACGATGCCGGAGGTACGTGGAATCGCGAAGACTGATTATCGTGTTTGTGCCTGTCTTCTGTGCGAGTGCTTGCGCTTCGATAAATACCTTATTCTGATATTCTTCATCCTCTATCTGATCGACATTGTCAATGACTAAGAATGTCGGGTGCTTTCTGGCTAAATAGCTAATAATTTTGAGTACAAAAGGCTCTCCCTCCAACCTCTCTTGGTCAATCCTTTCTGCTATCCTGATTGTAAACTCTTCTTTTTTACTTCGGTAGAGAGGGGCCAAAGTTCCCGACTTCAATTTGTCTATATAATCACCGTACGCTGGCTCAATTAGTGCTTCCCAACTATACTCTAATGTCTCATTGTGCTCCAATCTGTCCAGCAACTCCTGAATTAGAAACATACGAGGATTGTCGTAAGTTGTGGCCTTTTTGAAATCGATATAGAGCCAATTGATGCTTCGCCTATCGACGATTTCCCTACCAGATATCCATCTCGTATACCAAAGGAAAGTAGTCTTGCCGGCACCGACAGGGCCCAATACAAGCAGAAATTGTTGAACTTCCGTTTCATTCCTTTCCAAAGTGTTGTCGAGGTGCTTTACGTTGCTACGACTCCTTACTCTTACAACTTTTCGATCAACGGCCTTGGGCTTCGTATCTGCCAAGGTAATTTTGAGTCGGGAGTCGAATTTCACGCGCTCGGAGCTCTTGACATAGCATGCGCTTAAGCCTTCGGGATCCTTCAATATCCCCTCGTCCGAAAGTGCGGCGCTTACGGCTGCTTCGATGAATTCGTACACACGATTCCGCCCTAACCGAAATCCAACGTCATTTAAAGTCGAGACTATTCGACGCTCGTCGCCACTGACGCGCTCATCACGAAAACTACTCTCAAGTCCTCCTTCAATTACACGCTGCCGCGATAGAACTTCCCAGAAATGTACGAATCTTTCATCTAGATCTTTCAAATCGCGAAAAATAAGAGCATGACCGCTTTCCCATGGTACCCCATCGATACGTGAGGCTTGGAAAACAATCCACGAATTTCCGTTCGTCACTACCGCGAACGGAATTGAAAGAGTTCGAGCATAGTCTCTGGCCTGTCTTATCGCTTCACCGGTGGCCCCCTGACTAAGTACCCCCTTGAGACTAGCCGAACGTTTCTTGGTAGGCAGGTCAAACGCGACGCCGACGCGTTTTGCTTCCACCACAACCTTCGTGCTTGCTGTGTTCAGAATATAGTCGGCAAACTTCGTCTCCCCATCCTCCCCGGCCCGCTCTTCGTACTTGATGTCTTCAATTGGCACCCATCCGAGCACCTCCTCCAAAACTAGATCTATGACCTTCTTTCGGGTTTCTGCCTCATTTGCATTATTCAGTTCCAACTGGCCAAAGTTGACAATGATGCTATTAAGATTCTGATGGCCCGCATCTACTTCCATGTTTAGAGTACCGCCCATTTGCTTGCTTCCACTGATTCGCCGACCGAAACTTATTGTAACCCGAGGTCACTCCCAACTTTCGACTGTTCGCGGGGGAAGATTAAGTGGCGTTTTGAGACCCTTCGGATCCGTGTTACTGGGGTAGAGGATACCTCGATGATCTGGGGTTTGCAAGGAGACTGGGATTGCACTGTGGAGCCGTTACAATGGCTTCACTCGCATTCAACCGTCCCGCCATCGCCATCCACCTGAATTACATCCCCCGTCTTAATTCGCTCCGTCGCCTCCGGCACACCGATCACCAGCGGTATCCCATATTCCCGGGCGATAATCGCCGCGTGAGACAGGAGCCCGCCGCGCTCGATCACGAGGCACGCCACGTGGCGCAGCACCGGGGTCCACGCGGGATCGAGGCAGGGCAGCACAAAGATGGCGCCTGCGGGGACGGATTCGGGAAGGTCCTTGAGCTGGTGTACGACAAATGCCCGCCCGCACGCGATGCCGGAGGAGGCCCCCACACCGTGAAGCGTTTTGGTGCCATTCTCCATCGCGCAATCCACAAAACCGGGCGCGATGTGGGTGGGGCGGCGCACAGGCACGTTGATCCGGTGCGCGCGGCGGCGTTGCGCGATGCAAATTGGGTCCGGCGCGATGGCCTCCGTGAGGGCGCGCTGAACTTCGTTCCATTCCAACCAAAAGATGTCGTTTTGGTCCGTCAGCAAGCCTTTCGCCGCCAGGGCGCGGCCCGCGCTCAACAACAAAGCGCGCTGCCGCGCAAGAATGCGCTCCCAGTGGAAACGCTGCTCTTCGCGCATCTCCAGAAGACGTGCGAGGACGTTGCGAGACTGCGGCGATGTCATGGCGAACGTTCGATGTGTCGAATCAAGCTCCGTACTCACAGAAGTGTCGTCATCCCCGCGCATGCGGGAATTCAGTGCGTTCGCGCAGTCTGCGATTTCCGGTCGCTGGATTCCCGCTTTCGCGGGAATGACAGAAGCGTAGAAATCCTTTTCACCAGTCGAGTCGGGGCTTGATTCGAAAGACCCGAAGGGCGCAATCTCGGCCCAGGTCGGCGCGGCATAGTCCAGCGATGCGGAACGGTGACCACAGGCGCGCAGGAAAGCCTCCACGGTGGCCCGGTCTCCGACGCATGCGGCCTCTCGGGCGGCATTGGCCTCGGCCGTCACCAGCCGCACCTGCCCGTGCAGCCGCTGGCGCAGGCCTTCCCGGAGCGCGCGGGGCAGCGGACGCGTCAGCATCAGAAAAGCGTTGTAGGCGTAATCCGCCAGCATGATGCTCCAGCGGTGCAAACACAGAAACTCTTCGGTCAACGCGTCCAGTTGCGTCCAGGCCTCGTACCAGACCATCGCATCGTCGCCGTCCGCGTCGGGAATCGCGGCAAGGCGCGCACCGAGGCCGTCGCGGAATCGATCCCAGGCGCGGAGGTTGCCCAGCACGCGCTCGCGCTCGCGCCAGAGCACGGGAAGTCCGGTCCAGAGCAAACCGGGACCAGGCAGGCGGCCGAGGGCCTTGCCCTCGGGATAGAGCTGGCGCAGGTCGGGCGTGATCAGCCACGCGGGCAAATTGCGCAGCAGGCGATGGTAGGCCTCGATGGGCACATAGACCTGACCACCATAGTCGAAAGTCAGGGGCTCGGGCACGGCCATGCCGCGCAACTGGAGCGCCTCTTCTATACCGGTTCGCACGATGAGGGGCAGCAGGCTGCTCCGTGTGATGGGGTGAATCGGCTCATGGAATCGCTGATCCAGAAACCACGACGTGGCGGCCACGGGCGGACGCAACGACGGATCGAGCGCGACGCGGGTGATAGGGCGCGCCTGAAGGAGCCACAACCCAGAAGCGTCCGCGGCCCATTCGATGTCCAGCGCGGCGTCGAAGGCATCTTCCAGCTTGAGCAGCCAGCCGAGTAACTCAGCGACGATCTCTCCATCCAGTTGATCCGGCCCCTGTACACCCGTCTCGACCTGCGCGATCGCACCGCTCTCGATATCCACTTCAAAGCGGCTGGGCGTCGCGGTCCCATCCACCAATGCGCCGCACTCCCCGAGGACAGCCTCTATCAGCACCCGATCATAGCGCGCGCGATTTGGATGGGCGGAGAACGCAACGCCGGAGAAGACAGGCGTGATGCGGCGCTGGAGGATAACGGCCATGGCGCCTGGATCGTTGCCGGTGCGGTAGGCCGACGCCCGCGTCGCGTGCGCGCTGTTGAGCACCGCGTCTATAGCCTTCGGTAGCTCCGCCGCGCTCGTGCAGAACAAAGTCTCGTAAATTCCGGCGGCGGAGGCGCCCGACTGATCTTCCGTCAACCCGGAGGAGCGTACGGCGACACCCTCACCACCGGGGCTCAACGCCACGAAGAGGGTGTCGAGCTCCCGCCGTATTTTGGCGTCGTCTGGATCGAAATGGGCCGCCATGTCCGCTGGCAGGACGACCCAGGGCGGCACGGGCGCACCAGCCCCGTGAAGCCGAAGCAGGCCGACGGCCTTCCCGCCGATGGCCAGTGGAAACTCGCCATGAAGGTCCTCAGGTTTTGTGAAGAGCGTGTGTTCCAAGGTGCCCCAAAATTCTGGCGTCTGGGCCGCCACGGGATGGGTCCTATGAGTCGAATGGGCCCGCGAAGTTTCGAGCCCCTCGCTATCAACTATCAACTATCAACTGTTTTCCGCTTCCCCAAGATATCATAGAGCACGATCCCGAAGGCATTGGCCACGTTGATGCTGTTCTTGTAGCCGTGCATCGGGATCTTCACCACGTGGTCGCAGCGGGCAATGTTTCGCTCGTGAATGCCGTTGACCTCGTTGCCGAAGACGATGGCCACAGGGCTCGGCCACTGAAAGTCGTGCATGTCTTCCGCGCCCTCCGCCACTTCGATGGCGACGATGGGAATGTCCTGTTCCTTCAGGGCGGCGAGACAGTCCTTGGTGCGCTCGTAGTAGGTCCAGGGTACGTAGGCAAAGGCGCCCAGGGCCGTCTTTTCCAGCTTCTTGTGAGGCGGGTGGGCCGACATGCCGCAGAGGTGGATGTGTTCCACGGCGCCCGCATCGCACGTGCGAAAGATCGAGCCCACGTTGAAGGCGCTGCGAAGATTGTCCATCACCACATGGACCGGATTGCGCGGTATGGGCGCGAGGTTCGCAATGTCGATATCGGCGTAGTGGGGTTCCAGTTCGGCCATGATGGGGAGGATCCTCAGGGGTGAGCCAGGGTTTGTGTTTCTCTGAAAGTGCCGGAGCGGGGTATCTCAAAGGGTAAGGCGACCGTCATCCACTTTGGGACTTACTCCCCTACCCCCCCGCAAGCGGGGGGAAACAGGAAGTTAACTTCGACAATAAAGGTCCCCCCCGCTTGCGGGGGGGTAG
>JBHEKR010000334.1:0-7626 GCA_041859365.1 Candidatus Hydrogenedentales bacterium
TCAGGGCTTCCGCGACAAGATTGCGGCCCTGCCTGGCGTCGAGATTGTCTCCGAACAGGACGCGTGGCTCGCCGAGGCCGCCACCGTGGTGGTGGAGAATATGCTCACGGCCCATCCCGAGATCAACGTGCTCTGGGCCGCGAACGAAGGCGGCACCGTCGGGGCCGTCAACGGCGTCATCTCCAAGGGTCTTGCCGGTAAGGTCTACGTTTTCGGCACGGACATGAGCGAACAGATCGGCGGGTTCCTCCTTGCGCCGGACGACGTGCTCCAGGCGGTCACCGGTCAGAAGCCCTACGACATCGGCCACCAGGCCCTCACGGCGGCCGTCAAGGCCATGAAGGGCGAGGCGGTGGAGAAAAAGGTCGTGTTGCCCGGAATGCTTTTCGCCCGCAACAAGCCCGAAGAGGTTCAGGAATACGTCAAGGTGCTTCAGGGCCTGACGAAATAATGATTCCACTCGTTCCCAAGCTCCGCTTGGGAATGCAGTCCCCGAAGCTCCGCTTCGAAAGACCCAAGGAAATAACACTGATTCCCACATAGTTCACTGACCGAATCGACGTTCTCCTCGCCCCGCTTCGGAGCAGAGCTCCGGGTACTGCATTCCCAGGCAGAACCTGGGAACGAGGGGATGCCACCACTTGTTCGGAGCGCCCCATGCCAACCATCCCGTCCCGACGCCGGTTCTTGAAATCGGCCGCATTGGCCCTGCCCGCCTTCTCCGCCCTCCGGATTCAGGCTGAAGGCCCCGCGCCGAGCGAGAAAGTGACCCTCGGTTGTATTGGTCTCGGCATTCACGGCGGGACCTACAACCTCCGCAACTTCCTGGAGATTCCCGATGCCCGCGTCGTGGCCGTGTGCGACGTTTATGCCGATCGCTGCGTCACCGCGCGGGACAAGGTCAACGCCGCCTATGGCAACCAGGGTTGCGCGATCCACGCCGACTTCCGCGATCTCCTGGCGCGCACCGATATCGACGCGGTCGTCATTTCCACCCCCGACCACTGGCACGTGCTCATGTCCCTCATGGCCGCCCGCGCGGGCAAAGATGTCTTCTGCGAGAAGCCCACGCTCACCATCCAGGAAGGCCGCACGCTCGTGAGCGAGATCGCCCGCACGGGCATCATCTATCAGGGCGGCATTGAGGATCGTTCGGTCGACATCTATCACCGCATGGCCGAGCTCGTGCGCAATGGTCGCCTGGGCAAGCTGGAGCGCATCCGCGTGGCCCTGCCGCCGGGGGATGCCTTCCCGAAAGAGGAGCCCGTGCCGGTGCCGGAGGGGCTGAACTATGAGCTTTGGCTCGGTCCCGCGCCCTTCTCCCCCTATACCCCCACCAAACTTGACGCGCAACAATGGCGCAACCACTTCGACTACTCCGGTGGGAAACTGACCGACTGGGGTGCCCACCTCATCGACACCGCGCAGGTGGCCCTCTACGAAGAGCACGGCGGCCCGGTGGAGGTGGACGGTAAAGGCGAATTTCCGGTGGACTGCATGGCCAATACGGCGACGATTTACGAGATCAACTATAAATACGCCAGCGGCGTGGAGATGCTCGTGAAGTCAGACGGTACGGGCATCGGCTTCTACGGGAGCGATGGCTGGATCAAGAGCAAAGCCTGGCGCGAGCCCATTGAAGCGAGCGACCCCGATATATTGAATGCGGTGTATCCCCCCGAGACCAACAAGATGTACCCCAGACCCGTGGGAGAGCATCAGGCCTTCATCGACGGCGTGAAGAGCCGCAAGGCCCCCTACTACACCCCGGAGGATATCCACCGATTGAGTACCACCATGCACATGGGCAATATCTCCATGCGCCTCGGAAGGAAGCTCGCGTGGGACGCGGCGAAAGAGGAGTTTGTTGGCGATGCCGAAGCCAACGCCATGCGATCAAGGCCCATGCGGGAGCCGTGGAGCTTGGAGGGGTAAGCGGTGGCTGTTGCAAGGGGCACATTGATCTGGGTCGTGGGAAGAGGTACCCCCCCTACCCCCCCGCAAGCGGGGGGGACCTCTGGTGTGTCTGGTTGTCTTTCCCCGCAAGCGGGATTGAAAGTGACGGATGAGCCGAGCGCGTACTTACTTGTGAATGGGTCTTCGGTGGATGGGGAGGGGCCTTTCGCGGGCACAACGCGGGTTGAGGCATCAACTGGACCATGGCTCGAAATCTTCGAGCCAAAGGTCCCCCCCGCTTGCGGGGGGGTAGGGGGGGTACTCCCAGTCGAGCAACTACAACCCGGAGACTGGGTCTATTCCAGACAAGGTACACCGTGCCAGGTCACGCGAATTCAACGCTATCGCAAAGCCGGACCGATGGTCAGGATCGGCTTTGACCAGAATCAATCCATCCTCCTCACGGGCGATCACCTCGTCCTCAGCCAGCGCCGTGTTCGCCGTCTCACACCCGAGGGCGAATGGTCAGGTATACCTCCCACAAACTTCGGTCGCGCTCGGGAAATGCGTCACGCCATGTCGCCGCCGGAGTTGGCTGTCTGGAACCGACTTCGCAGTGGTCAACTCGGCGTAAAATTCAGGGCACAGCACCCGATCGGTAGTTACATCGCCGACTTTTACTGTCGAGAAGCCGGGCTCGTAGTCGAGATTGATGGCTTACAGCACGGTGAGTCCCAGGCTGCGGCGGAATACGACAAGCGGCGTGACATTTTCATGGAGAACTACGGGTTAATCGTGCTCCGGTTCACGGCACACGAAGTAGGACATCGCTTGGAGGAAACGATAAGCACCATTGCGCGCATGGCAAGTCAACACACCATCAAGGGGGAGTCCGACAAACAATGGCGCTTTACCGAGGAACTCCGTGTTGGCGACGCTGTGTATGGATGGCCCGCTTGGGGATCTCAAATCGTTCGGTCCTTGGCTTCGGAAATTCTCGACGCCGAAGCCCTTGACGTCTGGGTTGATGGCCACGAGCCGTTCCTCACTTCTTGCATGGCGCTGCGCGAAGGATTCAGCGACTTGTAAGTAGCGTTTGCGCGGACACTCCCCCGTCCACTACGATACCCGTCATATCAGTTCACCGTGGATTACCACTACCCGAAAGGGCCTGCCTTGAAAACACGCAACGCCACTACCACCACACGGCGCAACTTCCTCCGCGCCTCGGCCGCCATCGGCCTTTTCACCATCGTTCCCCGCAAGGCCCTGGGCGGGCCGGGCGTCGTCGCGCCGAGCGAAGAGCTCACCAAGGCCGTCATCGGCGTGGGCGGTATGGGCAAGGGCCACCTGAGCATGCCCGGTTCGCGTCTGCTGGCCGTGTGCGACGTGGACCGCGGCCATCTCGCGAAAGCGATGGAGATTGGCAAGCAGGTTACGGGCGACGACGTTGCGGGTTACGGCGACTTCCGCGAGGTGCTGGACCGGAGCGACATCGACATTGTCCACATCCCCACGCCGCCCCATTGGCATGCGCTCATTTCCGTGGCCGCTGCGCGCGCGGGCAAGGACATCTGGTGCGAGAAGCCCATGGCCCGAACGATTTATGAAAGCCAGCAGGTGGTGAAGGCGGTGCAGGAACACGGCCGCATCTTCCGCCTGAACACGTGGTTCCGCTTTCAGGGCACTTTCTACGGCATGGACTGCGAGGTGAAGGAGATTAAGAAGGTTGTCGAGAACCGCCTCCTCGGCTGGCCGCTCAAGGTCACCGTAGGCGCGACCACCGGCTTCAACTGGAAGGTGGACCAGTGGAGCGGGCGCACGGACCTGAAGCCGGAACCGGTGCCCGAAGTGCTGGACTACGATCTGTGGCTCGGGCCCGCGCCGTGGAAGCCCTACAGCGCCCACCGCACCCACGCCACCTTCCGGGGCTACTGGGATTATGACGGCGGCGGTCTGGGCGACATGGGCCAGCACTATCTGGACCCCGTGCAGTACTTGCTGGAAAAGGACGACATCGGCCCCGTGGAGATCGAAGTGGATGCGCCCCAGCAGCACGACGACGCTGTGGGCTCCTGGCGTCGTATCACCTACCGCTACGCCGATGGCTGCGAGATCATTCTCGACGGCGTGGGCGCTGATCAGGGCGCGGCCTATATCGAAGGTCCGGAAGGCAAGCTCTTCCCGAAATTCGAATCAACCATCACCGGTCTGAAGGAAAAGGTGGCGGCATTGCCCGATCCCGCGCCCCAGATTGGCGACTTCTCCGAGGCCGTAAAGACGCGCCAGAAATTCGCGCTGAACGAATCCAACGGCCACCGCTCCTGCTCGCTGGTCAATCTCGGCGTCATTGCCGTCCGCCTGGGGCGCAATCTGAAATACGACCCGGTCGCCGAGCGCTTCATCGACGACGAAGGCGCGAACCGCCTCCTGAAGCAGCCCATGCGCGGCCCGTGGCAGATCTAAGGTAACCAAAAGGAATTCACCGCATGAAATCGCGATTTCTTATAGCCCTTGCGACGATTTTTGCTTCCGCATTTGTGGCGCAGGCCGCCACCGTGGACGAAATCATCGCCCAGTTTCCGGCGCAGGACGCCGCCACGGCAAACGCGCTCTTTGATCAGTTGCTCGCCATGGACGACGATGCGCTTGAGGGACTCTGCACCCGCCTCGTGCCCCTGGGCACGGGCGACGACAACGCTGTGCGCTATGCGCTCACGGGCCTTGCACGCTACGTGAGTGGTCCTGGTGTCGAAGCCGGTCGCGAAATTGTTGAGGAGGCTCTACTTGAGGGTCTTGAAGCGAATACCGATGCCGAGTGCCGCGCCTTTCTCCTGCGCCAGTTGCAGCAGTGCGGCGGCGATGAGACCGTATCCGAGATCGGCGCTCTGCTTGAGGACGAATCAAATGCAACCCACGCTATCCTGACCCTCGATGCCATCGGAACGAAAAAAGCCACCAGAGCATTGACCAAGGGCCTTAAGAAGACCTCTGGCGCCACTCAGCTCCAGATCCTTTCGGTACTTGCAAACAACGGACCGAATCGTTCCGCTAGCAAAGTGGTGAGGGCACGTCTCGCGGCGAATCCCGTTGCCGATGAATACGTCCACCTCCTGTCGATTCTTGTGAGTCTCGAAGGGATAAAGGCCAATGATGCACTGATCACCGCTGTGGACCGCCCTGAGCCCAGTTGCCAGCAGGCAGCGTTGGCCTTGGCGGATGAGCTATTGCCCCCTTACAGGATGAAGTGCGTGCCTCCAATCCTGGGCTTGCCCGGAAAATCTAAAGTCGAGCATGCGCGGGAAAAGTGGCGCACGAAGATGGATGCGCCGGGCACTACGGAAGAAATGAAGACGAAGATTGGTACCTTATTGCACTCCAAGTAAATTCTCGAAGCGGCAGTATTTGTCGATTTCCGGTTTTCACGTTATAGCCGACGGGCGACACCGCTGGCGAGGGATCCTCAAGAATCAATTCGCACGGAGAGAGCGCAAATGAGCACAATTCAGGTCGAATTGCCCCGCGAGGCCCTCAGGGCTTTCTGTGCCCGATGGAATGTAAGGGAGCTGTCGCTCTTCGGTTCTGTGCTGCGCGATGACTTCCGCCCCGACAGTGATTTGGACGTTCTGGTAAGTTTTGATGAAGAAGCGCACATTGGCTTGTGGGACATGGCCCAAATGGTGATCGAGCTGGAGTCCATGTTTGGGCGGAAGGTCGATTTGGTCGAAAAGGAGGCGCTCTCCAATCCGTATCGGAAGAAGGCGATTCTAAACCACCGCGAGATCGTGTATGCCGCTTGAAAGCCGCGACGAGTCGTACCGGAATTGTACGCCAGGTTTCAGGATATGTTTGCCGACCGAAGGTGGGTTCAGCTTCCAGCTTGACACAAGGCACACTTCAGTCCAAATCGGCGCGGCAGTGTTTTTCAAGTGACTGAGATCCGTGAAGGCATTGTTGATCTCGATGATAGTGGGAGTGAACTCTGTGTCAAGCTGGAAGCTTAACCCACCTTCCGCGCCACTCCTCTGGCAGGCAAGAGGCGCTTAGCGAGAAAGTTTATTTCGTTCAGGGAGAGCAAGCATCATGAGAAGTATCGCGATTCTCTGCGCAATCGTTTTTTTGCTTAGCATTTCCAACGCCCTCGCCCCGCCCAACATCGTCATCATCCTCACGGACGATCTCGGCTATGGCGATCCCGGCTGTTACAATCCCGACTCCAAGATCCCCACGCCGAGCATTGACCGCCTGGCATCCGAGGGCATGCGCTTCACCGATGCCCACGCGCCCGGACCGCTTTGCCACATGTCGCGCTATGGCCTGCTCACGGGGCAGTATCCCTTCCGCGTGCGGGTGGACGACTGGCGCGAGCGGCCGTTGATCGCCGACGGCCAGATGACCATCGCCTCGCTCCTAAAAAGCCAGGGCTATCAGACTGCCATGGTCGGTAAATGGCACTGCGGCTTCAAGGAGGAAGGCTACGACAAGCCATTGTCCGGCGGACCGGTGGATCGGGGCTTCGATACCTACTTCGGCATCCGTGCTTCGACCGATATCGAGCCGTACTTCTACATTCGCGGTGATCGCGCGGTGGAACCGCCTACGGAGCACATCGCGGCGAACAACAGCGAGGGCTGGTCGCCGGTGCAGGGGGCTTTCTGGCGTGAGGGCGGCATCGCGCCGAACCTGAAGTTGCCCGAGGTCCTTCCGCGTTTCACCGACGAAGCCATCGACGTCATCAAAACGCGTGACACCACAAAGCCTCTCTTTCTCTACCTGGCCTTTCCCGCGCCTCACACGCCCTGGCTGCCCTCGGAGGAGTACACCGGTAAGAGCGGTGCGAGTATGTACGGCGACTTCCTCATGATGACGGACGCCATGATCGGCCGCGTGCTCCAGGCACTCGACGACGCGGGCATGAAGGACAATACCCTCGTGATTTTCTCTTCCGACAACGGCCCAGTGTGGCTGGAGGAGGACGTGGAGCGCTTCGGGCATGATGCCTCCGGCGGCCTGCGTGGTATGAAGGGCGATGGCTGGGAGGGGGGACACCGCATGCCCTTCATCGTGCGCTGGCCCGGTCGCGTGCAACACGCCAGCACGAGCGATCAGATCATCTGCTTCACCGATCTCATGGCGACCTTCGCGGCGCTTACGAATACTCCGCTGCCCGAAGGCGCGGGTCCGGACAGCTTTAATTTCCTGCCCGTGTTAACGGGCGAGCAGGCCCCTGATAAGCCGGTGCGCGAGCAGCTCGCGGTCATGTCGGGCCAGGGCATGATGACCCTGCGCGATGGGCCATGGAAATTCATGACGCGCCTGGGCTCCGGCGGCTTCACGAAGCCAGCGATTATCGAGTCGGGTCCCGGCGATCCGGAGGGCCAGCTCTATAATCTGGCGGAGGATCTGGGCGAGATGAAAAATCGATACTTGGACGAGCCCGAGCGCGTGAAGGCCATGAGAGCGACCTTGCGAGCCATCCGCAACGCTACACAAACACGCCCCTGAATCGTACAAGACCGTTTGGCGTCAATTCGCTATCATGTGATCGTTGTTCAGCACGGTGCGTGTCGCCGTTCAGGCGCGAAATTTGCCATTCTGGTCCTTCGTGCAATTTGCATTCGTAGGGTCTCTAAACGATTGAAGACCCGCCAACGTGGGTTAGGCGTCCCGCCTGACCAATACGACTTGGCCCAAGCATGGGTATCACTGGTTGCCACAGCGAAGTGCAGA
>JBHEKR010000348.1:0-7847 GCA_041859365.1 Candidatus Hydrogenedentales bacterium
TGGCCATGGGCTGAGCGGATTGATGCAGTTGTCGGTCAGCGGCTTCGTGGCCATGGCGATGTTTTTTGGCGCGGGTGCGCTGGTGGCCCATTTTATCTACAAGGAATCCTGACATGGGCGTTTTACTGCTTGGGCTAATTACCGGCGTCATCTTTGGCGTTCTACTGCAGAAGGGCCGCGTGCTTCGCTTTGAAAAGCAGGTTGGAGCCATGCTCCTGAAGGACATGACCATCCTCAAGTTCATGATGTCCGCCATTGTCGTCGGACTGGTGGGCTTGTACGCCCTTTCGGATCTTGGAATCATCGCCATGAGTCACAAATCCATGAACGTGGGCGGTGTCGTTCTGGGCGGACTGCTCTTCGGCGCGGGCTGGGCCGTCATGGGGTATTGTCCCGGAACTTCCGTCGGCGCCCTGGCCGAAGGCCGCTGGCATGCGATATTCGCGGTAATCGGTATGCTTATCGGCGCCGCTGTGTACGCGGAAGTCTACCCGGCGATGCTGACCTCGGTCCTGGCTTGGAAGGATTTTGGCAAGGTCGGCCTTTCCGAATCGTTGGGCGTGTCCCACTGGGTCGTCATACCCCTTTTTATTGCGGGTACGCTGGCGATGTTTGCCTGGTTTGAAAAAAAGAAACTGTAGCACGAAAGTCACGCCCGCCATCGAATGCACCTGGGGCAGCCTACGACCGTAAGCAAGCGTATCACCACGAGAGCACGAAGAAGAAAGAGGGAAGGAAGCGTTCTGCGTCCATGATTCCGCCCTGTAGTCAAGGCATGGCCGGATTGAACTTGCGTCCCAACCTTCTTCGAGCCTTCGCGCCGTTGCGTGCGAAAATACGTAAGACAAGCGTTGCGGTCGTGATTAAGAGCGGATAGGAGAGACGTATGCGTGCAAGTTTCAGAATTCTCGGCCCGCTTCTGCAGGGCGCGATGGTATCGTTCTGCCTGATTTCCGGCGCAAGCGCGGAGGACGTGGGAGGGGCCGCACGCCCAGCTTTTTCTCCCGCAATCGGCGAACGTCAGTTGTTCCTGGACGATGCGGGCATCGCGTCCATAGAAAACCTCTCGCGCACGATGCACACGCCCGTGAAGCGGGGTGCGGTGCTCCGGCCCACGCCGCCCGACGAAACTTCGCTCCAGACCCGTAGCGCGCCCGCGTGGGACCCCGAGGCGAAGGTCTATAAAATCTGGATGCTGGCGTCACGGACAAACGGGAGCAGCGGAACGGCCTATGCCGAGAGCACTGACGGGCTTCATTGGACGAAGCCAGCCCTGCGGCAGAAAGAAGTAGCAGGTTCACTGGAGAACAACCTGGTGACGCCCGATCCCGCGCGGGAGTGGCCGGCGAATGCCATGGAGAATGTGGTCTACGATCCGGACGATCCGGATCCAGCCCGTCGATTCAAGGGCTTCGCCCACTGCTATGACCGCGAGCCGATGGTGAGTCCCGATGGCATCCACTGGACGCTGCTGGACGTGCCGAAGTTGAAGTCGAGCGATGAGTCTAATCTGAGTTACGATGCCCTCACCCGCACTTTTATTGCCACTTTGAAGACCTCCGGACCCCACGGGCGCTCCCACGTGATTATGACCAGCCAGGATTTCGAGCACTGGACCGAGCCAGTCCTGACCTTTCACGCGGACGATCTCGATCAGGAAATCGGCCGAGAGAACATAGCCGCGCGCTTCGCCGACCCCGCATTGCAGCAGCCTTCTCACAATATTCCGGAAACCTACAATGTCGACGTGTACAACGTCTCGGTCTTTCGCTACGAGGGGCTCTATATCGCCCTGCCGTCCTTTTACCATCAGACGGGCAAGGTTCCCAAGGACTGGCCGGGCTTCGATGATCCCCGAATTCCGCCGGACATGGTAAAGGGCTACAGGGAAAGCGGAGACTGGAGCGGTTTCCATCAGGTGCAACTGATGTGCAGCCGCGACCTGCGGGTCTGGCAACGCCTAGCGGATCGCAAGCCTTTCATCGACTCCTCCAAACTGGGAAGCGGGGCCTACGATCTGGCCTGCGTGCTGCCTCCCTCATTTCCTGTCGTGCGCGGGGACGAACTCTGGTTCTACTACACCGGCGGAATGAACTACGGTCTCGCTTTGAACAAGGGCGTGGCCTCGGACGCCTTTGCCGTCTGCCTCGCGGTACTCCGTCGTGATGGCTTTATCTCGCTCGACAGTGGCGACGCACCTGGGACCCTTACGACGCAATCATTCACAATGCCGGATGGCGCGTTGCTGGTGAATGTGGATGCGTACGGCGGTGAGCTTCGGGCCGAAGTGTTGACGGATAAGGGAGAGGCGCTTGCCGTGTCGGAAGTGATTTCAGGGGATCATCCGCGCGCCGAACTGCGCTGGGAAGGTGACGTGCTCGATTCGCTTCCGGGAAAAGAGGTGCGCCTGCGCTTCACCATGAGGAAGGGCAGCTTCTATGCCTGGTGGTTTGGCGAAACTGCGGAGTCGGCGGTCCAGGGTGTTGCTGCAGCGAATTAGCTTTCTCGGGGCGCATTGACTCACCTGAAGCCAGAATGAACCGGGCTTGGAGAGCGCGTTTCATGAATTTCGCAGTCAAGAGATTCGGACCACGGAAGGGCACGGAACTTCACGGAAGCAAGCATGTCCAGATTAGAATGATCAAAGCCCTGCACGCCGCAAGTACAATCGGCTTTTTGAGACCCCAATAAAATTTGCGTAAATCCGCGTAAATTTGCGGTTCAACTCTTTTGGTTGTGGCCAACGGCTGCTCCAGACAATCCGTGGTCAGAATAAGAGGGGGAATTGACCACGGAGTTCACGGAGGCACGGAGCAAGCAGCATGAGGGAGGGAAAGTGGAGAAGACGTCTCGAATGTAAGCGCGCCGTGAATCCGCACTCAAGCTTCTGAAACTCTTTTTTCTCCGCGCCTCCGTGTCTCCGTGGTCCAACTCTTGAGTAGCGGGCCGAGGGACAGCACAACAATTCATAGTTGGATTGCGGTCGCGGGCATGTTAAAATTCATACAATGGCAGGTTGGCAGCTAACCTTTCGAAAGGGAATGCCGCCATGCGTGCGCGCTCTATGCTTGTTACGCTCTCTCTGACCACTCTGGGGGTACTGGGGAACGCCATGTCTGAAAATCTCGACGACCTTCGCCCCCTCTTTGCCAATCCCACCCGCGAGTACACCACCGGCCCTCTCTGGGTGTGGAACGACATGCTCACCGAGGACCAGATTGTTTCCACCCTGGAAGATCTCGCCGCTCAGAATGTCCGACAGCCTTTTATCCATCCCCGCCCCGGTCTCATGACGCCCTACTTATCCGAGGACTGGTTTCGTCTCTGGAAGAAGGCCCTCGAGACCGCCGAGCGCTTGGACATGAATATCTGGATCTACGACGAGAACTCCTATCCGTCCGGATTTGCGGGTGGCTACGTGCCCGAGGCGATGCCGGAGTCTCGGGGACTCGGACTCACTTTTGAAGAAGCCGCCACGGCGCCGGCGTGGTCGGATGATATCCTTGGCGTTTTTCAGATTACGGACGAAGTCTCCAGCGATATCACCGCCAAAGTGAAGTCCGGAGAATCCGCTGTCGCCGGAAACGTGCTCGTGGTGCGCATCGAGAAGGCAAAGACATCACCCTGGTTTGGCGGGTGGAGCTATGTGGATCTGCTCCATCCAGGCGTGACCGAGAAATTTCTCGAAATCACCATGGGCGCTTACGAGAAAGAGATCGGTGACCAGTTCGGCAAGCGGATGCCGGGCGTCTTCACCGACGAGCCGCACCTGCGCCCCGGCGGGCAGATGCACTGGACACCGGATCTGCCGGAGCAATTCTTGAAGCGGCGCGGCTACAACCTTACGGAGAATCTGGCGAGTCTTTCGAAGCCTGTGGGGGATTGGCGCCGAGTACGTCACGACTACTACCAGACCCTGCTGGACCTCTTTGTCGAGCGCTGGGCCAAACCCTACTATGACTATTGCGAGTCGAAGGGCATCGAATTCACCGGACACTACTGGGAACATGAGTGGCCCAATTGCGCTTCAGCCCCGGATAATATGGCCATGTACGCCTGGCACCAGCGTCCCGCGATCGACACGCTCTTCAATCAGTACGATGAAGGGGTTCACGCTCAGTTCGGTAATACCCGTGCGGTGCTGGAGCTTTCAAGCGTGGCCAACCAGCTCGGCAAAAAGCGGACCCTGTGCGAGGCCTATGGCGGCGCGGGATGGGAAACACGCTTCGAAGACATGAAGCGCATCGGCGACTGGCTCTTTGTCCTCGGCGTCAACACCATGGACGAGCACCTGTCGCGCATCTCCATGCGCGGCGCGCGCAAGGCCGACTATCCGCCTTCCTTCTCTTATCACAGCCCCTGGTGGGACGCCTATCACGTTCCAGCGACCTACTTCGCGCGTCTCTCCGCGGCCCTTACCCACGGCAAGCAGATCAACGAGGTGCTGGTGCTGGAACCCACCACCACGGCGTGGATGTATCAGGGGGAGCCGGCGGACACGCGCGCGGCGCTGGGCGATGCCTTTCAGTCGCTCGTGGTGAAGCTGGCACAGTCCCAGGTCGAATTTGACCTTGGCTGCGAGGACATCATCGCCGATCATGGCGCGGTGAAGGGCGATCACTTTGTGGTCGGTGAACGGTCCTACCACACCGTGGTCATCCCGCCCCTGCTGGAGAATCTCAACAAGAAGACGGCCGAACTGCTCGATAAGTTCAGCAGGAACGGCGGCCTTGTATATTCCTGCGCGGGTGCATCACCCGGCTACATCGACGGCGCGAAATCCGACGCCGCCGCGAATCTGGCAGCGCGCTGGACCCCCGCAATGGTCGAAACGCTTACGGGCGCCCTGCTCGGTGATGGCGCGATAGTCCAGCGGGCCAAAGGAGACGAGGGGATTCTCTACCATCATCGCCGTCAGTTCGAGGGGGGGCAGATGCTCTTCCTGGTCAACAGCAGCCTCGAACATCCATCCAGGGGCACCGTGCTCAATGATGGTCACGCGGTGCGGGAATGGAATCTGGAGACCGGATTAGTCGCGCCTTACGCAGCGAAGGGAAGCACCATCAATTTTGAACTGCCGCCCGCTGGAAGTCTCCTGCTTGAATGGCAGACGGACGGCACCCTCTCTGATCCAGTCGTTTCCAAAGTTCCGGGCGACGTCGTTGTGGCGGTAGGGCCCACGGCGGTCAAACGTAGTGAGCCCAATGTCCTCACCATCGATTTCGTCGACGTGGTTGTGGGGAGTGAGTCCCTCGCCAACGCGCACTACAGCCGGGCCGCGGAGTTTGCCTTTCAGAAGCACGGTCTCGATCACAATCCCTGGGATCACGCGGTTCAGTTCAAGGGGGACCTTGTCGGAAACACCTTCGCGGCGGACAGCGGCTTCACGGCCACCTACCACTTTACCGTGAGCGGAACCCCGCCCGCGGGGCTGCGCGCCGTGGTCGAAAGCGCGGCCCTGTATGCCATGACGTGCAACGGCCAGGCGGTCAAGGCGATACCCGGCGAATGGTGGTTTGACAAGTCCTTCGGCGTGGTCGATATCAGCGGTCAGGTGAAGGAAGGGGAAAATACACTCGAGCTGGTCGCCACACCCTTTACCATGATGCACGAAATCGCCGCCGCTTATATCCTGGGTGACTTCGCGCTGGAATCCGCTGCGAAGGGTTTCTCCATTGCCGCCGCGCGTCCATTGGCGCTCGGCGCATGGAGCGAGCAGGGAATGCCCCTCTACGGCGACACGGTAGCCTATGAGCAGGTCTACGAAATCGCGAAGCCCGCGGAGGCCTATCGAATTAACGTGCCCGCGTGGTACGGCAGCGTGGCGGAAGTTGTAGTGAATGGACAAGTCGCTGGCCACATCTGGCGGCAGCCGTGGTCCTGTGATGTCGTGGGCGTGATCAAGTCTGGTCGCAACACGATTGAGGTCCGCGTAATCGGGACACCCCGCAATACCATGGGCCCCTTCCACGGCAATGCAGCACCCGGCCTCGCGGGTCCGGAGCATTTCCGCAGGGCTCCCGAAGCGGGCCCGCCCCCGGGAACGGAATACGGCATCGTGGGCTATGGCCTCTTTAATCCCTTCGAGTTGATGCCAATTACAAATCAGTAGTCTGCTCGTGCATGTCCCAAGTCCCGGCGGCTGGTCGCTTCCGTCCGCCGGGACGGGCAAGCAAAACTGAGGAGGACCGGAAGATGTCCCAGTTAGACCTGAGCCGACGTCGTTTTCTGAAGAATGTCGGCGTTGTCACCGCCATTGCGGGGGTTGGCCCATCGCTCAATGTGGTGGGTGCGAATGAGCGCGTGGTCGTTGGTTTCATGGGCTGCGGCGGTCGCGGCCAGTTTCTCATGGAGGAATTCGCGAGACGCGACGACGTGGAGATCCGCTGGCTGACCGACTGCGACGCGAATCGGCTCGCGGATGCGGCGAAGAAATTGCAGGAAGTCACGGGCAAAGAAGTGAAGACCTCCCAGGATTTCCGCCACATGCTGGACGATCCGGAAGTAAATGGAGTCGTGGGTGCGCTGCCGGACCACTGGCACGCGCTGGCGACCATTCTGGTGTGTCAGGCGGGCAAGGACATGTACGTGGAGAAGCCCACGGCCCACAGCATCTGGGAAAGCCAGAAGATGGTCGAAGCCGTGCGCAAGTATAACCGCGTGGTGCAGGTGGGCGCGCAGAACCGAAGCAATGACTATGTTTATGCCGCCTTTGACTACCTGCGCTCGGCGGACTTCGGCGATCTGCACTTCGTGCGTGTGCTGAACAGCAAAGAGCGCAGCAACATCGGGCGCCCCGAGGACAGCCAGGCGCCCGCCGGGGTTGACTACGACATGTGGCTCGGCCCCGCGCCAAATCGCGCCTTCAACAAGAATCGTTTTCACTATGCGTGGCACTGGTTCTGGGACTACTCGGGCGGCGACATCATCAACGACGGTGTGCACCAGATTGATATCGCGCGATGGTTGATCGACCGGGCCTACCCGAAGTCGGTATCGTCCGCGGGCGGTCTGTATCACTTTGACGACGCGCAAGAGACGCCGGACACCCACAGCGTCATCTGGAACTATGACGGGCTGACGATGGTCTTTGAGCAGGCGAACTGGGCGCCGTATATGAAGAAGACGCCCCTGGAGGTGCGCGATCTGGATATTCTGCCCAACTGGCCCTTCAGTGGCACCCGTATTGAGTTCTATGGCACGAAGCAGATCATGTACTTCAGTCGGCACGGCGGGGGCTGGCAATGTTTCGATGCCGATGGACAGTCCGTGAAAATTCATCACGGGAAGTTCAGCCCCTCCAACACGGCCCACATCACGAACTATATCGATTGTATCCGGTCGCGTCAGCAGCCCACCGCGGACATTGAGAAGCTGCACAAGTCGACCCTGCTGTGCCTCTACGGGAACGCCGCCTATCGTTCGGGCCAGACCCTGACAATCAACCCGGAAACGGAGTACTTCAACGAGGAAGCGGGCAATCAGTACGTGAAGCGCACCTATCGCGATCCCTGGGTGGTGCCGGAACAAGTTTGAAAGCGTTGTCCGCCACGCATGTGCCGCGTCAGAACATAGAACGGTCGCCTGAATCCCCTCCATAGACGGGATTCAGGCGCCCTTCAGTTTTAAACGGTTTCAGGAATGACCCACGGTGTCCGGTAGTTGGCCCGCAACAGTCGGTTTGCGTCATCGTTGTCGATGAAAACCTCTTTATCGCCATCCCAGCGCAATTTCTGGTTGTTCAGGCGGTTTGAGAGATTGGCCAGGTGGCAAAGGTTCATGGAGAGGTGGCCATCGGCCACTTCTGCGTTGGGAGCCTTCCGATCGCGGATGCACTGGAAGAAGTT
>JBHEKR010000537.1:0-8840 GCA_041859365.1 Candidatus Hydrogenedentales bacterium
GGATTCCAGGGGGGACTTGTCCGGGGCCAGATCCTCGCCGTTGAGGGGATAACCCACTTCGGTGCGCAGGGTGTCGCGCGCGCCCAGGCCGCAGCAGGCCACATCGGGGTGGGCCGCCAGGCGCTCCCAGAGGGGCACGGCCAGGGCATTGGGCACAAAGATCTCATAGCCCACTTCGCCGGTGTAACCCGCGCGGGTGACCACGATCTCGTGGCCTTCCCAGGTCATGCGGGCACCGTTCCAGTATTTCAAGGGGCCCACGGACTCGAAGCCGAGTTCCAGCATGATATCCCGCGCCAGCGGGCCCTGGATGTCGATTTTCGCCGTGGCGTCGCTCACATTTTCCACGCCGGGGATGGCGCCGATTAGGGCATGGACCTCGTCCAGCGGACCCGCGTTGGTAACCAGATAAAGCTCGTCTTCGGCCAGTTTCAGGCCCACGCAGTCATCGATCACGCCGCCCTGCTCGTTCAGAATCGCGCTGTAGCGGCACAGGCCGAGGCGGAGGTTGATCATGTCGCTGAAGACGAAGCGGTCAAAGGCGGCGATGGCGTCCGCGCCCTTGATGATGAACTCGCCCATGTGGGAGCAATCAAAAAGACCCGCCTTTGTGCGCGTGTGGAGGTGTTCCTCGATGATCCCGGCAAATTGAACCGGGAGCGCCCAGCCGTGGAAATCCACGACCTTCGCGCCATAGTTGGCGTAGCAATCGTGCAGGGGCGTCTTTTGCATGGGTCACGGCCTCCGGGAGGGCGCGCGGGCAGCGGGGAGCCGCCTGGTTGCCGTCCCTTGGTGAAAATACAGGGATCAAACCAGCCAAAGTTCAGGGCGCCCAGGCGAACGGCATTGGGAAAGGACCCGCCGCTTCACCGTGGTTGGGCCCACGTATAGCTCGCCAGTCACGGCGGGTAAACCGCGCATACTCTGCCAGAAACGGCGGGAGGAATCAAGAATTGGGCGCCCGGCAGGTGTGTTGACGCACCCTGCGCCTCCCGTTCACAGCCCTAAACGCTCTTACTCGCGGGACTCCAGCAGCCAGGCCCGGAGCAATCGCTCGGATCGCATGATGTAGAGAATGTACACCAACTCGCGGTCGACTCGATAGAAGATGCGGCAGGGCGGCACCACCACCTCCCTGTAAGGGGTATCGGCCAACTCCGCTGGGCGCTTTCCGGAATTCGGAAAGCGCTCAAGTCGTTCAACCCGCTCAAATACCTTCTTGACGAGCCGCGCTGCAGCCCGCGAATCGTCCAGCGCGATATACTCGGCGATCTCATCCAAATCGGCGAGCGCGGGCTCCGTCCAGATCAGGCGAGCCATTTCTTCATCTTGTCTCGGGCTTCGGCCTGGGAGTACGTGCGGCCTTCAAGGACGGCCCGCTCCCCCCGGGCGATGCCCTCCAGGATCGCGAGCCGTTGCTGCATGAATTCGTAGGATTCGACATCGACAAGATAAGCCGCTGGCTTCCCGTGCTCCGTAATGAGCACCGACTCGCCGGACTCCCGCAATTCCGACAGGAGTCGGGTGGCTTGCCGCTTGAGTGTTGTCACGAGTTCTGTCTTCATAGGAAAATGATACTTAAGTGACACTTTCGTGTCAAGGCCTTTGACACGGAGAAATCGCATCAATCCTGGTGCAACCGCCACTCAGACGTCAACACAAGTTCGGAAGTGTCGGGGATCAGGCCCGTTCTCGCAGGCCCACGCTGAAATCAGGCGACTTGAGCCGAGTTTCTTACTCGTACAAAATTCTCGCCTGGGCCTCGGGACTGAGTTGCAACTCATTGGTATAAGGCGCAAAGCGCAGCTTTCCATCGACTACCGTCATGAGGTGGCTATCACCCGCCAAGTCCCACAGAAAAGCGACCTCACCTGGGTAGTTCATCGAGGTCCATTGAAAGAACTCAGCTTCGAAGCGCTGGTTCATCGCCTGATCGTGAACCACAAACGACACCGTAGTATTGAATTGAGAATCCACCTCCGGTCGAGCGTACTGTTCGCTCGCTTCCATTCCCACCGGCGCCCACACCCCTTCGGCCACTTCTTTCAAGGATATCGACGCTTGGAAGCTCTGTATGTTCTCCGAATCATCAGGATAGGCTTTCGTTTCGATATTCGTCGTGGCGTAGCCCTTGGCGGGATCGACAGTCGCCGTCAACCAGATACGCCCGTTGATCTCGTGGGTGATCTCAATCAATTTCCCGCCGTCTCGTTCTACCTCGGTTGTTTTGAACGTTCCCAAGGCCGCAAGGTGTTCGCGAGTAGATGCGATGTCCCAAAGAAGGCCATCGCCCAGCGAATTCTTGAGTCCAAACGCGAAATCCAAGAGATCGATTCCTTGCCCCAAATTCACGTTGCCTGCCGCCGAGTGCTGCATTTCAGCAGGCGAACGGTGACGCCATACGGTTAGGTCGGCGAATATTCTGCCGTTTTGCTCCTGCCAATTTGCGGCTTCACCGTCATTCACCGTTGTGACCGAATAGGTGAGACGCGCGTAGTCTCCAAGTGACTCATTTTCAGGACCAAATTCTCTGCTTCCCTGTATGTCGTCTTCTGCTTCGAGACGAATCCAGCCGCCCTGCTTGTAATCGCTCACCGCCATGCGTCGGGTCTGGGTATTGCGTTTCCCCCCCCGTAGACTCACGGATTGAAACGTAACGGTGTAACGTCTCGCATAATAGTCAAGTTTGGTTCTGGATTCCTGCTGCCTAAGCTGCACGTAGTCCAGCAAAGCGTCATCCGCGAGCGCGGCGTCCACTGCGGCGCGCGCATCGATGGTTGCCGCTGCGGGAACATCCACATCGACACTGGGGGGAGACTTCTTATCGGCGACAATTCCAACCGCTGCGGCGGCGGCAATGACGGCGGCGATGGCAACAAGTTTGTTCATGGCGATTGTTCCTCCGATCATGGAAGTGGATGGCATACCCGCAGCGGCGACCGGTGTGGCACTTTGCCCGGCGAGCGCCAGCTTCCCGAGATATCCGGCGATGCTTGCTGGCAGCGCGTGGGTGGGTGTCGCTGCAACCAAGCTCGCCAGGGCGGTAGCCCCTATGAATACGCCGCGCTCCGCGAGATGCCGCCGAATGCGCTCGATACCAGTCTTCAGCCGATACTGAATCGTGGAAACGGGAAGGTCCAGTTCCACGGAGATGTCCGGATAGGCCCGGCCCTGGAGAAAGCGGAGGGTAATGGGCAGGCGCAATTTGTCCGGCAGGGCCTCAATGGCCTCGTCCAGAAAGTCGCTGATGTCGTCCCAGATCGGCTCCTCTGTGCGTGCGTTTGTGGCGGCGTAGAGCGACTCGCGGTCCGCCCGGCGCCGTTCCGCCTTGAGACGGTCCAGCGTGCGCCGGGTGGCCGCCGTGTGGAGCCATGCCGCCACCGAACGGATCCTCGTTCCTGCGTGAAGCAGTTCGATAAAGCACTCTTGGGCCGTGTCTTCCGCCAGGGAGGCGTCGCGGGCCACGCGTAGGCACGTCGCATAAACCAGCCCGCCGTAGCGCGACACGAGTTCGGCGAAGGCATCCGGATCGCGGTGGGCTTGCCACCGGTGAAGCAATTGTAGGGAGGATTGCGTGGACATGTCGGTGTAGCGCCTCGTTTTGATTCCGCGTACTTTCATTATAGATGTCGCCACGGACGGGCCGAATTACGGAAATCAGACACGCGATTTCATACTATCCCCGAAGATCGCATGCCACGGCGTGGACCGAACGCTACTTATCCCCCCTCGCGAGTAACTTCATCACCCGTATCTCGGCCGGTGCGAGGCCCTTCCAAGCCTTGTGCGCGCGACTTCTTGCGGTTCGTTCGTGCAGATCGCCTTCCTGGACGGCCTCCAACAGAAGCGGATGGACATAGTACTTCCGGCATACGGCGGTCGTGTTGCCCAACTTCTCCGCGACGTATTTGATGGTATCAACGACTTGCTGCTTGCGCGCGCTTTCCGACTCCCTGGGAGCAAGGTCCGTCAAATAGGTCATGGCATGCACCGTGCCCGCCCAGGTGCGGAAATCTTTTGCGGTGAACTGGTTGGCTGAAAGCTCCAGGAGATACTGGTTGATGTCCCCCGAAGTCAGTGCCGCAAGGCAACCATCCTCCGTGCGGTACTGAAACAAGCGCTGTCCCGGCAATTCCCTGCACTGGCGCACGAGGCGCGCCAGTCGGCGATCTTGCAAATCCACGTCGTGCATTTTTCCACTCTTTCCGCGGAAGTGGAAGTGAAGTTCGTTACCCTCGGCAACCACATGCTTGTCGCGGAGTGTGGTCAAGCCGAAGGAGTTGTTTTCGCGTGCATAGGCGTCGTTGCCCACACGAAGATCGCACTCGTCCAGCAACGCGACGGCAAGGGCCACTACTTTTTGCTTCGTAAGCTCGCGAACGGCGAGATCGCGCCGCACAACCGCACGCAATTGCGGTAAGAGCTCCCCGAAAGCAAGCATCTGACCGAACTTGGTCGCGTTTCGCATTGCGGACCAACCGGCGTGGTAGCGATATTGCTTTCTCCCGCGCGCGTCCCGCCCTGTTGCCTGAAGGTGCCCCTCGGCCGCACAGCAAATCCATACTTCTTCCCACGCGGGGGGGATTACAAGAGCCGCAATTCGGGCGAGCGCCGCCGCCGCCACGCGTGTGCCATTCGGGTTGCGATAGGTGAATCCAGATCCGCGTCGAATGCGCTTGATGCCCGGGTCGCTGTCCGAGACATACACCAAGCGGCAATCTTTGGGACCAATGACTTTTCCATCTTTGCCCAGAGAATCCATTTGCATGGAGGCTACTCGATTTCGCGCTTGAAAAACGCCACGGCGTGCCTTGAATACTTCTCAAACTCCGCGGCGTACTCGCCGGAACCGGCGCTGTGAGGTGTTTCGGGCCATTCCGTTTCGACCGCGAAACCCGCAGCCAGCATGCTTTCAACGAATTCCTTCGCGATACTGAGGCGCGTGTCGAGGGTGCCGCACATGACGAGGTAGGGCACGCGCTTCGCGCCCTCGACTGCTTTGATGCCTGCGGCGGAGGCGACGCGAGGATCGAAGAGATCGCGAAGGCGCTCGGGAACTTTTGCGGCGTTTTCCGGGGCGGAGAGAAAGGCTTTCGGATCGTTCACCGCGCCGTATTCTTCGATGAGCAAACGTCCATCCGGCGTGGTCCACGTGCCCGCAGCGAATGGCGCACAGGCTTTCACGAGATCGGGGTGGGCGAGGGCGAAGCGGTGCGTAAACTGTCCGCCCATGGAGTAGCCATTGAGCAGAATCTTGCCGTGTAGCTTGAACTCGGCACGGACTTTCTCCAACACGGCCAGGAGAAAGGCATCCTCCCCCAGCGAGGGAAAGCGACTCACCTGCTTGTCTTCCGTGATGAACTGGGGCTGGATGATGATGGCGGTCAGGCCCGCATCGTCGGCCAAGCGGCGCATCGCAGTGGCGTATTTGTTCTTCGCCGCGTTGCCTCCGCCGCCGTGCACCATGACCAAGGGCCAATAGGTCGCTTCGGGATTGTAGTCGGCGGGCAGGGCGACGTAGTAGCTGCGTTGCACGCCTTCATGATCGAGGGTACGCGGCTGCGGCGAGGTGTCGCTGGCATCGCCCGCCAGGTTGAGAAAGAGCGCGCACACGAATACTGCGGCTCGCACGGATGCGGTCATGAGATTCATCCTTCGCGATTTCTATACGGTTTCGTTAGTTCAATCCATACCCCTGCATCATCCCATCTCAACGCGGGGAAAGCTGTCCGCCGTTTCGTCAATGTACTTGTTCAGCATCCGGCGGTGCTCATCAAGCACACCTTGCGATTCGCTGTCGAGCACCAGATTGCGAAACTCGCCGGGGTCTTGCTCTATATCAAAAAGCTGTTCCGACGGCGTACCCGAATTGTAGCGAATGTACTTATGATGCGCGGAGCGCAGCATCCGCCCATGCACGCTGGTTGGATTGCCAACGCCGCTGTGGTGGTTGTTCTCGGAGACAATGTAGTCGTGCGCTGGAGCGTCACTCCGGCCCAGGGCGGCGGGTGCGGCGCTGAGTCCGAGCAACCCCGCCGGCTGTGGAATGCCCGCGAGAGCGAAGAGGGTGGGGAAGAGGTCGGTGCCCAGATTCACCAGATGACTCCGATTCACAACGCCCGGCGTGGTGTGGCCCTTCCAGCTTACGATGAAGGGGATGCGTGCGACTTCGTCGTAGAAGATCGTCTTCTGGTTCCAGCGATGGGAGCCCATGCCGTCCCCGTGATCGCTGGCAAAGACGATGATGGTGTTTCCCTCCATGCCATTGTCCCGCAGTGCGCTGAGCACCTGGGCGATGTATCCGTCCACCAGTTCGGTCATGCGGTAATAGCCCCAGAGATACTGGCGCCAGCGCGGATCGTCCTGGGGCCAGGTACGTGTGGCATACGCCTTCACCATGTTCGGGTCGGCCTGATGTTCGCGAATCGTGGAAGGCTCCCCCTGGGGAATGGCGCGATTCGCCTGGAGGGGCGGGCAGTCCTCCGGTGCGGGTGGCGCACCAATCTCGCCGTTGGGCAAGGTGTCTTCGTGGCCGTCCAGGCGTCGCGCCCATTCGCAGACGTCATGGGGATTGACGAAAGAGGCCATCAGGAAGAAGGGCCTTTTTCTCGGCTTCAGGATGAACTCCTTGCAGTGGCCGGGTATATCCATGTCCACGCCGTTGTTGCGCGCAGCTTCGATATAGTCGAAGCCGCTCCATTCGGAATCTTCGAGGGCGCGGGGGATGTGCCATTTGCCCACATGGCCCGTGTCGTAGCCGTGATCGCGGAAGTGCTTCGCCAGACAGGGCACGTCGACGGGTACCTGGTTGGCGCGCATGTTGGTCACCACGCCGTTTACGTGGGAGGGGGTGCCGGTCATGTAGCTGGTGCGCGAAGGCACGCAGATAGGATTGGCGGTATAGGCCGCATCAAAGCACACGCCGTTTGCCGCCAGACTGTCCATCGCTGGAGTCTTGAGGTGGGGGTTTCCCGCACAGCTCAGGGCGCCGGCCCATTGCTGATCGGTAGTGATGACGACGATGTTCGGGCGCGATGCGCCGCGGGCCGAAGCGGCAGCCAGCCCGGCCGAGGCCAGGGCGGCGGACGTGAGGAACTGGCGGCGATCAATGCGAGTACGGGAATCTCTATGCATGTTCGTTTTCCTTGTCACGTACAGTGTATTGGGATGGCGCTCAGCCTGGTGGGGAAAGGATAGCGCATGCAGGAGGTTCTTTTCGAAACGCGGCGCCCCTGGTTGGGAACTTGTGGTAGGCTGTTCTTTCGCTTCGCCATCGTCACGGCTGTACGTGATGATCTTGCGAATCAACCTCGAGGTCGCCGATGTATCGAATGCGCTTTTTTACGGTCCTGATGTTTTGTCTTTCGCTCTTCCCCGTGTCTGCTGCCGATCAGGACGGACCGGCGACCATCCTTCTCTCGGAGGGCGGAGCCTCCAAGCTGCCCATCATCGTCTCGCCGGTCGCTTCCGAGTCTACGCGGGCTGTGGCCGCGGAATTGGCCGACTACTTGAAGCGTATCACCGGGGCGACCTTTGCCGTGGAAGCGGGCGATGGCGCACAGGGGATCGTTGTGGGCACGCTGGCCGAGTTTCCGGATCCCTCGCTGGATGAGGCCCTGGCCATCCGCGATACCTTCGATGGAAAAGAGGCCTTCGCGATCCGCACCGAGCCGCAGCGCGTTCGGCTGATCGGCGCGACGGATGTGGGCGCGTCCCACGCGGTGTTTCGCCTGTTGGAGCACCTCGGCTGCCGCTGGTACTTTCCCGCGCCCGAGTGGGAGCACGTTCCGACGTTACCGGCCTTGGCCGTGTCACTGAACGAGACGGATCGTCCCGCCATTCCCTCGCGGCGCATCTGGTGGAACTTTGCCTTTTTCGACTACGAGCAGGGGAAGTGCGAGGCCGCCTACCGCGCGTGGAGTCGACACAACCGCATGGCGCAATCGCAGACGATCTGGTGCGGCCATGCCTGGCAGAGCATCATCAGCGACAACCAGGCCACCTTCGACGCGCACCCGGAGTACCTCGCGCTGGTGGCGGGCAAGCGCACGGGGCCGCAGTTCTGCTCGACCCACCTGGCGGTGCGCGCATTGGCCACGGAATGGGCCCTCGCCCAGCTCCGTCGCGATCCGAAGCTCGACATGGTGAGCATGGAAACCTCCGATATGGACGGCCATTGCGAATGCGAGGCGTGTGTGAAAGCGGGCACCATTTCGGATCGGGCCTTTGGCTTGGCCAATGAGGTGGCGCGGGCGGTGGCTACGGAGTTTCCCGGCAAACAGGTGGGGCTCTACGCCTACAACGATCACTCCGAACCGCAGAGTTTCGACCTGGAGCCGAATGTTTACGTGCAGTTGACGGCGGGCTTCACGCGGGGTCGCTACACCTTCGAGGAGCTGCTCGAACGCTGGCCCGCGAAGACGCGAAACCTGGGCTTCTACGACTACTATTCCTTCTGGCTCTGGGACTGGGACATGCCCCCCGGCGGACTCGGCGGCAACTTGAAGTCGCTGCGGCAGCGCATCCCGCGCTATGCGAAACTGGGCGCGACGAGCCTGGACGCGGAGAGCGGGAACAACTGGGGCATCCACGGGCGCGGCTACTACATTGCCAACCGGCTGATGTGGAATCCACAGGTGGATGTGGACGCGCTGCTGGCGGATTTCTACACGACGGCCTTCGGGCCCGCCGCCGCGACGATGGAGCGCTACTACGAACGGCTCGACCCCGGCAACGAACCCCTCGCCAGCGAGGACACGCTGGCGCGGGCGCTGCGCGATCTGGAAGAGGCCACGACGCTGGCGGGCGGTGATGCGAAGATCCTCGCGCGCCTCGACCAC
>JBHEKR010000516.1:0-3243 GCA_041859365.1 Candidatus Hydrogenedentales bacterium
TTCACCTACGATAGCCCGAACGGCGCGATTATTGAAGTCTCCTGCCACCCCACCCTTCCCGTGGCGGTTTTCGCGGAGGCAGGGGGATCCCTGACCCTGTACGATATGGACGAGAAGAAAGTCCTTTCGAGTTGGCGCGCCACGGAAGAGGGTGATGTCAATTGCGTTCAGTTCAGTCCGGACGGGCGGACCTTTGCGTCGAGCGACGAACATGGGCTCATCCGCATGTGGGACTTTGAAACCCGTGCGGAGCGCTGGTCCATCGCGCCGGTCGAGGGGGGTATTGAAACGCTGGACTTCAGCCCCGATGGGGCCCTGCTGGCCACGTCCGACAAGAGCAAGTCGATCTCAATTTGGAATGCCGCCGATGGAACGCTCTGGAAATCGCTGGCCGCACACACGAGTCGGGTAACCTCGATGGATTTCAGCCCGGACGGAAAGTACCTGGCGAGCGGCGGCCGAGACCGGAATATATTTGTCTGGGATCTGAATACGGGCGCCCCGGCGAAGCAGATTCAGTCGCTCAAATCGACGATCTGGTGTGTCGCCTACTCGCCCGACGGCCGCTTTCTGGCGAGCGGCAATTCCGATCGCGATCTGGACCTCTGGAATACTTCGGACTGGACCCTTAACCGCTCCTACCATGGCCACCTGCGCCAGATTTACTGCCTGAGTTTCAGTCCGGATGGCAACGCGTTGCTGTCTGGCGATGACGAGGGTATTGTTAAGGAGTGGGACATCCGCAATCCGAATACGGTGGATGAGCACTGGACGCTGAAGGGCCACACGGGAATGATCAACCATGCGTCCTACAGCCCCGACGGCGCCCTGCTTGCCACGGCCGCGGGCGACTGGCAGACCAACGATGACACCACCGCGCGCCTGTGGGACTCTGAAACCGGCAACCCAATCGGCGTGCTGGCGGGTCACACGGCCTCGGTGCGCCATGCGGAGTTTCACCCCGATGGAAAAGTGCTGGCCACGAGCAGCCATGACGGAACGGTGCGGATCTGGGACACGGCCACCCGGGAACTGCTGCGGGTCCTGGGTCCTTTTGACGTGCGGGTTAATGTCTCCGAGTTCAATCCCCACGCGCCATCGGAACTCTTGATCGGCCTTTACAACGGCGAACTGGTGCTGGCGAACTGGACCAACGGCGAGATCATCGCGCGATGGAAAGAACACGAGAGCGAAGTGCTGGGACTTTCCTACCACCCGAAGGGCGAATGGTTCGTTTCCGCCAGCGCGGACGATACCGCGCACGTGCTGCGGGCCGAGACGCGGGAACGGGTAAAGATCCTCGAGCATGCCGAGGCAAACATCCCCTCCGCCGTGTTCTCTCCGGACGGTCAGTGGCTTGCCACGGGCGGCCACGACTGGCGGGTGAAATTGTGGGCTACGGGCACCTGGGAGGAGGCCCACGAGCTCCAGGGCCACACCCAGGGCGTGTACTCCGTCAGCTTCAGCGACGACGGACGGCGCCTTATTTCCACGGGCACCGACGGCATCTCGATCCTGTGGGATCTTGCCACCCTTCGGGAGGTGCTCCAGATCCAGGGCCGAATCGGCGCGATGCGCCCCGGAAGCGCCGATATCGTGACCGCGACCACCACGGGCGAAGCCTTTGTCTTTCCGGCCTTTCCGTGGAAGTCGGAAGCGTACCCCGGCGCGCCGGACCTGCCACTGAGTGCGCGAGCGGAGGCTACCAAACGCGAATTCTGGGAATCGAGGCTCGCCGTGAAGGTTGAAACCGCGCCCGAACATCGTCCTTGAACCTGGCTGGGAATCTGCTACAATGCAGAAGAGCGCAGGAATATCCGCTACTGGCTGTGGGCGGATCTTGGGGCCCGATCTCGGGCAAACATCAGGCGAGAGGATTACGTCATGGGCAACATCCAGATTGATACGTCGCGTTTTCGCAAGACCCACCCGGGCGAGCCGGACTCCCACCAGTTGGCCCTCTGGACTTTTCATATTGCGGAGCAGGAGGTCAACTTCTGGGGCCGCTACACCGTTGCCGAGGAGACGGCCCGCTATTTCGCGCGCACGCGCGGCCTGGACAGCGGTGTCATCACCCTCGTGGAGAGCAGCGGCCACACCCGCGGATTTGTCTCCCATTAATCGGGGCCCCGCTCAACGCGGACCCGGGAAGGAACAGGCCATGAACGAAGAGCCGGTGTCCACGCTCCAGCATTTTCCGAATGACATGGTGGCTGAAATCGCGCGGATGACCCTCGATAGCCATGGCATCCCGTCCATTGTGTCGCGGGATGATTGCGGTGGCATGGAACCTTACCTCCAGGCCGGTCTGGGCGTGCGGCTGCTGGTCCACGAATCCAATCTGGCCGAGGCGCGCCGAATTCTCGATGCGATCGAGGAGACGGAGACGCAGTTCGAGTAGCGCAGAGACGGCTGCCGATTGGCCCGCGATCCAACGATAAAATCGGGATGTCGGGATGATCGGAAACTGCCCCCGCAGTAATATCGGGCGCTTCCACCACGTCCCGCTATGGGTGCAGCCTCCCCCCCTCGCGCACGGTCACCGTACCGCCGACGCGGCCAGATTCACCTGACTCGGGAGACCGTCCCCGCCCAGCCAATTCCCTTCGACGGTAGGTGTCACATCTGGCGCCGGCCGCGGGTGATCCTCCCCGCCAATTGTATCGTGGCTGATGTCGCCCTCAATCCGCACCTCGGGTTTCCCAGCCTTCCACACCATTGAAATCGTAGCGGGCGCGCTGAGGCGCAGCGTGGTTGTTCCTTCGGTCGCGCCGATGGTCAGCACCGTACCATGCACCAGCGTGGCGGCGTCGCGATCCCGCACGAGCGTGAATGCGGCATCGCTCTCGAAGCGAACGCCATCTCCATACTCGGCCTCACCCGGCCCGAAGGCCACGTGATAGGTATGATCCGCCGTGGTCAGCCGCAGGGCGTCGGACCGATTCAATGCGACTTCAACCGATTGCAGATTGGGCGTCTCCTTCCAACTGTCCCACACGGCCAGAAAGGGCGCATTGTCCCTGCGGCGCACACACAGGGTCTGGGTCGGCGGAAAGGCGGGCGTGATCACGGCGTTGTCCAATGGATAGGTCTCCAGCGCAAACACCTGGGTGGACGGTGCGCCCGGTATGGTCAGGCGCGAGGTCACCCCCTTCACCGGCCACTGGGCAGTCCATGCCTCGCCCGATGTCGCCACGAGCACCTGACCCGAGCCGCCCGCGATCCAGGCTTCCGGTGCAAAAG
>JBHEKR010000551.1:0-11422 GCA_041859365.1 Candidatus Hydrogenedentales bacterium
GCCGAGGGGGAACACGACGCCGACGGCAATCGACAGCCAACCTTCGCGCAGGGGCGCAGTGACCATCACCGCGACCGCCATTACGACGCCGAGGGCGATGACTGTCATGCCGATGATGTACAGCGCATACTGACCGTCAACACTACGATCCCGCTTTCCGCCCTTCGGGGCTCGGTCGATGAGCCCGTTCAAGAAAGCGTCCACCTGCGCGCGTTTCGCGGTGGAATCGGGCCAGATTGTGCTGCCGACGACGAGGCCGAGGATCGTGGGGAGGATGGAAATCCACGTGAGCCACGGCACCGAGCGTAGCCAGGCCAGCCCCTCCCCTCCACCGACAACATAGGCCGCAATACCACAGAAAGATCCCAGCGCGAAGGCCGACAGCGCGCCGCGCTCGGACACTCTATTGCTGAGCAGTCCCGCAGCCATGGGCAGGGCAACGGGCGGCAACAGCACCGCAAAGAGCTTCGCCATGTAGTCCACCAGGTTCTCCAGGCTCTCCTGATAGACCAGCACCACCGCGAGTGCCATGGCCACGCCGCCCACGGCAAAGGTGCTCGCCCGGGCCAGAAACACCAGCTCGCGATCCGTCGCGTGGGGCCGGAAGAGGCGTTTGATGATGTCATTGGTAATGACTGAAGAGAGGGCGTTGTAGTCGCTGGAGAGCATGGACATGGTGGCGGAAAACATGGCGGCAATGACCACACCCATGAGGCCCGCGGGCAAAAGGAGGCGACAGATCATCGGGTAGATGTCATTGGCGTTTTCCACGCCGGGGAGAAACTGCGTGGCCGAGATCGCGGGCCAGAAAAGAATGGGCGGGCCGATGAGGGTGAAAAAGGCCACCGTGTAGCCCACCCAGCGAGCATCCCTGTCACTGTTGGCGGCGTAGTACCGTTGTACATAGGGCCACTTCGTGGCGAAGGTCAGGGCGAGGATCACCGCGAAGGACAGCAGCCACGGCCAGGTGTAGGTGGCGTTGGTGATATTCCCATAGCCCTCGGGCAGCTTCTCCAGCACGGGAAATACGCCCCCCGCCTTAACGGCGGCCAGGGGCGCGAGCACGAGTACCGCCGCCGCCATGACGATAAACTGAACGAAGTCGGTAATCAGAACCGCCCAGAGCCCGCCCATGAGCGTGTAGAGCAGCATGATGGTGCCGCAGCCCACGATGGCAATGGCCCGCTGCTCGGTGCCTTCGATGCCCAGGCTGGCCGTAATCATCGTACCGATAACGAAGAGCTTCAGCGCGTCATCCAGCACAATCAGCGGCACGCCGAACCAACTGAAAACCTGGCGCACCGTGGAGCTGTAGCGCGTCTCCAGATACTCCACCGGGCTCGTGGTCGCCGCGCGACGCCAGCGACCGGCGAGATACCAGGCGCTCAGAAGACAGCCGGGAATGGAGAACCACCAGATGCTGACCGCGACGAAGCCGTACTGGTAGGCCAGCGCCGAATACGAGACAAAAGTGAAGGCGCTGAAGGTCGTCATGTACAGCGAGATGCCCGAAAGCCACCACGGCACCTGTCCCCCGCCGCTGAAAAAATCGCTGAGATTCTTCATGCGCCGGGCGTAAATGATCCCGATCGCCAGCATGACGACAAAAAAGCCGGCAAGAATGATGTAGTCGGCGGCGGCGAGTCCTTGGTCCATGGACGGGGCGATCTCCGGTGGTTGGGATGATGCATGGGGCCGATTGGGCCGTGGGGGATTACCTTAGTGGATTTTGAGGTGGCATACAAGTTGGCGGGAGGATCGTGGACTGAGTGGACTGGGTGGACAAGGAGGACGGAGTGGACGGCACCGACAAAGCATACTCTGTCCACACTATCCACACCGTCCACTTTGTCCATAGTTACTTCAGCCCTTTCAGAAATTTCTTCGTGCCCTTCGTTTCTTCGTGGTGATACTATTTTCCTTCCTGAGAATTGCTGACCGAAAGGAAGCCGCTTTGCGAAGTCTATTTGCCGCCTCAATATTCTTGATAGTGTCCATCGCCCCCGCGCAGGAACTCTTGAAGCAATCCAGCGCCCTCTATCCCCCCGAGGTCGTGACGCGGGTGCGGGCCAACGTCGCGGAGGGACAATGGGCCTCGGGCGTTCGCGAGCAGGTGGTGGCGGCGGCAGCCCCCTGGCACGCGATGAGCGACGAGGCCCTCTGGAAGCTGATGTTTGGCGCGACGCTGCCCCGGGCGTGGATGGTGTGGTCGAATGGTTATTCTCCCATCACCAACGAGCCGGTGCCCATGTACACGTGGAAAATGGACGCCATGAACCATCCCTGGAAGACCCAGGACCCCACGAGCGGCGAATGGTTCCCGAAAAACGACTTCAAGGCCTACTACGATTCCGGCTTGGATGCCCACGGTATTTTTGACGAAAGCAAGGCGGATCGCGCACTGCTCTTTAACACGGAACACCCCGACCCCGCCGATCCCTTGCATAAATTCGGTGTGGACGATGGCAACGGCTATGTGAACGAGAAGGGCGACCGCTGGCGCTTCATCGCGGCCTACCTCATCTATGGACAGTGGAAGCAAGTGGTCCTCGGCGGTATCAACAATCTCAGTGCGGCCTACGTGCTCACGGGCGACCCGAGCTATGCCCACAAGGCTCTGGTCATGCTGGATCGCGTGGCGGACCTCTACCCCACCTTTGATTTCAAGCCCCAGGGCATCATGTATGAAGGTCCCGGCACGGCGGGCTACGTGTCCACGTGGCACGACACCTGTGAAGAGACGCGGGAGTTGGCGCTCGCCTATGACATGGTCTTTCCCGGACTGGAGGAAGATGCGGCGCTGGTCGCGTTCCTCGCGAAGCAGTCGGCGACGTATCTACTGGACAATCCGAAGACCTCGGAGGCGGATATCCGCCGCAATATCGAGGGTCGCATCCTCCGCGATGCGCTGGCGCACCCGGAGAAGATTTACTCCAACTATCCGCGCGCGGAGATTTGCAAGGCGGTCATCACGAAGGCGCTGCAAGAGCCCGACGAGGCCCTGTGGGCGATTCTGGACCCCATGCTGGAGCAGGCCACGGCGGTGGACGGCGTTACGGGCGAAAAGGGCCTCTCGGGGTACGCGAGCTTCACCGTTTCGTCCCTGGCGCAGTTCCTTGCGGAGTTTTCCAAGGCGGACCCCGCCTTTCTTCCCGCCGTGTTGAAGCGCCAGCCCCGCATCCACGACACCTACCGTTTCCACATCGATACCCTGTGCTTGGACCGCTATTATCCCCTTTCGGGCGACACGGGCTCCTACGCCATGCCCATGGGCGGCTACCTGGGCATGCAGTTCATCAAGCCCGGCGCGGGCGGCTGGCCACTGATGCCTTCGACCTTTCAATTCCTGTGGGACCTCTATACCGCGACGGGCGATGTGGTCTTTGCGCAGACCTTGTATCACGTAAACAACAAATCGCTCGACGGTTTGCCCTACGACATCTTTGGCGAGAAACCCGAGGCGCTTCAGGCGGCCCTTGGCGCGGTCATCGAGAAGGAAGGCGAAGAGATTGCCCTCGGCAGCGTGAACAAGGAGGCGTGGCGCCTGGCCATCCTCCGCTCGGGCAAAGGGGCAAATCGTCGTGCGGTGTGGCTCGACTACGACGCGGGCGGCGGCCATGGTCACCAGGACGGCATGAACCTGAGGCTCTTCGCCCACGGGCTGGACCTGATGCCGGAGATGGGCTATCCTCCGGTGCAATTCGGCGGCTGGCAATCCCCCCGAGGGCGTTGGTACACCATGACCGCCGCGCACAATACCGTGGTGGTGGATGGGAAAAACCAGCCCTCGAAAGCGGGCGAGACGACGCTCTGGATCGACGAGGCCCCCTTCCAGCTCATCCGCGCCTCGGCCCCGGAACTCAACGACGGCAACCGCTACGAACGCACCATTGCGCTGGTTGATGTGGACGAGGAAACCTTCTACGTAATCGACGTCTTCCGCGTCTCCGGCGGCACGAACCACACGAAGTTTACCCAGAGTCACTTCGGGCCGCTGGCGACCTATGGACTGGAGCTCGCCCCCGCGCCGGATTACGGCTACGAAACGCAGACGCGGAATTTTCAGATGGATCCGAAGGTCACCAAGTGGTGGCTCGGCCTCTGGACCGTGGAAGATCGGAACAAGTTGCTTCCCGAGCCCACTGCGCTGGGCCTGGCCTATACCAGTCTCTCCCGAGGAGCTTCCGCCGGAACATCGGAAGCGTGGATCGCGACAGGCGGCTATGACGCAACAACGGAGGAATGGATTCCCCGCCTGGTGGAGCAGCGCACGGCAGCTGATGGAACCCTGGAGAGCACCTTTGTCGCGGTCTACGAACCGTATACCGGCAAGAGCCCAGCGTTACAACCCCAGCGGGTGGATGCCGCCGACATCACAGGCGAAAACCTTCCAGAAAGTCACGTGGGCTTGCAGATTGAGCTTCCCGGCGGCGGCTATGATATGGTATTGCTCCGCGATCCAATCGAGCCCGGCATAAGTCTTTCGGGGCGCGGGGCCGAAATAGTTCAAAGCGACGGCAACGCGGTCTGGTTGCGCTACGACGCAGCGGGCAAGCTGCTTCGCGCCGGTGTAGCGGAGGGTACGTATCTGAAATCGGGTGCTTTCACCCTCGAAAACCCAAACAATTTACCGTACATCACCACGGCCACAAACTAAGGAGTTACCCGTGCGTATTTGCCGATTCCAACGCAGCGACAGTGTCGAACTGGGCTTTTATCACGACGAAGCCATCGTATCGATTCAGGATGCCGTCGACGTGCACAACCAGAGCACGAGCCAGTCGATATCACTTCCCCATGAAGACATTCTCGCGCTCCTGCCCCATGGCAGCCACGAGCACGAAGCAGAGGCCCTGGCCAAGTGGATTTCCGAGGCGGGTGATTCGCTGGCACAGTTGGAGCTGGACCCCGCGTCCGTGACGCTGCTCAATCCTCTTCCGCCGAACCCCAAGATCTTCCTGCTGGCGGGTAACTACGCGCTCCATATCCAGGAGGGCGGCGAGATCGCGGTGGAGCGTCAGGAGACCTTCCCCTATCTCTTTTCCAAGCCCCGCACCGCCCTGAGTGATCCCAACGGCGAGATCGTGATTCCCAAAGTCAGTCCGGATTTCATCGACTATGAATGCGAACTCGGCGTGATCATCGGCAAGAAGGCCAAGGGCGTCAGCGAGGCCGAAGCCCTGAGCTATGTGGCGGGCTACACCGTCGTCAACGATATCTCCGATCGCAAGTACCGGCCCAACCCCGATCGCAAGGAACGTCCGAAGGACATTTTCTTCGATTGGATGCACGGCAAGTGGCACGACGGATTCTTCCCCGTGGGTCCGGCGGTCGCTTCATCGCGGGCTATTCCAGATCCGCAGATCCTGGATCTCCGCCTCACCGTGGACGGCGAAGAACGACAGCACAGCAGCACGGGCCGCATGATCTTCCCCGTGGCCGCGGTGATCGAGTTCGTGTCTCGGCTGGTAACCCTGGAGCCGGGCGACATCATCGCCACCGGCACCTGCGAGGGTATCGGCCTCAGCAGCGGCAAGCTCTTGAAACCCGGCCAAGTGGTGGAGGCGACGATTGAGAAGATCGGTACGCTGAAGAATGTGATGGTGGCAGAGTGAACAATTGACAATGGACAATTGACAATTGACAATGAGCAACGAAGAACGCGTCTATCGAACTGGTGTTCAGTCCACTTTGTCCACGCTGTCCACTTCGTCCACTTTGTCCAAGAGCTTCGGGCCCCTGCCCTGACCTTACCAAGGAGAAATCAACCATGTCCCAATCCCCCACCCTGACCCGACGCGACCTGCTCTATGGCGCGGCCATCACCGCGGGCGCAGCCACCCTGATCGCGAAACCCAGCCACGCGGCGGGCAAGAAGGCAAAACTGAAAATGAACGATGTCATTCTTTTCCAGGGCGATTCCATCACCGACGCGGGGCGCGCGAAAGACAATCTTGCGCCGAATCAGCTCCCGGCTTTCGGCGATGGCTATGCGGCCATGATCGCTTCCCAATTGCTGGGTGCACATTCGGAGAAAACGCTCCAGTGCTACAATCGCGGCATCAGCGGGCACAAGGTTCCCGATCTCGACGCGCGCTGGCAGACGGATACCATTGACCTGAAGCCCGCGCTGCTGAGTATTCTGATTGGCGTGAACGATATGTGGCACGCGCGCGCGGGCAAGTACGATGGCACCGTCGCAGTCTATGAAACCGGCCTGAATGCGCTGCTGGCCCGTACGCGCGAAGCGCTGCCCGAAGTGACCCTCGTGATCTGCGAGCCTTTCGTCCTTCGCTGCGGCGCAATTGACGACACCTGGTTCCCCGAATTCGATGAGCGGCGCGCCGTGGCGAAGGCCGCTGCAAAGACGGCGGGCGCGCTGTTTGTACCGTTTCAGTCGATGTTTGACGACGCGTTGAGCGCCTCCACACCGCCGGAGTACTGGGCAAAGGACGGCGTCCACCCCACCATGGCGGGCCATGCGCTCATGGCGAAGACGTGGCTTGATGTGACGAAGCTCGGTTGATTTCTGTGACCACGGATGGCACGGATAACACGGATGAATGCTTCTATTCCGCAATCAATTTCTGTGTTATCCGTGCCATTCCGTGGTCAATACTTTTTCTGACCCCGAAAAACGGAAGCCGACGGAAGGGAAGAGCCTTTCCTTTCCGAAGCGTGCCCACATTGACTGCGACAACAAGGGAGACTGAATTTTTGATTCATCGCCGCGCCGCTATCCCCTTCGTATTGGTCATTCTCGGCCTCGTGGCGCTTACCCCGGAGATATATGCGACCGAGAAGACCGACTCGGCACCCGTGGTAAGGACCCTCTACGTCATCGGCGACAGCACCTCCGCGCCCTATCCGCCGGAACGCTATCCCCTCCACGGCTGGGCGCAGGTTCTGCAGGAGCATTTCGACCCCGCGCGGCTTCATGTAGATGATCGCGCCAAAGGCGGTCGGAGTTCGAAGAGTTTTTACGAGGAGGGGTCTTGGACGCCGATTCGGGAGGCGCTACAGCCTGGGGACTGGGTGTTCATCCAATTTGCCCACAATGACCAGAAGAAGGATGATCGGAATCGCTTCACCGATCCGGCCACGACCTTCCCGGAACATCTGAGGCGCTATGTGGAGGAGACACGCGCGGCGGGCGCGCGCCCGGTCCTGCTCACGCCAATCAATCGCAACCGCTGGATTTCGCCGACTCGCATGGGCGACACACATGGAGACTACCCCAATGCAACACGACGGCTGGCGCGCGAGATGGGGGTGCCGCTGATCGACCTGCATAAGATGACGCGGAAGCGCTTTACCCGGTTGGGGCCGGATGCGACAACGAAGCTCTTCTTGAATCTTGCGCCGGGCGAGCACCCGAACTACCCGGAGGGTAAGGAAGACAACACCCATCTGCAGGAATCGGGCGCGCGTGAAGTAAGTGCTCTTGCGGTGAAAGGAATCAAGCGCCTGCCGCTGCGGGCCTGCCTGAAGAATTACCGCGAAGCCCGCTATGCCAGGGGCTTCACAAAGTCCGCCAGGGTCTTCCAAACCTCTTCCATCTGAGGGCGGCTCATGTTGGCGCTGTGGTAGACCCCGTCGGTGGTTTCCAGGTCGATGCGCCACGCGCGGGTCTTGTCCATCGTCATCGCTTTGCGCATGCCGGTGATCGATTAGAGGGAAAGCACGGGAATTCTTGCCGGCATGTGGTAGTGGAGATGGGCAGCGCCGTCACGAATCTCGATGCGGTAGAACTCGCCAAAGGCCGTGTTCCACGCAATGAAGATGAGAAACAGCGCCACGCCCAGTCCGCAGACCGCGCCCGTGCGGGGCATGGCGTCAAAATTACGAAAAGGGGGCCGCCGCGCTCCGGGCAGGGCGGCAACCGCGAAGATGACCCCGCCAAGCACGACCCCGATGGCCGTCATGAGCGTGAGAAAGAGATAGGCGCCCTCGGGATTGGCGAGGGTTAAGTCAACCATTGCTTGTCTTCCTTCCGGAGCCGGGCTCCCGGCGCATGTATTTCCACTCGCATCTCCCCCGCGCGATGCTACCACAGCGCATGAAGTCCGACAAACCCATTGCCGGTTTGAATTGTCCTGTGCGAAGGGGTAGCATGGCGCGGCCCTCAGGGTAGATTGCCGAGAATACGTTTAACGGGCCCGAAATATTCATTTTCCGGGGAGTTTCAAGATGTACGATACCATCATCATAGGCCTTGGAGGCATGGGGGCGGCCACGGCATGGCACCTGGCACGGCGCGGCCAGCGGGTGCTGGGACTGGAGCAGTTTGACCTCGTCCATGATCGGGGTAGTTCTCACGGCGCGTCCCGCATCATTCGCCAGGCCTATTTCGAGCATCCCGACTATGTGCCGCTTCTGAAGCGGGCTTACGTGTACTGGCACGAGCTGGGCGACGAATCAGACGTGGAGACGATGAATCTGTGCGGCATGTTCGTGGCCGGACGGCCGGGCGATGATGTTGTATCGGGTACGCGCCGCGCGGCGGCGGCCCACGACCTTCCTCTGGAGAGCGTATCGGCGGGTGATGCCGTGGCGAGATTCCCGGGGCTGAGGGCCGATCCGGATATGGATATTCTCTTTGACCCCCTTGGCGGGTACCTGTGCGTGGAAAACTGCGTTGCCTCCCATCTCGCCGGTGCGCGCAGCCGGGGTGCGGAGCTACGTCCAAACGAAGGTGCGTTGTCCTGGCGGCAGGATGGCGCTGGCATCCGGGTGACGACCGCCAGGGGCGAATACACCGCCGCGAGCCTCGTGATTAGCGCGGGCCCCTGGGCGGGATCACTCTTGCGTGAGCTAACACTGCCTCTCTCGCCCCACCGCGTGATTCTGGCCTGGTTCCAGCCGGAATCCACGATTCACGACGCCGATCGCGGCGCGCCGGTTTTTGGAATCCAGACCGACGAGGGATTTTTCTATGGCTTCCCGCGCATGGACGTCGATGGCGTCAAAGTCGCACACCATCATCCCGGCGCATTTCTCCAGGACCCTTCCGACGTGGACCGTGCGGTGTCACAGGAAGACGTGGCCCCTGTTCAGGCCTTCGCGGCGCGTCACCTGATGGATCTGACGCTGGGCCGGTGGACCGGGAAGACTTGCATCTACACGATGACACCCGACGAGCACTTCATCGTTGATCGCCATCCCCATCATGAGAATGTGTTCATCGCGGCGGGCTTCAGCGGGCATGGCTTCAAGTTTGCCCCGGTGATTGGCGCGATCATGGCGGATTATTGCATGAGCGGAACGACCGAAGAGCCCGCCGAGTTCCTGGGACTGGGGCGTTTTGGGATTTCGTGAGGGGATTCGAATGATTATTGCGCATTCGGGAGCGCGGGTAAGAAAGTCCGTGCTCCCGTTTTTCGGAATTAGTCCCAAGTTCTGAGACTTGAAGGAGCTACTCAGCGATGGCCAATTTCGCGGGCAAGCAAGCCAATATGCTATCTTGGCCGCACAACCCTTCCAGAAATTAGTGAGAACGCCCATGCTAAAACGATTTGCAAGCCTCTTTGGCGGAGGCTCCTCCGCACCCGCCGCTACAGAACCTGATTCCGTGCACCTGGCCACGTGCGTGCTGCTGCTGGAGGCCGCGCGGGCGGACAGTGATTTTTCCGACGACGAGCGGCGGCATATTCTGACCGTCTTGCGTCAGCGTTTTGAGTTGACGCCCGAAGAAGCCGATGAGCTGCTCCAACAGGCCATGACGGTGCACGACGAGAGCACGAGTCTCCACCAGTTCACCCGCGAGATTAACACTGCCTTTTCCGTGGAGGAGAAGGTGCAGATCGTGGAGGAAATCTGGAGGATTTTCTACTCGGACAAGTACCTCGACGGCCATGAGGACCATCTGGCGGCCAAGCTCCGCAATTTGCTGAACCTGAGCCACCCCGTCATGATCGAGGCCAAGATGCGGGTACTGGCGGAGATCCGCGGCGAATCCTGACTACGACGCCTCCCCTACTTCTCCTGGGTTCGCTCGCCCTTGCCGCCATCCCACGTGCCACCGGCGTTAAAGCGGTAGCGGTAGGTTTCGCGACCTTCCTTGCCCGTATCCACGGTGGCGGACTCCGCCTGGGCCTCGGTGCGGTTGGCCTTGCGGGGCCCCTGGAGGACGCGGTAGCGGTATTCGAGGTAGGCCACGTACCCGCGATCGCGATCGGCGGCCTTGGAAGAGGCCTGGGCATCCAGCGGGTAGTAGGAAACGTATTCCTTAACTTCCTTGTAGTAGTTCACTTTGAGGCCGTCTTCCTCCACCTTCACCACGCCCAGCCGTTCGGCCTGATTCATGCGCTTCATTTCCTGCTCGCCCACGGCATTGAGGGCCTCATACACTTTATCGGCGCCGGAGACATAGCCTTCGGGCTTTTCCGCCAGGCCAAAGTCGGACATGACGGTTTCCACGACGCCTTGGCCTCCCTGGCCCTGGCAACCGGCGATACACAACGCAGCGACAACTATCGCGAATTTTTTCACGGGCTTCTCCTAAGTATTCGGCAAACGAAATCGGTCACGTGAGAGCCCGAGTATAACATTTTGCTGTCGCCGGATGCAGTGGTTTTGACGCACGGTACCGCCCCCCAGCACCCAGGGACGGCAGAGACAACAGGGACAGCAGGTAATTTCAGAGATTTTCCGCTACCGTCCCTATTGTCTCTACCGTCCCTGCAGCCCACCCTCCGAAACCCAAAACAAGAGAGCCTGCGGCGCAGGCCGCAGGCTCCCGAATGGGTCGGTATGGGACTCCAGTCCCTTAGCGGACGAAGAGCATTTCCTGGTAGGTCGGCAGAGGCCAGAGGTCATCGGCGACGATGGTCTCCAACTCGTCCACCACACTGCGCAAGGTTACCATCGCGGGGATAATGACGTCGCGGCAGTAGTTGCAGCCCGCCTCGGGATCGTGGGGCTCGCCCGCCTTGGCCGTGGCGAGCGCCTTGAGGGCGCTCTGAAGGTCGGCAATGAGCCCGGTGATGTACTTGAGGGTGTCGGCATCGGTCTCGATACCCACGGCCTTCAGGTTCGCGAGGCTGGTGGCCAGTTCACCCTGGTAGCGGATGGCTGCCGGGAAGATCATGGTCTGAGCGATCTCCAGCATCAGGTTGGATTCAACGTTGATGCTCTTGATGTACTGCTCGACGTAGACTTCGTAGCGGCTTTCCGTTTCACGGGGCGTGAGGACTTCGTACTTCTCGAAGAGGTCGTAAACGGCCTTGTCCTTCAGCGCGGGCAGCGCGTCGGGTGTGGTCTTGAGGTTCGGCAGACCGCGCTTGGCCGCTTCCTGGTGCCAGGCTTCGGAGTAGCCGTCGCCGTTGAAGACGATGGTCTGGCACTCGAGGTAGATCTCTTTCACGAGCGCTTCTACGGCAGCACCAAGCTTCTTCGGGCTGCTGGTGTCGGCCGCTTCCAG
>JBHEKR010000062.1:0-25741 GCA_041859365.1 Candidatus Hydrogenedentales bacterium
CGCCCCCTCTGCTATTTTTCGCGTCCGCCCGCCAACAGGGCTTCCGATTCGGCCTTGAGCGGTTCCAGCGTCTCAACCGCGCCCGGCCCCAGGACATCCAGCAATGCAATCGCCTGGGTGTGCAGTTCACGGGCGACTTCCCAATTGCCGAGCTCAACCTGGCAATGCACCGAGAGAAACAGATCCCGTGCGTGGGCCGGTCCCTGGGGTTCCAGGGTCGATGCGCGGGCAAGCGCCTCAAGGGCATTCCCAAATTCCTTTCGCGCCAGCCGTACGGCGGCCAGCGCGCGCCATGCGACGGCCGAACTGGGGTGGAGCCCGGTTGCATCGGACGCGACGGTCAGCGCGAGATCGGGATTCGCACACGTTCCACCGGTGCCCTCGACCACGGCCACGGCGCTTTTCTCCAGCGTATCCGGGGAAAAGACCGCTGCCTTCTTGAAGTCTTCCAGGGCTTCCTCACACTGGCCGAGTCTTTGTTTTGTGCGCCCGCGTTGGTACGCGATATCGGCGGCCAGGGGATGAAAGTTTTTCAGGCTCGGGTAGGTGGCCATCAGCTCATCCAGACGCGTGCCACCGGCGTTGAAGGCCTCGATGCTCTTCTCCAACTGGCCGGAATTGGCGAGCGCCTGGCCGTAGTTGTTCAGGAACCGCGCATAGGTCTCATAGAACTGGGGCACGCCCGGGGAATGAGAGAGGACCTGTTCGTACATCGTGCGGGCCCGTTCCAGGTGGCTAATCGCCTCCGCCGTGTTCCCGGCCAGATCGTGGAGACTGCCGATGCGGCTCAGGCTGAGCGCCGTGCCGTACATATAATCAATCGATTCGCTGTCCTCTTTCAGGAGCGCGCTCCACAAGGCGAGCGCACGCCCGTGGGCGGCCATGGCCTCATCCCGCGATGCTGGCTCCACTATGTGCCCCAGGAGGTGGTAATCGATCGCCAGATCGTTCCGGATGGCGCGGATCTGGGGGTACTTCACGGCCAGGGATTCGGTCAGTTCAATCGCCCGCTTTCCGAGTTCGAAAGCCCGTTTGGGATCCATGCGGATCGAGTTGATCGCGTTTGGGCCGCCGGTGGCCCCGGCATGCCAGACGCCTTCGGTCATGCGGCCCAGATCTTCCGGCCTGGTCTCGGTGCGCAGGATCTCCGCCAGCAGTTCCAGTCCGTCGGCATAGGCATCGAACCACGTGGCGTCTTCCAGTTGCATGAGCATGGCCGCCATGGTGAAATAGGTCCACGCCATGTCGCCACGGAGTGCGGGAACATCGCGGTAGGCGTCAACAAACTGCTGGTGATACTGCAACGAAGACTTGATCAGGCTGGTCCGCAAGGGGGCGTAGGAAGGGTCGTACGCCAGCGAACTGCGGCCCATTTTTACGAAGAACTCGTCCACCGCGCCCCGGGCAATCTGCAAGTTCTCCTCCGCCCGCTCCCGCTCGCGGTGGGCTTCCTGGGAGCGGGTTTCCGCCTCGGAACGCAGATCGGCCTCGACCGAGGCGCGCTGCGTCTCGCGGATGGCATAAAGCGTCAGGAGCACGCTGATGGCGATACCGGAGACCGTGACCGCGACGAGCCGGGTGCGGCGGACGCGGGCGAGAGCCGCCGTGTCCTGGGCCTGCCGCAGCGTTTCCCGGACGCTGATCTCCCGTTCAAGTTCGGCGCGGCGCTCCTGGAGGTGGAGCAGGCGTTCGCCCAATTCCGACGCGCTCTGGAGTCGGTGGGAAATGTCTCGGTCGACGCAGGCGGCAATGTCTTCGCGGATCAGGGGATCCTCGATGTCCCGTTCCCATCCGGGGGCCAGGGCGCGGGCAAAATCGCCCGCGACCGATTGGTACAGGAGCACGCCAAGGGCGTACACGTCGGACTGCATCGTGGCGCCCTTGCCTTCGATGAGTTCGGGGGCCATGTACATGCGCGTGCCCGCGCCGGAGGAACTGCTCGCGGACCCGTCGATCGCTTCCGTGAGTCCTGTGGCGGTAATTCCCTTCTCCGCGAGGAGATGGCGGTCGGTGAGATAGCCAATCCCGAAATCGGTGAGCACCGCCTGGGGGGGATTCCCTTCGCCCTGCGCGATGAGCACATTCGACGGCTTAATGTCCTTGTGGAGGATCCCGACCGAGTGGGCGGCGGCCACGGCCCGCGCCACCTGAGCCACGATGTCGAGGCGTGTCTCCAGGGGTACCGCGCCGATACCACCCTGCATATCGGCCCACTGGGAGAGATCGCCCGCCCGGGTGTACTCCGATTCCAGGTAGTAAGGCGCGCGCTCAAACTGCCAGTCAATAATCTGCGCAATATCCTTCCGATCTCCCAGCGATTGCTTGAGCAAGCGAAACAGGATCACTTCACGCTTCAGGCCCCTGATTCGCTCCGCGTCGCGGCAGAATTTGAAAACGCGCTTCGCCTCGGTCTTCCGGTGGGCGGCGAGCCATACCTCGCCAAAGCCCCCCTCGCCGAGACGCTCGTCCAATCGCCAATTCGGTCGACCCAGCACGGACTCCCCGGCCACCGGCACCCAATCCCGGGCGGCGTGGGCGCTTTCGTCCGTGGCGTCGGCCTGGAAGGTCAGGGTGAGTGCGATATCACCCGCGCTACGCAGCCGGAGATTCACATCCTTTTCCAGGCACCGTCGCAGGACCACGTAAGCTTCCGTCGGAAAGTCCGGCGGGAGCAGCTCCCAATCCGGCTCCGAACGCAGGATAGCGGCGACCGTATCGGTGGCGGTATCGCCGTGAAAGGGAAGTTGGCCCGTGAGGGCCTGGTAAAGACAGCATCCGAAGGCCCAGATGTCGGCGCGCTCGTCAATCTGCCCGCCTCGGACCTGCTCGGGACTCATGTACGCGGGCGTGCCGATCAGCAGTCCGTTGGTCGTCTCCAGAGCATCGGGTGTCGCGCCCGGAATCTGCGTGTCGGCATCCGACTGGATGGTGGCCACGGCGGCCGTTTTTGCAATGCCAAAATCGATGACGGTTGCCGCGCCGTCCGGGCCGACCTTGATATTGCCCGGCTTGAGATCCCGATGGACGATACCCTTCTGGTGCGCGGCTTCGAGGGCGCGTGCAATCTGCGCGAAGAGGGGAAGGGCCCGGTCGGTGGTGAGCGGAGCCCGGCGGATGGCTTCCCCGAGGGTCTCGCCTTCGATAAGCTCCAACACGAGCACATGAACGCCGTCGGCCTCCAGAACGTCGTGCAGGCCGCCGATGTTGGGGTGATTCAGGGAGGCCAGAACAGAGGCTTCGCGGCGAAAGCGGGCGATTCGGTCGGGTTCAAGGGCGTAGGACGGGGGGAGCAATTTCAGGGCGACCTCGCGGCCGATCCGGGTGTCCCGGGCGCGGTACACAACGCCCATGCCCCCTTCGCCCAGTCGGCCCAGGATCTCGAAAGGGCCAATGCGCTCACCGAAGTTGTACCTCATGGCTAATCCTCAATCACCCCTGAATTCTATGGACGCACCATCCGCACTCCAAAATGCAGGCAGCCCAAACCTGGGGAATCGTTGGGGAATGCCTCGCAAGGATCATACTGTATTGGAGGACGTTTTTGCCATGGCGGCCGACGGAGGTTGCGGGCGCGGCGATGGGGCTTCCGAAGTGGATATTTCGGGCCTGTCCGACCCGGCGGCGCGTACATTGAGGGGGGCTCATTTTGCTTTAAAGGTGCGTGGAGTGCTAAGCTATCGCCGAGTCGTACGTGGTGTAAATCGCTCCATGTATTCTGGCATCTTGAGGTCGGGAAGCGGTGCCGGGAGACTCGTATTGCAGTTCTTGGGTCGGTCGTGTTGTCGATCCGCCTGGAATCCTCGAAACCGACCAGCCTCCGTCCCAAGGTGAGTGTGTGAACCCTCAGGAACCCTCAGTGATATTCTGGCCAATAGGCGTGTATTTCGTGGCAGTCCTCTGTCTCGTGATCGGCATGATCGGCGCCTCGTATTTTCTCGGGCAGAAAATACGAAATCGGGCCGATGCCCAGCCTTATGAGTCGGGGATTTCCTCCACCGGCACGGCCCGTGTGCGCCTTTCGGCGGACTTCTATCTCTACGCCATGTTTTTCGTTATCTTTGACCTCGAGTCGGTCTTCGTTTACTCCTGGTGCATAGTGGTGAGGGAGGCGGGCTGGGTGGGCTATGCTCAGGTGTGCGTTTTCGTCGGTGTCGTCCTGGCCTCCCTCGCCTATCTGTGGCGCCTGGGTGCTTTGGAGTCGAAACGGTAATACCGCGCAGCCGGTGTTGCTCTGGGAGAATTAACCCTATGGACTGGTCGCTCAGCAAGCCTTCGGAAGAAGCCCTGGGTGCGTCGCCCGCCGCCATGAAGGCGGTGCAGGACAGCCTTGTCCTCACGCGACTGCAAGACCTGATTTCCTGGGGGCGAAAAAACTCCGTCTGGCCGTTTAACTTCGGCCTCTCCTGCTGCTTTGTGGAAATGGCCACGAGTCTCACCAGTAAGTATGATCTCGCCCGTTTCGGTTCTGAAGTTATCCGCGCCACGCCTCGCGAGGCCGATGTAATGGTGGTTGCGGGCACCGTATTCATCAAGGTCGCCCCGGTTATCAAGCAACTCTACGAGCAGATGATGGAACCACGCTGGGTCATTTCCATGGGTTCCTGCGCCAATTCCGGTGGCATGTATGATATCTATAGTGTCGTGCAGGGCGTGGACAAGTTTCTCCCGGTCGACGTGTACGTCCCCGGATGCCCGCCCCGGCCCGAAGCCTTCATGGAGGGGCTTCTGCTCCTGCAGGACACCATCGGCAAGGAGCGTCGGCCCTTGAGTTGGGCCGTTGGCCCCCAGGGCGTCATTCAACCCGAGCGCCTCTGCCAGCGGGATCTGAAGCGGGATGCGCGCATGGCTGTAACCGATCTCGCACGACCCGACACCATCTGACACCCCCTTTCGGCACGCTCCAACAATTCCCATTCACCCGAATTTCAGGTTTACCCGGCCAAACTCATGGATAGTACTACCACCATAACGGAAGAATTGCAGCAACGCTTCGGCGTCGACGCGCTGGTTGTTCAGGAAACCCGCGACGGAATTCCGACGCTCTGGGTGAGCGCGCAGTTGCTGCTGCCCGTCCTGATGTGGCTCAAGAGCGATGCCCCGAAGCCCTACCGTCTGCTCTATGATTTGTTTGGCATCGACGAGCGGGTGCGTCTCGACCGTGAACGGCATCCCTTTGGCGACTTTACGGTGGTCTACCACCTCTTATCTTTCGAGCGAAACGCGGATATCCGTCTCAAGGTGGGTATCCCGATCGATCTGCCCGTAGTCCCCTCGGCGACCTCCATCTGGCCCAATGCCAACTGGTACGAGCGCGAGGCCTGGGACATGTACGGCATTCGCTTCGAGGGCCACCCGAACCTTCGCCGTATCCTCATGCCCAATACCTGGACCGGCCACCCGCTCCGCAAGGACCATCCTGCCCGCGCCACGGAAATCGAGCCCTTCCAGTTGCCCGATGAGAAGCAGGCCCGCGAGCAGGAAGCCATGCAGTTCAAGCCCGAGGAATGGGGGCTGAAGCGCGGCACGGAAGATTTCGACTACATGTTCCTGAACCTGGGGCCCCACCATCCGGGCACCCATGGACTCTTGCGTATCATTCTTCAGTTGGACGGCGAGGAAATCGTTGAGGCCATCCCCGACATCGGGTACCACCACCGTGGCGCCGAGAAAATGGGCGAACGCCAGACCTGGCACAGCTTCATCCCCTACACGGACCGCATCGACTACCTCAGCGGTGTGATGAACAACCTGGCCTACCTCCTTTCGGTGGAGCAGCTTGCGGGCATCCAGGTGCCCGCCCGCGCCCAGACCATCCGCGTGATGATGTCCGAGCTGTTCCGCATCGCCAGCCACCTCGTGTGGTACGGCACGTTCGCCCAGGACATCGGCGCGCTGTCGCCCACCTTCTTCATGTTCAACGATCGCGAGTTGATCCTCGGTATTGTCGAGGCCATCTGCGGCGGGCGTATGCACCCGAGCTGGTTCCGCATCGGCGGCGTGGCCCACGACCTTCCCGAGGGCTGGCAGAAGCCGATCAAAGAGTTCATTGCTTATTTTCCAAAGCGCTTGAAAGATTACGACACGGCGCTGATGAAGAACAGCATCTTCAAGGCGCGCACCCAGGGTGTGGGGGCCTACACGCTGCAAGAGGGGATCGATTGGGGTGTCACCGGGCCGGGCCTTCGCGCCTGCGGCTCCGACTGGGACCTCCGCAAGACACGGCCCTATTCCGGCTTCGAGAACTACGAATTCGACGTACCCACCGCCGAGGCGGGCGACTGCTATGCCCGCGCCGTGGTGCGCATCGAAGAAATGCGCCAGAGCCTGCGCATCATCGAGCAGTGTGTGGATAACATGCCCGAGGGCCACTACAAGTCCGATCACCCGCTGACAACCCCGCCCCGCAAAGAGCGGACGATGCACGATATTGAAACCCTGATTACGCACTTTCTCAACGTAAGCTGGGGCCCCATCATCCCTGCGGGCGAGGGCTTCTACGGCATCGAAGGCAGTAAGGGCAGCTACGGCTATCACCTGATCAGCGACGGCAACACCATGTCGTACCGCACCCGTATCCGTACTCCTTCGTTTCCCCACATGCAGATGCTGCCGCTCCTGAGCCGCGGCGTCGGCGTTTCGGACCTTCTTTCCATCCTCGGCAGCATGGATTACGTGCTCGCCGACGTTGATCGATAGCGGACCCATGAAAGTACCGTGACCTCATGTTGCCCCAGGAAATACAAGACGAAATCAACCACCACATCCACGACGCGCACAAACAGGCGGCGTGTACGGAGGCCCTGCGCATTGTGCAGGAGCACCGGGGCTGGATCGACGATGACAGCATCCGCGAGATCGCCGAGTTTCTGGACATGTCGGTCGAGGAGCTCGACAGCGTGGCCACCTTTTACAACCTGATCCACCGCCGCCCGGTGGGACGCCACGTCATCCGGATCTGCTCCAGCGTCAGTTGCTGGGTCATGGGCTACGACGCACTGCGCGAAGCCCTGCTCAGGAAGCTGGGCGTCGCCCTGGGCGAGACGACCCCCGACGGGCGCTTTACTCTCATTCCGAATCAGTGCCTGGGCACCTGCGATCGCGCGCCGGCCTTCCTGATCGGCAAGGACCTGTACCAGAACGTCGATCCCGCCGGTATCGACGAAATCCTGAACCGCTACGTGTAAGAAGCCGCCGTGAACGAAACGCCACTTACCAAGAACATTAAGCCCGGCCAGGCGCCGCCGCCCATCGCGGACTATGAGCGCGCCGGAGGCTATACCGCCGTCCGCGCGGCTGTGACCACCATGCAACCCGCCGACATCACCGCACGCGTGAAGGACGCCAACATGCGCGGGCGCGGCGGCGCAGGTTTCCCGACGGGCATCAAGTGGTCCCTCGTGCCTATGGGGCCCGACGCGCCCCGGCCCAAGTATCTCGTGGTGAATGCCGATGAGATGGAGCCGGGCACCTTCAAGGACCGCGTGTTGCTTGAAGGCGATCCCCACCAGTTACTCGAAGGCATCTTCCTGGCTTCCTACGCCATCGAGGCAAACACGGCCTATATCTTCCTGCGCGGCGAATACTACCTCGCGCAAGAGCGCATCACCAAAGCGATTGAAGAGGCTTACGCCAAGGGCTATTTCGGGAAGAACATCCTGGGCTCGGGCTATGACCTCGACGTCTACCTTCACATGAGTATTGGTCGCTATATCTGCGGCGAGGAGACCGCGCTGCTCAACGCCCTCGAGGGTAAGCGCGCGAATCCCCGCTCCAAGCCTCCGTTTCCCCAGATCAGCGGTCTGTGGGGCAAGCCCACGATCGTGAACAACGTCGAGACGCTCTGCAACATCCCCCACATCATCAACAATGGCACCGAGTGGTTTAAGAGTATCAGCCGCACGCCCAACGGCGGCACCAAGCTTTTCGGCGTCAGTGGCAAAGTGAAGCGCCCCGGTTTGTGGGAGTTGCCCCTCGGCGTGACCGTGGGCGAAATCCTCGATCTCGCCGGCGGCATGCAGGACGGCCTGGAGCTGCGCGGGATCATTCCCGGCGGCGCCTCCACCGATTTCCTGGGCCCCGAGCACCTCGATTTGCAGATGGACTTCGATACCGTCGGCAAGGCCGGCAGCCGCATGGGCACCGGGACGATGATCATCCTGGATGACAAGACCTGCCCCGTGGGCATGGTTCGCAATCTCATCCAATTCTTCGCCCATGAATCCTGCGGCTGGTGTACCCCCTGCCGCGATGGCCTCCCCTGGCTCGACAAAGTCCTGGTGGCCATCGAAAAGGGCGAAGGTAAGATGGAAGACCTCGACATGATCATGCGCCACACCCGCTGGCTCGGGCCGGGCATGACTTTCTGCGCTCTTGCGCCCGGCGCGATGTCGCCCCTGGGCAGCGCACTCAAGCGTTTTCGGGACGACTTCGAGCGGCACATCCGCGAGAAGAAGTGTCCCTGGAGTTAATCGATGGCGACCATTTACATCGACGGCAAGCCCTACGAGACCTCGGACGGTCAGAACTTGCTGGAAGCCTGCGTTGAGCTGGGCGTCAACGTGCCCTATTTCTGCTGGCACCCGGCTTTGGGCTCCGTGGGCGCGTGCCGCCAGTGCGCCGTGACCCAGTACAAAGACGAAAACGATAAGCAGGGGCGCGTCGTCATGTCGTGCATGACGCCCGTGGCCGATGGCATGCGCATTGGCGTCGAAGACCAGGATTCCAAAGAATTCCGGGGCAACGTCATCGAATGGATGATGACGAATCACCCCCACGATTGCCCGGTCTGCGACGAGGGCGGCGAATGCCACCTTCAGGACATGACCCTGATGACCGGCCACAATTACCGGGATTACCGCTTCGAGAAGCGCACTTTCCGGAACCAGGATCTGGGTCCATTCATCAATCACGAGATGAACCGCTGCATCCAGTGCTATCGTTGCGTTCGCTACTACAAGGACTATGCGGGCGGTACGGATCTGGATGCCTTCGCCAACGGCAACCGCACCTATTTCGGCCGCCATGAAGACGGCACCCTCGAGAGCGAGTTCAGCGGCAACCTGGTCGAGGTCTGCCCGACCGGCGTGTTCACCGACAAGACCCTGAAACAGCACTACGCCCGCCGCTGGGACTTCACGACCGCACCGTCGGTCTGTGTCCACTGCGCGCTGGGTTGCAATATCACGCCCGGCGAGCGCTATGGCAAACTCCGGCGCATCCGAAATCGCTACAATGGCGAAGTGAACGGCTACTTTCTCTGTGACCGCGGTCGCTACGGCTACGAGTATGTCAACAGCGAAGAGCGCCCCCAGATGCCGCTCCTGCGCAAGGCGGGCGAAGTGGATCAGGTGTACGTGGATCGCGACGAGGCCCTGGCGCATATCGCGGGACTCATCGGGAAGGGCTCCAAAGTCATCGGTATCGGGTCTCCCCGCGCCTCGCTGGAGTCAAATTTTGCGCTACGTACCCTGGTGGGTTCGAAGAACTTTTACAAGGGCATGTCAAAGAATGACAGCGCCATCATCGCCTCCATCGTGAGCATACTCCGAGACGGGCCGGTCCGTTCGCCGGGCCTCGGCGAACTCGCCAACTACGACGCGACTTTTGTCCTCGGTGAAGATCTCACGAATGTGGCGCCCGTGGCCGCGCTGAATATTCGCCAGACGGTGCTCAACCGCCCAAGATCGATTGCCCGTAAGCTGGGCATCGCCGACTGGAATGCCCTCGCGGTGAAAGAGGCGGTGGACACGGAGCGGGGCCCCCTCTACATTGCCACGCCCGCGGGCGGCAAGCTCGATGATGTGGCGACCCAGACCTATCATGCGCCGCCCTTCGAAATTGCGCGCCTCGGCTTTGCCGTGGCCCACGCCATCGATTCGGAATGTCCCCAGCCCGAAGGGCTTTCGTCCGAAGTCGCTGAACTCGCGGAGATCATCGCCCGCGATTTGATCGCGGCCGAGAAGCCCCTCGTCGTTTCCGGCCCGTCGGGCCGCAGCCAGGCCACGGTACATGCCGCGGCGAATGTGGCCTGGGCCCTGCACCGCAAGGGCCGCGAACCCGGCATCTACTACACCGAGAATGAAAGCAACACGGTCGGCCTTGGCCTTCTCGGCGGCGGCAATCTGGACGACGCCATTGACACCGTCCTGAGCGGCGCGGCCGATACGGTGGTGATAGTGGAGAATGACCTCTACCGCCGCGCGGATCATGCCCGTGTCGATGCGCTGCTCAGCACCGCGAAGCACGTCATTGTCATCGACCACACGCGCACCGAGACGGCGAAAAAAGCCGAAGTGGTATTGCCCGCCGCTACGTTCGCGGAAGGCGACGGCACGCTGGTCAACAATATCGGTCGCGCCCAGCGCATCACGGAAGTATTCGCAGCCCCCGGCCAGATTCGTGAATCCTGGCGATGGATCCGGCGGATGCGCGCCGTGGCGGGACTCGCCACCATGAAAGAATGGTCCACCCTGGACGATTTCCTCTCCACGCTGGCAGCGGAAGTACCCGCCTTTTCCCGTATCCTTGATGTGTCGCCATCGGCGTCCTTTCGCGTAGGGGGGCAGCGTATCCCGCGTCAGTCCCACCGCTTCAGCGGGCGCACGGCGATCAAGGCGAATGAGCACGTAAGCGAGACGAAGATCTGGGAAGATCCCGACTCGCCCATGTCCTTCTCCATGGAAGGCTTTCAGCACATGACGCCGGCGGCGTTGGTATCGTCCTTCTGGCTGCCCGGCTGGAACTCGGCCCAGTCCATCACGCGATTCCAGGAAGAAGTGAACGGCCCGCTGGAAGGCGGTGATCCGGGTATCCGCCTCATCGAGCCTGCGGCGGAAAGCACCGCCCGTTATTTCAAAGACATACCCCAAGAGCACAGCGCGATTGAAGGTCAACTGCTCGTCGTGCCGCTCTATCACATATTCGGTTCAGAGGAACTGAGCGCGCTCTCGCCCGCCGTGGCCGAGCGTACACCCAAGCCCTATGTCGCGCTGAGTCCTTCCGATGCGGAGCGGCTCGACGTGACCGCTGGAGACGGCGTCGAAGTCGTGTTGGGCGGGGATACATTGGTACTGGACCTCGAAATCAACCCAACGCTGCGGACAGGCGTGGCCGGATTGCCCTGGGGCCTGCCCGCGATGCCCTATCTGGATCTGCCCCGTGCCGCCACGGTGCGAAAGGCGAACGCGCGATGAGTGGATTTGTACAACCCATGTTTAACATCGTTTTCGTCCTCGGCGCGCTCATGACGACGGCGAGCGGCCTGATCTGGCTGGAGCGTCGACTGCTGGCCCTGTGGCAGGATCGCTACGGCCCCAACCGCGTGGGCCCTTTCGGTTTTGGCCAGGTCATCGCGGACATGCTCAAAATCTTCACCAAGGAAGACTGGATCCCGCCCTTTGCGGACAAGGCGGTCTTCGTGCTTGTGCCGATGATTATCATGATCACGGTGCTCATGTCCTTTGCCGTCGTGCCCTTTACCCCCGACATTCTGGTGCTCGATCTCGATGTGGGCCTGCTGTTCTTCCTCGCCATGTCCTCCATGGGCGTGTACAGCGTGGCCCTGGCGGGTTGGGCCTCCAACAACAAGTATTCGCTTCTCGGCGGCCTCCGCGCCTCCGCCCAGATGCTGGCCTACGAAGTGTTTATGGGCCTCTCCGTCATGGGTGTGGTGATGCTGGCCGGCTCCTTCAGCCTGAAGGACATCGTAGCGGCGCAGGAGGACATGTGGTTCTGCATTCCCCAGTTTCTGGGCATGTGCATTTTCATGATCGCGGGCATCGCGGAAACGCACCGTATCCCCTTTGACCTTCCGGAAGCGGAGAGCGAACTTGTGGCCGGTTTCCACTCGGAATACTCCGGCATGAAGTTCGGCATGTTCTTCGTGGGCGAATACATCGGCATCACGCTGATTTCCGCGCTCACGTCCACGCTCTTTCTCGGCGGCTGGCACGGGCCCTGGCTCCCACCGCTCTTCTGGTTCATGTTCAAGACCTTTATTCTGATTTGCGGGTTCATCCTGCTGCGCGCTTCACTGCCGCGCATGCGCTACGACCAGCTCATGGCCTTCGGCTGGAAGTTGATGCTCCCCCTGGCCCTGCTCAATCTGATGGTAACCGGCGCGATCGTGCTCGCCCAGCAATAGGAACGCCATGTTCAGCATATTTCAAAGCATGTGGGTGGTACTGAAGCACACCTTCGCCAAACGCGTGACGGTGCAGTACCCCGATGAGCGACCCAAAATCGCCCCCCGCTGGCGTGGTCGTATCGTCTTGACGCGCGATCCCGACGGTGAGGAGCGCTGCGTGGGCTGCCACCTGTGCGCCGTGGCCTGTCCCGTGGACTGTATCGCCCTGCAGTCGACTGAAGACGAACACGGGCGCCGCTACCCGGAGTTTTTCCGCGTCAATTTTTCCCGCTGCATCTTCTGCGGCTATTGCGAGGAGGCTTGCCCCACCTACGCCATCCAGCTTACGCCCGACTTCGAGATGTGCGAATTCAACCGGCAGAACCTGGTGTATGAGAAGGAGGATCTCCTGATCAGCGGCCAGGGCAAGTATCCCGGCTACAACTTTTACCGCGTGGCCGGCATGGCCATCAAGGACAAGGGCAAGGGCGAAGCCGAGAATGAGGCTGCGCCCGTGGATGTGCGCAGCCTGCTGCCTTGATAAGGAATTTTCCATGAACGAGGTCTTCTACATAGCGGCTGGCGTCGCGGTCTTATCGACGCTGCTCGCAATCACGCGCTTGAACGCCGTGCACTCGCTGCTCTACATGGTCGTGTCCCTCATGGCCGTGGCGGTCATCTTCTTTGTGTTGGGCGCTCCCTACGTTGCCGCGCTTCAGGCCATTGTCTATGCCGGCGCCATCATGGTGTTGTTCATTTTCGTGATCATGATGTTGAACCAGGGGCCCGAATCCGCGAAGCAGGAGCGGGCGTGGCTCAATCCCCGCATGTGGGTCGGGCCGGCGATCATGGCGGCGGTGCTCTTTGTCGAACTGGCCCTGATCCTGCGCGGTGATGGAGACTCCCTGCCCGGCACCCGCATCGTGGAGCCGAAGGAAGTGGCTCTCGCGCTATACGGACCCTATTTTCTGGTCGTCGAGCTCGGCTCAATGCTGTTGCTGGCGGGCCTCGTTGGTGCGTACCACCTCGGACGGCGTCCACCAGAACCCCCGAAGGAACAACGCTCATGATGGCAACCATCCCCATGGAATACGGGCTGCTGCTGGCCGCCTCGCTATTTATTCTCGGCCTGCTCGGTCTGCTCGTCCGGCGCAATATCATTTACATGCTCATGTGCGTCGAGATCATGCTCAACGCCTCCGGCCTCGCCTTCATCGTCGCCGGATCCCGTTGGGAGCAGCCGGACGGCCAGATCATGTTCCTAATCATCATGACGATGGCGGCTGCGGAGGTCGCCGTCGCCCTCGCCCTGGTGCTGCGCTTCTACCAGCAATTCAAGACGCTGGATGGTGACGCCGCCAGCCTGATGCGCGGCTAATTCGAGGATACCTATCGTGTCGATACTCTGGACCATACCCGCCTTTCCCCTCGCGGGCTTTCTTATCCTCGCCCTCTTCGGCGGCGGGTTGACGCGCAAGGAATCCACGCGCATCGGCGTCGGCAGTGTGGGCCTGAGCGCCCTGGCCGCGCTGATCGTAGCCGCCGCATTTTTCGCGGGCGGGGCCGAGGCGCGCACCCAGACCCTGTGGGACTGGGTGGTGGCCGACGGATTTTCCTCCGCGGTCTCCTTTCGCCTGGACGCCCTCTCTCTGTTAATGGTGCTTGTCGTCACCCTCATCGGCTTTCTCATTCATGTCTACTCCACGGAGTACATGGCCCACGACGACAGCTATGCGCGATTCTTTGCCTGCATGAATCTTTTCGTCGCCTCCATGCTGGTCCTCGTGCTGGCCGACAACTTCCTCTTCCTGTTCCTGGGCTGGGAAGGGGTCGGGTTGTGCAGCTACCTGCTCATCGGTTTCTGGTACAGCGACCCCGCAAACGGCAAGGCGGCCACCAAGGCCTTCCTCACCACCCGCGTGGGCGATGTGGCCATGGTCATCGGCCTTTTCTATATCTACGCCCAACTGGGGACGCTCGACATCGCCACGGTGCTCCAGCGCGCGCCGGAAGCCTGGGCCGTCGGTTCGACCGCCGCCGTGTTTGCCGCGCTCTGCCTCCTTGGCGGCGCTCTGGGCAAGTCAGGCCAGTTGCCCCTCCAGGTCTGGCTGCCCGACGCCATGGCGGGTCCCACGCCCGTGAGCGCTCTGATTCACGCCGCCACCATGGTCACGGCCGGCGTCTATCTCATCGCACGCACGCACCCGATCTTTGAGCTCGCCCCCTCGGTTCAGCACTTTGTGGGCGTAATCGGTGCGGCTACCCTGCTTATCGCGGGAACCTGCGCCCTGGTGCAGCGCGATATCAAGCGCGTCCTGGCCTATTCGACCATCAGCCAGATTGGCTACATGTTCCTGGCGCTCGGTGCGGGCGCTTGGTCGGCGGCCATGTTCCACTTCATGACCCACGCCATCTTCAAGGCGCTGCTCTTCATGTCGGCGGGCGCCATTATCCTCAGCCTGCACCACGAGCAGGATATGTTCAAGATGGGCGGACTCCGTCGCCAGTTGCCCCTCGTATTCTGGACCTTTCTCATCGGCGCCCTTTCGCTCGCGGCGCTGCCGCTGGTTACCGCGGGTTTCTACAGCAAAGACATGATCCTTTGGGAAGTCTGGTCCTCACCGCAGGGCGGTAAGGGCCTCTGGGCCGCCGGTCTGCTGGGCGCCTTCATCACTTCGCTCTATACCTTCCGCATGGTCTTCATCACCTTCTTCGGCGAGTCCAACACGCTGGTGAGTTCACTGCCGGGCCGTGCGGTGAAGATTCCCCTGGTGGTCCTCGCCATCGGGGCGACGTTGGTCGGCTTTCTGGAGTTGCCCCGCACCCTCGGCCACTGGCCGGCTTTCTCCCACTTCCTCGAACACACCCTGCCCGCGCCCGGCTTCGCTTTTGGTCCCGTCAATGTGGAGCTCGCGCTCCAAGGGGCTGCCGCCTGCGTTGTGGCGGCGGGCCTGTTCATTGCCTGGGCCTGCTTCCTCCCCCGGAAAGCCCTTGTTGGGCGTCTCGCCACTTCGTCCGTGGGCGGGGCGCTACACCGCCTCCTTACGGCGGGCTGGGGTTTTGATGCCCTCTATCATTTCATGCTGGTGGCCCCCTTTGGCGCATCGGCCCGTGCTAACCGCGCCGATGGCGTCGATCTGGCCTTTGTCGGTGTAGACCGTAGCCTGAGCGGTGTGGCCCAACTCTTTAGACTGACGCAGACTGGAAAGCTGCGATGGTACATGGCCGGCATTGCCGCCGGCGCCATTGCGGCCACCTACCTGGTGGTATACCGATGATACTTCTCTGGATATTTCTACTGCCCCTCCTGGGCGGGGCAGCCGCCTGGTTCGCGGGACAGCGTTTTCCCGCCCTGTCCCAGTGGGCGGGGCCCGCATCGCTGTTTCTGGCCCTGGTTCAGCTTATCGTGCTGTGGGGGCGCGCGGCGTCCCCCGACTCCGGCTGGATCGTGTCCTGGTCCATTCCGTGGATCCCCCAGCTCGGCATGTCCTTCTCCTTCGCGCTGGACGGTCTGGCCCTGATTCTGGCCATCCTCACTTGCCTCGTGGGTCTCGTGGCCCTGTTCATGGTGCGCGACGGCGCGGGCAGCCGCGCGGGCATGCGGCGCTTCCTGATCCTGGCCACCCTCTCCTCGCTCCTGGGTGTCTTCCTGGCCGCAGACCTGGCCCTCTTCTTCGTGTTCTACGAGATCATGCTCGTACCGGTTTTCGCCCTGCTGCTGTTGGGCGATCATCCCAACCGTGTCCGCGCATCGCTCCGCTTCTTCATCTTCACCCAGGCAGGCGGGCTCCTGATGCTCGTCTCCATTTTTGGGCTGTTCTTCCTCCATGGCCAGGCCACCGGCGAATACACTTTCGCGAATGAAGCCCTCCTGAACACCCCCCTCAGCGCGACGGCATCCAGGTGGATCTTCCTTGGATTTTTCCTCGCTTTCGCGGTGAAACTGCCCCTCGTGCCCTTCCACACCTGGCAGGCCGACGCCTATGAAGCCGCGCCAGCGGACACCAGCGTGCTCCTCGCCGGGCTCATGGCCAAAGCGGCGGGCTACGGACTGCTCCGCTTCGCAATACCCCTGGCCCCGGAAGGAGCGGCACACTACGCCTCAGCCATTGTCCTGCTGGGCGTCATCACCGTCATTTACTGCGCCTGGATGGCCTACGGCCAGAACGACCTCAAGCGCATCATCGCCTACTCCAGCGCCTCACACCTGGGCTTCATCGCCCTCGGCGCCTTTTCCATGAGCCCCCTGGCCCAGCGCGGCGCCATTCTGCAGATGTTCTGTCACGGCATCAGCGTGGCCGGCATGTTCTTCATTGCCGACCTGGTTGAGCGCCAGGCAAAGACCCGGGACATCGAGAAGCTTGGTGGCCTATGGCACACCGCACCCCGCCTGGGCGCCGTAGCCATCGTATTCGCGATGGCCACCCTCGGCCTTCCCGGTCTGGGAAATTTTGCGGGCGAGTTCCTCACCCTGCTGGGAACTTTCACGACCCATCCCGTCGCCGCGGGTATCGCCGCCATCGGCGCGGTGCTTGCCGCCGCGTATTCCTTGCGCGTGGTGCAGCGGGTGTTCTTCGGCCCCAAGCCGGAGGGGGCCATCTCCTGGGACGCGACCCCGGCGCAGCTAGCCCTTTGTGCCGCCCTCATTGCGGTGCTGGTCTGGCTAGGCGCTTATCCCAGGCCCTTCCTTGACACCGCCTGGCAGGCGGGTGCCGCCAGGATTTCGGTTTCCTCCCTGCCCGGCAGCCCCGTTTCCGCGGAAATCCAGACTGGAGAAGTTCAATGATTGGCGCAGACTTTCTCGCCCTCTCGCCGCTCTTGGTGCTCAGCGCCGCGCCTGTCGCGGTCTTGTTGGCCATCGCCTGGCGGCGTGACCACAAGGTGGCGCGCGTATTGGCCATGGGCTCGCTGGTGCTGGCCCTCGTCGCCTGCTGGCTTGCCGCCGGTGAAGCGCCCCGCCAGATCACCAACCTGGTGCTGGTCGACCATTTCGGGCTGTTATACATGGTCATGATAGTGCTCACGACCTTTGTGCTCTTCTCCATGAGCAAGACGTATTTTTCACGGCGCGAATCCCAGCCAGAGGAGTACTACGTGCTCCTGCTTCTCGCTACGGCGGGGGGCTGCGTCATGGCGGTGAGCACTCACTTCGCGTCCTTCTATCTCGGACTCGAGCTGCTGAGTGTGTCGCTCTATGGCCTGATTGCCTACGTGCGCAGCGATTTTCGCGGCACCGAGGCCAGCATCAAGTACCTGATCCTGGCCGCCGCCTCCGCCGCGTTTCTCCTCTTTGGCATGGCCCTGGTCTATGCCGAACTTGGCACCATGAACATGACCGCCCTGGCCCATGCCACCATGGACCAGACGCAAAACCGGGTGGTGCTGCTGGGCGTGGCCATGATGTTTGTCAGTATCGGCTTCAAACTCTCCATCGTGCCCTTCCACCTCTGGACCGCCGATGTCTACGAAGGCTCGCCCGCCCCGGTCACGGCCTTCGCTGCGACCGTATCCAAGATTTCCATTATCGCCGTGCTGGTGCGCTATTTCTCCGTTGACAGTGCGCCCGTTTCCGAATCCCTCATTTCGGTCGTCGCGCTGACCGCCGCCGCCTCCATGATTGCGGGCAACGTGCTCGCTCTGGTGCAGAGCAATCTCAAGCGCATGCTGGCCTTCTCATCGATTGCCCACATGGGCTACCTTTCCATCGCTTTCATTTCAGGCGGCGCCGCGACCCACGAGACCGCGGCCCTTTACCTCTTCGCCTACGCCACCGCCACGTTGGGCGCTTTTGGCGTAATCATGTGCCTGACCAGTCATTCGGCCACCGGAAAGGAAGTGGAGCGCATCGGCGATTTTCGCGGCCTCTTCTGGAGCGATCCGCTCGCGGCTTCGGTGCTCGCGGTGAGCCTGCTCTCCCTGGCGGGTATCCCGCTGACCGCCGGTTTCCTGGGTAAGTTCTATTTGCTCGCCGCCGGCGCTTCCACCAATTTTTGGTGGCTGCTCGTGGTGCTCGCCCTCAGCAGCACCGTGGGCGCCTACTATTACCTGCGGGTTATCGTGCTCATGGCCTCCCGGGAAGACAGCGGCGAGGCGATCTGCGTCAAGCGTCGTCTTCCCGTCTCCGCGCCCCGCGATGTGGTGCTCATCGGCCTCACCCTGGCCACGCTGCTGGTCGGCATTTACCCTGCGCCGATCATTCACTTCATCCAGAGCATGAGCGCGGGTAACTGACCCCAGTCCTTTTCGAACAGCAAAGCGCCCGATCGATGCCGAATCGACCGGGCGTTTTTTCGTGGGCTTGATCACTTCAATGGCGGATACGCCGCCCCATGCTCAGCCCGTGGTTCGCTCCGCACTGGCGATGGCGTTAACCGATAGCAGGAGAGAGGGCATAAGGGCGCGCGCCTCGATATCGAGTTGCGCGGCGCGAAATCCCCGCCATTCTTCGAGAAGTTGGATTTGGAGTGTGTGAAGTTGCTGCAGGCCCTCCGCGCGCATTTCGAGTGTGCGCGTAAGGCGGGGACGTCGCTCGGCGCGGGTCGCGCCAAAAAAACGATCCAGCATTTTTTCCGTGCGGAGATACTCGCCCGCGATCCGGTCGAAATGCTCCTGGCGGAAAACTGGATCCTTTACGAGGGATGCGTATTGTTCCATGATGGCCAAGTCGGCCGAGGCCAGACTATTTTCCACGTTGTAAAGGACATAGCGGACAAAGGGCCAGCCGCCGCTCTCGCGCCGAAGCGTTTCATAGGCCTCGGGCTGCTCCCTTTCCAGGCGTTCCAGCGCGGTGCCCACACCAAACCAGCCGGGCAGATAATATCGGGCCTGGGTCCAACTGAAGACCCACGGTATCGCCCGAAGATCCGCAATCGTTCGCTTCCCCGTGCGGCGTGCGGGGCGTGATCCGATAAAGCTCTGCTCCAGTGCGTCGATGGGCGTGGCCGCGGCCCAGAAGGTGATGAATCCGGGCGATTCCAATAGCGCCCGATAGGCCTCCTGGCTGAACTGGCTCAGCATCTCTCCGATGGCCTCCAGACGCGGACTGGTCTGCGAGCGAAGGTTGTGGTGGAGCGTTGCGACCGTCACCCCCGCCGTAAGAAGTTCAAGGTTGTAAACCGCCGTGGGAAGATTGCCAAACTTCTGCCCGATGACTTCACCCTGTTCGGTCAGGCGCACCCGGCCCGCGAGCGAGCCGGGCGGGAGAGCTTCCAGAAACTGATTGGTCGGACCCGCGCCGCGGCTGAACGTTCCGCCGCGCCCGTGAAAGAAATAGATCGCGCGCCCATGGGAGCGGCAGACCTCGGCTAGCTTACCCTGGGCCTGGTTGAGCGCCCACTGGCTGGCAAACATGCCGCCGCTCTTGTTGCTGTCGCTGTAACCCACCATCACCTGCTGCGGTTGACCCGCATTCTGCCGGGTGATGGGGTGGCTCAAAAAGGCTTCAAGGATGGCCGGGCTGCCTTCGAGATCTTCCATCGTCTCGAAGAGCGGCACCACATCCAGCGCGCACGTGAACCCGCCCGCTCCCGAGTACACCAGCCCAACTTCGCGCGCGAAGAGATAAACAATCAGCAGGTCGTTCTCATCGCGCGTCATGCTCACGATGAAACTGCCGATGCCGTCGGAGCCGAAGCTTCGAATGTGATCCGCAATTACCTGGTATAAGTCGAGCACGGCCCGTGCTTCCGGGCCCACGTCGCCCTGGCGTGGCGCGATGGGCCGGAGTGAGCGCAGTTCATGATCCAGGAAGGCCCGCCGTTTCGCATAGTCCCAGTGCTCGTAGTCCCAGTCTTCAAAGCCCGCGGCCTGAAGCAATTGCGCCAGGGCGGTCGCGTGGAAGTCACTGTTCTGCCGAATGTCCAATGCGGCCATGTGATAACCGAAGGTATCGAGATGCAAGAGCACCGGGGCCACTTCCGTGTCGACCAGTCGTCGCGCGCCCACGGACTCCAGCGAGGCAACGAGCGTCATGATGTCGGCGCGCAGCGCCTCGGGGCGCGCGTAGGGGCTGCCTGGCGTGTTCTGCACGTCGTCCAGCAACTGGCGCAACACAAAGACGAACTCGCGCCAAGGCTCATGGGGTGTCGGCGCGAGGGCCTCCAGCGCCGCAGGGGACAGGAGCTGCTTTCTCTCCGCCAGCACGTCCAGAAAACTCGCGGGCGCGGCCTGGAAAAGATCCGAAAGCGTAAGATTGTCGGCCAGGGCTTCCAGTCTTGACCTCATCTGATCGAGCGCGCCCTTTCGGAGCCGCGCGAGGGTCTGGCGCGTAACCTCGGCCGTTACCAGGGGATGGCCGTCCCTGTCACCGCCCACCCAGTTGCCGAAAAAGAGTCGGGGGCCCGCATCCGCCTCACGCAGGGCGGCGGGACTGAAGCCCGCCTCGACCCAGGCGCTTCGAAAGCGTTCATGGAGCTTCAGCACCGCACGGGGGAATACCATGCCCAGGTAGTCGCACATATCTTCAAGCTCCGATAGCACATCGGGCTTCTTCATGTGCATCTCACCCGTGCGCCACAGCCGCTCCAGATGCGCCTTGATTCGCTCTCGAATGGCGGTACGCTCGTAGGGGGTCCAGTCGGTGCCCTCCAGCTTTGTGTATTCGTCATAGAGCGCGCGGTGTTGCCGGAGTACCACGGGCCGCTTCGCCTCGGTCGGGTGCGCCGTGAGCACCACCTCCACGTCCATACTCTTCAGCGAGTCCAGAATCTCTTTCTCTGAGAAGCCTTCATCGCGCAGGCGTTGCAGCCCCCGGCCCCACAGGCCGGGTTCGTGCAGCAGTCCCAGATGACGTTCCCGTTCGCGGCGGCCGAGTGCGGCGGCGTTCTCCTCCACGATATTCAGCAGGTGATAGGCAATCGACATGACCTGCAATTGCTCGTTGACCGTGCTATCCGGAAATTGAACGACGGAATCGCGGGGGTGGTATGAGGGGTGCCAGGGAAGAAAGGCCACCAGCCGCTGCTCACCCAGCTCCGTCAGGACCTCGGCGAAACATTCCGTGAGGAAGGCAATATCCTCGCCGACCTTTTCGGACCATTCGGGCATCAGATCTCTTGCGGACATGGGAAATCCTTTCTGGGCTGGGAGCGGTGCTGCCCGCGTCTAGCAATCAATTTGTTGGATGGGGCCGGTGAAACGGCCTGATCGGGCCGGAGCCGGAACTTCCCCCACCGCGATGCAATATCGCCATATCCCACTGAAGAACAACGAGGCAGGAACCTTTCATTCCGCCGTGTCGCGAATACCTTCATTGGGAGGCCAGCACATGCATACCTCTCCGTAGGCTCTGGTGCTCTCGCCCCGATGGCAAACACGGTGAAGCGGTGTAATTGCGGGGATTCAGACGCGACGACGAGCGACAGCGCGAAACGGGAGGAGGGAAGAAGGAAAGGAATTAAATGGTGGGCGATACAGGGCTCGAACCTGTGACCCCCTGTGTGTAAGTGATATTGTATTCTCAATAAGACCTGCTGGCGTTCTACAAAACCCTTATGAAATAAGGGTATCATGAAAAATATACAAATTCAAATTTCACCCGACTAACCGGGATTTCAGTCGATTTCGGTTAGTGTAACCGGAGACCTTTTTTAGGCAGAGTGGGGTGGCCTATGCCCGGAATCACGGTTTCAAAACACCGTCAGATCGCGGTTCGAAATTGCTCCAGCGGCTTGTTGGAATAATACTATCCTATTGACAATTCCCACCAGTATCGCCGCTTACAATTTGCCCATCGGATCCTATGTGTTCTCTACGGGCCGGGGCGCGGAAAAAAGAAAGCGCGACTGGAGGTTAGTCTCCAGCCGCGCTGTGGGTCAACTGTCGGTTTTTTAGTGCTCGGTCTCCTTCGTAAGCATACCACGGGCTATCAGGCGCGCTTTGGCCTTCGCGATCTCCCGGTCACGCTGTTTTTCTGTTTGCTGTATACGGCGTTTGGGAAGAGGTTCCCGCTCCACCGCCGGAGCAGTGGCCAGTGCGCGAAAAAAGGCGGTCATTGCAGCTTCGGTGGTGAGCATGTTACGCCCGACCCGGACGTGTTCAAGTTTCACACCGCGCTGCCCCTTTGTTGCCCAGCGCCACATGGTGACAGTGGATGGCCGTTTCCCGCCAACTTTGGGGCAAGCCTTTGCAGCCTCTGTCATCGTCAATAATTTATCATTGAAGGCGTCGATCATCAGAAGGCACCACCAGCGTACGGCGTGTTCCCATGAGTACCGATGAAGGGAGCGATATTACGTGCAGAGCGCACTTTCTTGACCTTTACGTCAGTCTCCGTTTCCAGAGCGTCAGCTGCCATCGGAAATTCCGGTATATAGAAATCGCTGTCATCCATGCCATCGGAATTGCCATCAATGTCAAAATCGAGGGAGAACAGGTCCTCGAGATCTTTGTTGGATCTTTCAACGTCATCAACGTCATCAACGTCATCAACGTCATCAACGTCATCAACGTCATCAACGACTTCAACGACTTCAACGACTTCAACGACTTCAACGACTTCAGCGACAGCTTCTTCGACCGCCTCGTCAACCGAACCTATAACCGAGTCTTCAACGTCTGCTTCATCAACCGTCTTTTCGGCAACCTCAAGGACTTTCGAACCGGGGTCATCCACTGCATCAGGTACTAATGTTGTCGTGTCGCCGTTTTCGATGTCGGACCTTTGTAATTCAATCACCGCCGGATCGCAGGAACCCTTGTCTTGCCGGAGTGCCAGCATGATTTCATACTCTTCGGGGATCCGCTGCTTGATTATCGCCATTGCCTGTTCTAGCTGCAAGCGAAGTTTGGCGTTCTCTTTTTGCAGGGCGTCCTTGGAGACAGGCTTGGCTTTCTGAGCCGTATCCTTTACCGATTTGTTAGCCACGGGCCTTAGGAGCTCTTCGAGTTGTGCGCGGGTGAGGTCTGCAAGATCGAAGATTTCCCCGTTTGACAAGATGATCAAGATTTGCCCGGGAATGAAATCAATACGGTCGAGGTTGGGGGGTATTTTGTTCCACTGCCCACTCTTAACCTTTATTAGCACCAGGTTTTTTTCGAGGGCAAGCTTCAGGGTGTTGTAGTATATGGTATTGATATACGCATCACCTACCAAGTCCAGTTCCTTCCTGAACGTCACGAAGCGGAGCGTGCCAAAATGCCTGCATTCCTTGACTTCTTCCTTGGTCAGACCAGCTTGATCAATGAGCCATTTGTTAAAGAGCTTCTTGCCCCGTTTCACCTTGTTTTTGAGGTTCTTGGCGTCGCCGTCGATAATGAATTTACCCACTGTCGATCGGAACTTGCGCAAATCGCCGCGACAAGTCCAGATCCCTGTCATTTCCTGCCGGAGTACCGAGTTGATCGCCGCAAATTCTTCGAGGGAAAAGGCGGGTGTATCTGAGTCGCCAGCGGAAATATTCTTGTTATCGTTGGTGTTTTTGTTAGCCATCTTGTGGCCTTTCTATGTTGAGTATATTTTGAAGGGAAAAATTGCAGTCCCGACCGGGCGGCGGTTGGAACTAGGTGTCAAGACGGATCGATAGCGGTGCTGGTTAAATGTTCAGTCAGCCCGCAAGTCGATGGCGTCGAGTGGGATTGAATTATTGTTGGTCGGATACAGCGCACCTAATGGCAACACTGCACCTGGTATGAAGGGGGGGCGTAGCAGATCTTGGAAGGACGCTACGCCGGGGATTCAATTGAGGGCGAGGAACTGTTGTTGGTATTGGGGGCCCTGTAGATCGCGTTCGGACTGGTCGGATGGGCTGGCCACGTTGATGAGTGGACACAGCTCTCCCGAAGGAAGTGTGAACGTAATCAGAGCGACAGGTTCAGGATCCAAGCGTCCAGACACAATTCGTGCGTCGTAGGACTAGGGACTGAGCCACGCTTATGCACCGGGGGCATTTTTTCTCCTTCTGTATTTCGTTTCGGGGGATTCAATATTTAATATTGTCTGCGGGTGGGCGGGAGCCCTTGGGGGTGCGTGCACGCTTGAGTCGCGCGCAGTGCGAAGGAAATGATTTTGGGTACTTTTTTCATTATTATCTTATTGATTGCCCTTCGAGGTTTCATCGGTTGGGCTACATTCAGGTCTTCGTTCTAGGCCGTTTGGGCTCCTCCATGGTGGCGGGTTAGCATTTGTTGCTTCAGGTTTTTCGGTTCGGAGTCGAACCACGAATTGGAGGGATATTGTCTCAAATTCAGTGAGGCTCTTCAATCGGCCAGGAAAACTTTTTTGATGCAACCGATTTTAGTTTGTAAGTGCTTGATGTTAAATAACTTATGATTCTATGTGGTAGCGCGTGCATGCAAAGAAATGTGAGATATCGCCGAGTTAACGCGGATTAGCGACGATTTTTTTGCGCAGAATTCTCGTAAATGTGTGCCGATATCGTTCCGCATCTCCTCTGAAGGCGTTTTCCTGCTCATGCGAGGGGCAGTAGGTAGAGGACCATTGAGTCCAGCAACACCCATTTATCTGACGGCACGACTCCCTCACAGCAGGAAGTATGATCGAGCCGGATGCAGGGCAAGGCTGCCCATCCACCCATCGGGCGGCGAGCACTGCAATTTCCGAGATATTTTGCTTTTTTGCACATCCGCGCCTCCCTTTCCCTGTCCCCTTGGTCTGTCAGCTTGCGTAGTGAGCCCCCGTCTGTATCTCGTCTGGATTCTTTACACGCATGCCATTTGTGCCCCGTCCCATTTTGGTACTGGCCCGCCATTCGATCACCACCGAAATTCGCCCCGTCCGACTATATATATCAACTTCTGAGTGGCCCCTATTCGATTAGAAATCCCACAAAAATTCGAGCAAAAACCACTTGCAGCATCCGCCTCCTGCGGGCTGCCCCTTTTCACCCCCCATACAAAAGGAGAGAAGAAATGGCGATATTGACTCGCGCGTCGAATGAATTGTTTAAACGAAAGCCCGATGAATGCTTTCCCAACATGTCGGATCTGTTCCGTCACTGCCAGCAGCAGAAGGATGACGCTGTCGAGAAGTGGTGTGCTCCTTCTGAAATCCGTCCCATCCTCTTTGACTCGATTCCTTCCTTGGAACTGGGTCAGGAGGGGAACCACGCTCTGAACTCCTGGAGTTTTGGCCAGGTATGCCAGATTGCTGGTGTCGCAAGGGACACCGTCAACAAGGTCAACCCTGCCACCGCCGTGGACATTTTGCTGGATACGCTTCCGGGAGGCTCCAAGCCCCTCCAGTTCCTCACCGAAGGGGATCGGCTTCGTTCCATCCACGGTACGGCCTATACCCGCCTGTTCAACGCCGACCTTCTCGGACTGGTAAATGAGTTTGCAGTCGATTTCACGCCACCCCAGCAGGCCAACACAGGTGCTAGCGGATTGTACTGCGGGGAACAGGACATGTTCGTCTTTCTCATTGACCCTTTAGGTTGGACCGAAATCAATGGCGAGGCCTTTGCCCCCGGGTTCTTCCTCTGGAATTCGGAGGTTGGAAAACGGACGGTGGGAATCCAAACGTTTTGGTTCCAGGCAATCTGCCAAAATCATATCGTGTGGGATGCAATAGAAGTCACCGAGTTCACCAGAAAGCACACCGCCAAGGTGCATGACAGCCTGGACTTCATCCGGCAGCACGTTGAACAGATCGCCACCAAG
>JBHEKR010000428.1:0-6202 GCA_041859365.1 Candidatus Hydrogenedentales bacterium
GCGGCGAGCATGGTGGCGTAGGCGTCCTGCTGACTATGCTCGGTGAGGTGATCGCCCAGGGCGATGGGCGAGTAGAGATGGCTCAGGGTGCAGTTCGTGATGCTGCCCGTCTCCACGAAGCAGGGGAAATCCAGCTCCGCCATGGCGCGGGTGTAGGGCGCGCCGTTGCCCACGAGGGGTCCGCGGGACTGGATGTATTTCGCCAGGCTCACGCGCCAGTCCTCGGTCAGCAGCGTCACCGAGGATTTCAACCCGCGCACCTGCATGGTCTTCGGGTCGATATCCCCACTGAAACGGTCCCAGGGCTCGCCGTAGTGGTACTGGGAACTGCTGTACTCGTGCTCGTCCCAGTAAACGCCGTCCGCGCCGATTTCGTCGAGGATCACATCCACGTTCTTGCGCACTTCGGCTCCGTAGAGGTTGTCCGACATGGGCAGGTAGAGGCGCTGGTCTTCCTTGCCGTAGTCCGCCTGCTTGCCATCGGGCCGGAGCGTGCGCGCATCGGCGTAGCGCTCCACGCCCTCGTCGGTCACATCGAGAAAGCAGTGAAAGTAGACCATGTAGGTCGCGTCATACATACCGCGCCAGCGCGCGAAAGATTTCTTGAAGGATTCGTGTTCCACTTGCTGGAAGGCGGTGCCATGGGCGTAGCGGCCTTTATAGTTGGCGAAGATGCTTGCGCAGACGTATTTCGGGTCTTTCCATTCCAGGAAATTCTTCACCTGCTCGTCGCTCCACACGTCGGTCAGATCGCCCGAACGCAGGAAGGCGAAGCCGCCCTCGATCACAAAGTTCGCATCCATGAACCGCCGCGCGGCGTTGATGAAATCATAGTAGTCGGGGGCCAGCACGGGCACCGCGATCCACTCGGCGGTGTAGCTTGCGCCGGGTGGCAGCACGAGGTTATTGTCCGCCACACCGATGCTGCCCTCCGCGCCGAAGTTCGTGCTGTGGACGCGAAACACGTCGTCCGACGCGATGAGGCCGAGGCCCCAGTTGTCCGACGCGCCGAAGGTGGTGCAGTTGGCGGGCGTGCTCGCCTGTCCGGACTGATTGCCCTGCTCCAGCCCCGCGATCCAGAGGCGCTTCAAGTCCGCGCCGAGCTTCGCCTGATGGCGATGCATGATGCCCAGATTCTGGTCGGTCTGATTGGTGAAGGTATCGTAGACCACCACGCCCTCACCCCGCTCCTCGACACGACGGCTGTGGCGAAAGAAATCGTTGCTCCCCGTGACCCACCCCGGTGCGGGCGTGGAGAACTGACTCTCGATCATCACCTCGGCATCGCCGAACTTCAGCGCGATTCTTGACTCGGACAGCACCTCGGCCGTGTAGGGGGTGCGATGGTCATTGCGCGGCGCTATGGTGGGAATGGGCCCCGTTGGCGGCCCCGCCTTGGCCCGTTCGGCGGCGGCGGGCGCCCGGAAGACGAGCTCCGCCTGGCCGGTGTGGAGCACTTCCTTGATTCGCTCGTCGGCGCGGTGCTGCACCGCCAGGTCATTCGCACCCGATTTGAGCAGGTCGGTCACATCCAACTCGAAGAGACAGGGGATCACGCCGTCCTGCAGCCCGTAGTGACCGTCATGGTTGGGCGCTTCAAAATCGGGACTGTAATAGGCCGCCAGTTGCTCACCGGAATACATGGAGTACACATCGCCGCCCCGGGAGGCCTGGCGCAGTTTCTTATTCAGCAGGCGCTCGCCCGAAAGACCCTGGCCGTTCACTTCCAGTCGGAGTGCGGGGGTGTAGCCCGCGACCACATTGAAATCGAGACGCGCCATGAGCCGAAGCACCGCAATCTGGCCCTCGGGCACGGCGGGCGCCTCGAAGGTTAGGTGCGACTCCCGGCCCTGCTCAATGACCAGCGCATCGAAGACGGGAATAACGTGTTCCTTCGCCGCCACGACGCCATCGCTGCCGGTCAAAGCCATGGGGAGAAATTGCGCGGGGCCTTTATCCTCCCGGTCGGTTCCCGCGTCTACAAACGTGCTCTGGGCAGCGTCTGTGTCGCTCACGCCAATTGCCACCTTCAGGGGCAGACCCTCGCTCGCGGAAACGCCCAGGGCACGCCAGGGAATCGCCGCTTCCACGATCCAGCCACCGGGCGTTTGCGCAGAGGCCACGAGCACGTCGGCGAGATCGAAATCGTTGGGGTAGTAGACGTAGGCCTCCGGCCCGGTGCTGGCATTGAGCGCACCGGCCGCGCCGAAGTTGCCGGGACTGAGCGCAATCTGGAAGTGGCCCAACCTCAGCGCTGTGTGTTCAGAATCGGTATCGGGTTTCACATCGACAAACAACTCCACGTGGTCCCCGCGCCAAAGCTCTTCGCCGGTCTGCGATTGCGTCAGCACATCATCCTTCACCTCGGCGGCGAGGTAGAGGTGATCTTCGCGCCAGGCGAGGCGCACGGCGCCGCTGCAATCCTCGGGGCCCGTCCATGCGTCCTCGCCGAGGGCCCCCGATGCGGGCTGATCGATGCTGATGGAATTGACCACGGCGGACCACTCGCCCAATGCGCCGTCCACTGCGATGGGCGGATCGGGCTTAAGCGGGATGCCGTGGATCTCCTGGGCGGAGGCGGCGGAAGTCAGGGCGAGCAGGGCAACGAGCGAAAGGAACGTGGGGCGCATGGGACTACCTTTGTGATCTTCAGTACGACGTGTGCGATAGCAATGATCATGTTCGCACAGCCGCGCCTCGGGATCAATGTCCCCTTACCCTTCGAGCAGCCCCGCGATATAGGCACGGGTGGTCCATTGTGAACGGGATTCGCTGCCTTCATGGGCCACGTAGGTGTTGCTCTGGGTCTCGTCGAGCACGCGCGCCTTGTAGGTGTCGGCGATCTGCAAACGCATGAGATCCCAGATGTAGTCCCGGTGCTTCTCGTTCAGGATGGGGAAGGCCACCTCCACCCGCCAGTCGAGGTTGCGCTCCATGAGGTCGGCGCTGCCGAGAAACACATCGCGCTCTTTGCCCTTGCCGAATATGTAGATGCGCTGGTGCTCGAGGTAACGATCCAGGATTGAAATCGCACGGATATTTTTGTGGGGCCTCATGGCGTAGGTCGTGCGTACAATGAAGTCCATTTTCACGCCGGCGTCGGCCAGTTCGTAAAGCTTCTTGATGATGTCCTGATCGGTCAGGTGGTTGACCTTGATCAGCACGTAGCCCTTCTCTTTCTTCGCCTTCTCCCGCTGGAGCAGGGCCATGAAGCCGCTGCGTGAATTGAAGGGCGACACGAGAAGGTATTTGAACTGGGGCGCGGTGACGGCGCGCATGGTCGCGGCCGTTTCGAGATAGGCAAAGATGCTGGCGACCTCTTCGGTCAGCCGCTTGTCGCTGGTAAGGAGGATGCTGTCCACGTAGAGCTTGCCGGTGCTCTCGTTGAAGTTGCCGGTGGAAAGGCCGGCATAGAGGGTGCTCCGGCGCTCGATGAGCATTAGCTTGGAGTGCACTTTGAGGGGGGGCACGCCATAGACCACCTGGGCTCCCACTTCGGTGAGGGTCTCCGCGATGCGGATGTTCTGCTCTTCGTCGAAACGGGCTTGAAGCTCGATGGAGACGAAGATCTTCTTGCCGTTGCGCGCGGCATTGTACAGCGCGTTTACGATCTGAGAGTTTCGCGCGGAACGGTACATGGTCATCTTGATGGACTTCACGTGGGGATCGATGGCGGCTTCGCGAAGCAGCCGGACCACATGATCAAAGGACTGGTAGGGATAGGTGATGAGCAGGTCCCGCTCTTTCATCGTATCCATCATGGGGCGCACATCGCCATCCAGAATTGGATGGGGCAAGGGCGGCAGCTTGGGGAAAACCAGCTCCTCGTGGTTGGCGGGAAAGCGGATGAGATCCTTCATGTTGTGGTAGCGCCCGCCGGGAATGAGCGTGTCTTCCTCGTGGATGTCGAGTTCCAGCTTGAGCATTTTGAGAAAGCCCTGGGGCATGGCCTCGTCGAAAACGAGGCGCGTGGGCCGTCCGCCTTTGCGCTGCTTTAACACCCGCTCCATCTTGCGGATGTAGCCGTCGGTGAAGTCGTTGTCCATGTCGAGCTGGGCGTCGCGCGACACCTTGAACTCGTAGGCGCCTATATCATCGTACTCGAAAATATAGAAGACCTCGTGGAGATTGAGGCGGATCACGTCGTCGATGTACATGATGTTGCCGTTGGGCAATTCCACGAAACGGGGCAGCGCAGGAGGGATCTCCAGGATGGCGTAGCGCTTTTTCTTGCCGCGCATGACCACGGCCAGGTATAGCGCGCCGTCGGTCAACTGCGGAAAGGGCTGGGTCTTGTAGCAGATTAGCGGCACCAGCATGGGCAGCACGTTGGCCCGGAAATAGCCGTTGAGCCAGGTCTCCAGGCCATTGCCGTTCTCCCGGATGTCCTCGTCGGTCACCAGGCGGATACCCTTTTCCGCCAGGGCGCGGGTGATCTCACGGTAGGCCGCGCGCGAGCGCTCATCCAGCTCGCGGGCCTTTTCTTTCAGCTTCTCGAGGATTTCCTCGAAGCCCTTCTTGCCCATCTCGATGCGCCGGTGAATACTGGCCACGCGCACCTTGAAGAATTCGTCCATGTTTGACGAGAAGATCCCCAGGAAATGGAGGCGCTCCAGGAGCGGATTGCGCTCGTCTTCCGCCTCCTGCAGCACGCGTTCGTTGAAGGAAAGGGTCGAAATCTCGCGAATCTGATGGATGTTCTTCATGGGGCCTTGCGATAAGGTTCGGGTAAGGGGCTCGTGCAACTACAGGGCAAACGCCTCGGGCGCGGCGCGCAGTGCGCGACCTACGAAACCGCGCCGAGGATGGCCTATAATACAGGCTCCCTATTGTGACAGTTTCCCGCGGTGCGGGTCCATCTTTCGGGGGACGGACGCTGCCCGAAGCCCATTTAAGGCCCCCTGCTCATGCCTGCTAATGATTCCCTAATAATTCTCGGCCCCACCGCGTCGGGCAAAACCGCCCTGGGTGTCGCCCTGGCCCGCTTGCTGGGCGGCGAAATCATCTCCGCCGACTCGCGACAGGTCTATCGCGGCCTGGACATCGGCACGGGTAAAGATCTCCACGAATTTGCCCTGGGTGGCCCGCCCGTAGCGCATCACCTCATCGATATCGCCGATCCGGGCGCGGAGTACAATGTCTTCCAGTTCCAGCGCGACTTCCACGCCGCTTTCGCGGATATCCGCGGCCGGGGCCACCTGCCCATCGTGGTGGGCGGCACGGGCATGTACCTGGACGCGGCCCTCTCGAAGACCATGATGATCCCCGTGCCCCACAATCCCGAATTGCGCGCCGCCATGGAGCCCATGTCCACCGAACTGCTTCAGGAGAAGCTGACGACGCTGAAACCCGACCTCCACAATACGACCGACCTCCTGGATCGCGATCGCATTCTTCGCGCCATCGAAATCGAGCTGTTCATCCAGGAGGCAACGCCCGAAGCCGCGCCGCCGATCCATCCGCTGGTACTTGGGGTGGCCTGGGATCGCAAGAAGCTCCGCCAGCGCATCGCCAGCCGCCTCAAGGCGCGGTTGGAGGAAGGCCTGATCGAGGAGGTGGAGGATCTCATCGCCAGTGGCGTCTCCTGGGAACGGTTGGAGTTGCTCGGTCTGGAATACCGCAATGTTTCCTTGTTCCTCCGGGGCAAGATTAAGAATCGCAACGATCTCTACCAGAAGCTGAGCGGCGAGATAAGCCAGTTCGCCAAGCGGCAGGACACCTGGTTTCGCAGGATGGAGCGCAACGGCATCGAAATCCACTGGGTCGATGAAGGCCGCCTGGATCAGGCGCTGGCGGTAATCCGCGCGCACCAATGAAGGGAAAAATATTGACCACGGAAAGCACGGAATTTCACGGAAATTTTTGGGGTGAAGTCGCCTGCGTTGCTGGAGGCTGGTGATATGAAGTGTTTCCCTATTCTTCCCCTTCCGTGTTTTTCCGTGCTTTCCGTGGTCGATCCTCTTTTTATTTTTTGCAACGGAAGCTCGCGGAAGCTTCAACGCCTCAAGGCCGCGGGTCAATGAAAAACTCCGTTCTGGCCTATCTCCAGAAGCGCTCCATGCATCGTTCCTGGCCGTGGATCGAGGGCGATCTTCGCGCCGAGGGCCTTACTCAGGCCGTGGTGATTCCCGTCCTTGCGGAATCGGCCAACCTCTTCCACACCCTGAGCGATCTCGCCGCGAATCCGCCCGCGATGCTGGAA
>JBHEKR010000394.1:0-24414 GCA_041859365.1 Candidatus Hydrogenedentales bacterium
TTCGCAATCTGCTTAAGAAAAGACGGAGAGGTCCCGACGCTGCCATGGGCTCATGGTGCTGGGAGTGTCGCCTAAGCGATTTAAAAATAATGACTTAGGGCGATTTTCGCTTCTCGAAATCTGTCTGAATGTAAAAATTGCCAAACGGTTGACATTTAAACGTCAGATCGTGTATGCTGCACCCTAGGTTTAGTGGTGTTATGCCATTACTTGTGGTAGAAACCCTAACCTGTGGTGTAGGCTTTAGTATCTACCCAACCCGTGCAGTGGTTGCACAGTGGGTCGGTAAGGTGGTCGCGCTCTGGAGGCGCGGACACCATTGACTACGGAACAACAAGCATTCAGTTAAGGAGAAACGCGTCATGGAAAATCCCCACGGAAACGACGGCTTTTTTGAAATCCTGTTCAACGAAGTGATCCTCACGATCATCCACCGCATTGCTGCCCTGATCTCCGGTCTGATCTACGGCATCATCGACCCCATCCTTCCTCCCGCCGAATAATTTCGGACCGCGAGGTCGTTGAACTGTATTTAGGTACGGTTAATGTCGCCTGCTTCAGCTTTTTGAGGCAAGCGGCATTTTTATATATACAGACGACAAAGCTCCGATTTCATTCAACGCGATTTTCGGCAGGGCACACGCCGTAATTCAAGAGTCTGAAAGTGGCGATAAAGTCATCTTAAATTTGTGTGTAACGTTTTCCAACCACACATGTAAGGTCAGGTGAACGCGCTCTGGAGGCGCGAACACCCAAGTAAGAAACAAACTAAAGTGTAATTCAAGGAGAAACGCGTCATGTTATTCGAAGACATCTTCAATGGTATCGCTGAAGGCATCACCAACAGCATTGCTTCCTTCATCACCAACCTCATCCTCGGCCTGCTGAACCCCATCCTTGTGGGTATCGGCCTTGACCCGGTTGAGCTTTAATTCGCACACCGAGTTTTGCCGCCTGCTCCGCACGAACGCGGGCAGGCGGTAATTTTTTTGTCCGGACACGACACAGCAGCGCATAGAAGACTATGCGCTAACTGCTGTCTCAGGAGGGGCTTAGAGGGGTTGTGGGGCGCGGGGGAAGGAGCCCAGCACCTTCAGGGTGTGGACCTGATCTTCGAGACGGGCCAGCACCTGCCGCACCGGGTCGTCTTCCACATGGCCCAGCAGGTCGATGAAGAAGACGTATTCCCAGGCCTTCTTCTGACTCGGGCGCGATTCGATCCGGGTGAGGGAGATATTGGCCTCGGAAAAGGGGACCAGCAGGTTGAAGAGCGCCCCCGGCTTGTCCTTGATGGAAACCAGCAGGGAGGTCTTGTCGTCCCCCGTGGGCTTCACCAGTTGACGCCCCAGCACCAGAAAGCGGGTGTAATTGTGGGGCGCATCTTCAATTTGCTCCGCAAGCAGATTCAGGTTGTAGGTCGAGGCGGCCATCTTGCTGGCTATGGCGGCCGTTCCCTCTTCTTTGGAGGCCCGTCGTGCGGCTTCCGCCGTGCTGGAAGTCTCGATCAGCTCCACACCCGGCAGGTTGGCCCGCAGCCAGTTGCGGCACTGGAGCAGGGCATTATCCTTCGAGCAAACTCGCTTGATTTCATTCAGGGGGCAGGCCGCCAGCAGGTTCTGGGTGATGTGAAGGAGCATCTCATTGATAATTTTTAGATCGGAGGAGATAAAACGGTCCTGGGTATCGCTCACCGAGCCGCCCATGGAGCTTTCCACGGGCACGATGCCATAGTCAATCCGCCCGCGCTCCACTTCCGTGAAAATATCCGTGAAGGAGGGCAGGGGATGATACTCCGCCGATCCCCCGAAGACCTGCATGGCGGCCATGTGGCTGAAGGTGTCCCGTGGGCCGAGGAAGGCCACACTGATGGGGCGCTCCAGGGCGATCATGGCGCTGATGACTTCCCGGTAAATCGCCAGCATCGCGCTGGTGGGCAAGGGGCCGTCATTGAGCCGGGCCAACTTCTCCAGCACCGCCTTCTCCCGCTCCGGCACATAAATCGGCGCGTTGGCCTCTTTCTTTATCTCGCCTATCTTCTGAGCGTAGCCGGCCCGCTCATTCAACAGACGGACGATTTCCCCATCGAGGCGGTCGATCTCATTGCGGCACTCTTCCAGCATCAGCGGTCTTTTCCTTCCAGAATTTCCAGCGGGGCCTGGCTCACCATCAGCATGGCGGTACGGCCCGTGTTAAAGCGAATTCGCACTTTCATTTTTTCGCCCACACCCGAGGTGAACATGACGATGCCCGGTCCGAACTTGGCGTGGCGCACCCGCGTACCGATGCGCATCCCGCCAGACTCCGCACTTCCGCGCGGGGGCTCCAGAGCGAAAGGTGAAGCCGTGGTGGAGGCGGAGGCCGCCGCAGGCCGCGAACTTGACCGCGCTGTCGGCGGTGTGAAAGAGGACATGCGTTGCCGGGGCGCGGGCAGGTCATCATTCAGTCGCTCCAGGCGGTCGGAGCCGGCCTCCTCCAGAAAGCGGGAGAGGCGCCGGTTATTGTGGGTCTGGCCATAGAGCATCCGCGAGGCGGCGGCGGTCAGCACGAGGCCCTTCCGCGCGCGGGTCATGGCCACGTAGCAGAGGCGGCGTTCCTCCTCGAGGTCCGCGCCGCTGTCAAAATCGACCCCAAAGGGCAGGAGGCCCTCCTCCAGGCCAATCAGATAGATATAGTCGAACTCCAGCCCCTTCGAGGCGTGGATGGACATGAGTGTGACCGCCGGGGTCGTTTCATCCCATCCGTCCACATCGGCCAGGAGCGAGAGATCCTGCAGGAACGGAAGTAGCCCCTTTTCACCTTTGCTGTCTCGGGCTTTGCAGGAGACGATGAACTCATCGAGCGATTCCAGTCGGGTGCGGAAGTCCTTCTCGTCACTCTGCTGGATGAACGTGCGGTAGCCCGTGGCCTCCAACAGCTTCTCAACGAGCGCGGCGAGGTCCATTTCCTTCGCGTCGATGGTGAGGTCATCCAGCAACTGCACCAGATCCGCCGCCGACTTACGGGCGCGGCCTGGGAGGGTCTCGTCCAGCTCTATCTCCCTCAGCACCTGAAGGAGGGGGCACTTCCGCTGGGCGGCGTATTCGTCCAGGCGCTCCTGGGTGGTCGCGCCAATGCCGCGCGCCGGTACGTTGATGATACGGCGGAGGGCTTCGTCATCATTCGGATTGGCCAGGACGCGCAGGTAAGCCAGAATATCCTTGATCTCGCGGCGGCTGTAAAACTTGATGCCGCCCACGACCGTGTAGTTCACGCCCTTGTTGCGCAGGGCCTCTTCCACCAGGCGCGCCTGGTTGTTGGTTCGGTAGAGCACCGCCACCTGGGCGGGGGCATGGCCCTTTTCGAGCATGTCCCGCATCACGAAGCGGGCCTCCTCTTCACCTGATTCCGCCAGGTAAAAGCCCACACGGTCGCCCTTGCCGTTTTCCGTGCGGAGGGTCTTGCCAAGGCGGTTTATATTGTTTTTTACCACATTGTTGGCGACATCGAGGATGGACTGCGTACTGCGGTAGTTCTGTTCCAGCCGGACCACCGACGCATCGGGGAAGTCTTGAGCGAAATCGAGGATGTTGTTTATGTCCGCGCCGCGCCAGGAGTAGATGCTCTGGTCTTCGTCGCCCACGGCGAAAATATTGCCATGGCCTCCGCTGAGGTTGCGCGCGATGAGGTACTGGGCCCGGTTCGTGTCCTGGTATTCGTCCACCAGAATATGGCGATAGCGCTGCTGGTAGCGTTCGCGCACTTCGGCGTGGTCCCGCAACAGCTCCACCAACAGCACCAGCAGATCGTCAAAATCCACCGCGGAAGCCGCCTTCAGCGCATCGTGATAACGCACCCAGAGTACGCGCAGAGCGGCCTCGGTGGCATCTTTCGGCTCCGTCGTCGTGTCGGGGGACTCCACCTCCTGCTTGAGGTTGCTGATCCACTGGAGCGCGTCTCGGGGGGAGACCTTGGCCAGCGCGTCGGGGAGGTCATTGACCATGCGCTTCATGACGCTTAACTGGTCGGCGGAATCGAAAACGGTGAAATTCTTGTTGCGGCCCAGGTGCTGCATTTCGCGGCGCAGGACATAGAGGGCAAAGCTGTGGAAGGTGCCCATCCAGGCGGCCACGCGGTCCGCGTTCAGGCGCTGGGCAAAGCGGGCCTGCATTTCTTTTGCCGCCTTGTTGGTAAAGGTCAGGGCCAGCAGGAAGCGCGGGTCGATGCCCTTTTCCTCCACGAGCCAGGCCATGCGCTCGATGATGACCCGGGTTTTTCCGCTTCCCGCGCCCGCCAGCACCAGCGTGGCGCCATCCGCCGCGGTGACGGCGGTCTTCTGTTCTTTGTTCAGCGAGATCATGGGCGGTACTACCTGGGTGCGGGGGGAAGATTGTGGCTTCGGGTAGCCCTGATCCTACGCGGGAATGGGGCTTAATTCAAGTTGCTGTTTGTCTGCGGGCTTGGTACTATGGCGCGAAATCAGACCATGCAACACGCACAGGGAGAATGGGATGCTGAAGCGCATTGCCGTCGTCGCCGACGGGGATCTCGATCCGAAACTGTCCAAGGCCGCCGCGAAAGCGGGAATCCAGATGAAACCGATGACGGTTAATGCCCCTATTCCGCCCGGATCGGGTGCGCTTCTGGCTCCCCTCTCCCTTCCTTCGGTTTCGGCTGCAGGTATCCAGGCGGCAGCCCACGATGCGCTCATGGTGCTGCTTGCGGAGGCCGTGGACAGCCGTGAGGGGCTGGTGAAGGGTTCTTCCGAGCGCATTCGGGATCATGCCACCCGCTTCGCCAAGGCGTTGAAGCTGAGCGAAGATGAACAGTATGCCCTGGAGCGGGGCGCACTCCTCCACGATATCGGCAAGATCCTCCTTACCAACGAAGTCCTGATGAAGAAGGCCGTGCTGAGCTACGATGACTGGATCCTGCTCCAGGCCCACACTACCATGGGCGCGGATCTCCTCAAGGAGCACCAGATCCACGAAGATATCCTCGATATCGTCCGCTACCACCACGAGTGCTGGAACGGCGAGGGCTACCCCGAGCGTCTGGAGAAAAAGGACATCCCCCTCCTCGCCCGGATCATGAAAATCCTCGACGTCTATTGCTCCATGACCAGCCCGCGCCACTACCGCAGTACCCACGCCAGCCACGAGTCCGCCGTGGACCACCTCAAGACCGAGCGTGGCGAGCGTTTCGACCCCGAACTGGTCGATGTGTTTCTGAAAGCCGAAGTGGGCCAGCCCTTTCAAGGCGTCTGAGGGGACTGCGGGGACTGCATCCGCCTTAGACTTCACGGGGACCGTCGGGACGTACCGCCGCAAGTGTACCTGGTGCGTCGTGCACAAGCCTGACACATCAGGTATACCTCAAGAACGGATAGCGACGCCAAAGCGGCGGCATGTCCCCGTGGAATTTGCGGCATGACCTGGGCCTGCACACGACCTCCGAAGGGGTTGATTTCATTGCTCACGTCTCCCTCGCTATCCCCCTGGGACAGGCCCGCGCACCGGCGTGACATACCCTCGTATGCAATCGACTAAAGTCAGTAGGGCCTCCACGCGGATTGCATCATCTCGCGCGGGTCCGTCCCGACAAAAGCGGTCCCCATCACTCCCCGCAGAGCGACTCCACAAACGCCTTGCCGTCGTCGCTGTTCCAATCGACACCCCCCGTGTGGGAATAGACGATGAAGCCCGCCTTGTCGATGATGAAGGTCGTGGGTGTGCTGGTGGTGCTGAAAATCGGCGGGAGCTTGTCCCCTTCGACGGTATATACCGGAAACTGCACCCCGTGCATCTGGAGTTCGCCATCGAGATCGTCCACCTTCCCGAGGGCAATGGCCACGAATTGCATGCCCCTCGCCGCGTAGGCCTCGTAGAGTGCGTTGATGCCGGGGATCTCGGCCACACACGAAACACAACCCGGACGCCACAGGTGGAGGAAGAGGGGCTTGCCCTTCAGGGACTCCAGCGACAGGGCCGCGCCATCCACGCCCTTGACGTCCCAGGCGTAATCCGCGCGAAGCTGAACGGGCTTCAGCTCCCTGGTTTCGGCCATCTTCTGCACCGCCTTCTGCTGATAGAAGTTGTAGGCGACGAGCAACGAAGTGAGCAGGGCCACGGCGCCGAAGAAGGCGCCGAGGCAACCGCCCGCGACGAGGAGCTTCCAGGCGGGGCGCGTACTTTCGGACTTGTGAACTGTGGGTTCCATAGGTAATCCGGAATCAGCCGATGAGGGCGAGGTAGAGGTCCTGGGTAAAGCCGCGGAACAGGGTCGCCAATTCGTCGCAGACACCGTCCAGCGCGCGGCCTACGTCGGTGGGCAGTGGGCCATCGGGAGTCCCCGGGATCAGGATCATATGATCGCCAAGACATTCCCGTATCTTGCCGCGAAGGCGCCGTTGGAAGGATTCATCGAGCGGCGCCAGGGTTTCGATCAGACGGTGCAGGATGCAGCCAGCGGTTGCCTCGTCGAAGAGCCCCTGAGCCATGCCTCGGTGGAGGTCGAGGGCGGCCGATTCAAAGAACAGCAGGAAATCCGGGAAGATCAGTATGGAGTTGCCTTCGGCCAGATCGCGGTTCATCCAGATGGTGGCCTTCTCACGGTGATGGCTGAAGCTCGCCACCAGCGCCGCCGCCGATTCAAAGTCCCCCGCGCCCTCCCGCATGGCCAGCTCCTGCTCCCAGCAGAGCCGCAACGCACTTTCGAGGTCGTCGCTCCGAAGATCCAGCACCACGGCCTCGGGCAGGTAGGCACAGGTGAAGTCCTGGGCCGCAACAGCGCGGACGATCGACTTCAGGTCATTGCAGCCGCTGTCGACCGCACTTTGGAGGCGGTCACAATGGACACAAAGCGCCTCCGAGTCGATAGCGCTGGAATCCGTCGTGCGCTCCATGGCGAAGGTCGGGCTGAGCCGCGCCACGCGCCAGGCGTCGCCGGGCGTGTCCTGGTTCATGTCTTCGATCCGTCCGGCGGCGAGTGCCCAGCCCGGTGCTGCGTTTTCCGCGGCCAGGACAAACTGCTGGACATAGTCGAAGGTGGGCACGCGGCCCGGGGGCACCGTCACCAGCAGGGGCGTGGTGCAGGCGCTTATCGCGGCGCTGATCCAGTATTGCCCGGATTCCGGCGTAACCACGCGGTGCGGAAGCTCGAAGTCTTCGGGCAAGGCCTTGGGGTCGGGTTCCGTCACGACCAGCACCTCGGCAAGGGGGAAGTTCTGTTGGGCGATCGCGATTACGACCTCCGCTGTCGTCAGTACGTCGGACTCGGGACCGGAGGGGAGCGCCAAGGTCACATTGAACTGCTTCGGCAGGGGATCGAGATAAAGTTCGCTGTCGAGCGCGCGCTTCGATTGGGCCATGGCCTTCCAGAACAACACGTCCCGTTGTTTCGCCGCGACTTTCAACGAGACGGCGGCGATATTACCCGCCTCCTCAAAGCGGCCCTCGCGGAGCATATATTGAAGCAGTGTATTGGCGACGAGCGTATCCGGCACCTGCCACTGGAGTATCTTTTTCCAGAAGGCCAGAGCTTTTTCCGTCTCGCCGCGGTGGAGAAAGGCTTTCATCAGGCTGTAGCGGATCCAGGGCGCATCTTCCGGGTCGGCCAGTGCCAGCAGTGCCTGGGGATCGGTACCTTGAAACAACTCGAAGAGCAGCAGGTCCGTCTCATTGGCCGGATCGAGATCAGAAGAAAGCGCCTCGATTTTTTCCAGCGCCCGCTGTGCCGCATGGAAAAATATGAGATCCTGATAAATGCTTTCGTCAGCGGCGATCTGAGTGAGGGATTTTTCCTGGAGCGTGGCGATGGGACTCGTCATCGAGTGGCCTTTCTAAATCCAAGTAATCCACGGGCTTTGTCGTTGAGAATTCATTAGCCTCTGCCGTTCCGCCGTTCTAAATATTGACGAGCGAACGACTCGGGCCTGAGTAGCTACAAGCATTTGCCAGAAAATGACTGTATTAGCTCCATAGGAGCAGCATATCGTAGCCCAGGGTGAAGCGAGGTACGAGCGGAACCCTGGGTATGAAATCGCAATAGATTTAAAGCCCCAGCGGGGCGGCATAGGAGAACCTGGGAGATCGTCCACGGTTTCCTATGCGATCTCTTCGGGATTCAAAATTTATGGGGCAGCTATCCCAGGGTTCGCTCGTGCCTCGCTTCACTCTGGGCTACGATATGCCGTCCCTTCGGGACTAAAACTCAGGAAAGCGTTTTGCATGTGTCAGCGTGTTCGGCCCCTTTTGGGGACCTTCCTCACACCACCGGTTCTACCGGTGGTTACTTATTTTCAGAGACTTCAGCGACAACAGGTGAAACGCTATTCTGCTGTCGCTGTTGTCCCTGCCGTCCCTGCAACGACTCACAATGTCGTCAGTTTTTCGAATCGTCTTACTTGCCCATGGGGTACAGCAACGCCTGGATCTCCGGGTCGTTGAAATTTTCCATGGTCACCACCGTGACGCCCGTGTCGATCCGCTTTTCAACTGGCTTGCCCGCGATGGCGTCCAGCGCGGCTTTCACGCCGAGGTAGCCCATGCGGTGGGGATTCTGCACGATCAGGGCATGAATGGAGCCGTCCTGCAGACCCTTGATCTCTTCTTCCGCGCCGTCGAAGGCGACCAGCTTGACCTCGCCCGCGCGGCCTGCGGCCTTGAGGGCGGCGGCTGCGCCAATGGCGGCGGGTTCGTTGGTGGCGAAGATGCCCTTCATGGCACTATCCTGCGTGAGCATGTCCTGGGTCACGGCCATGGCTTCTTCCACATCACTCTGGCAATAGAGCGTCGCCGATACGGTGATGTCCGGGTGGGCCTTGATGCCTTCGAGGAATCCTTCCTCGCGCATGTTCGACGTGGCCGCGCCTTTGATGAACGGGATCAGGCCCACGCTACCGGCGTTGCCAATGAGGCCCGCCAGGGTGTCTGCAGCCATTTTCGCGCCCGCCACATTATCCGTCGCCACGAAGGAGGCGGGAAGATCGGAGGCGACGCCCGAGTCGATGGTGATCACGGGGATACCCGCGTCCACGGCCATCTGCACAGTGGGAATCAGGGCCTGTTCATCACAGGCGGCGAGCACCAGGGCGTCCACCTTGCTCGTAATCATGTCCTGCACGATATTGATCTGGTTTTCGACCTCGGTCTCTTTCGCCGGGCCCTGCCAGATGATTTCCGCGCCGCCTTCCGCAGCGGCCGCTTCCGCACCGGCTTTGATGGTTAACCAGAACTGGTGGGCCAGTCCCTTGGGCACCACGGCGATACGCAGCTTTGCCTGGTCAGTCGGCGCGGCTTCGGGCGTGCTGGTTTCCGAGGGCGCCGCGCCTTCGCCTGGCGTTGCCTGGGGGGGGCTTGTGGGCTCGCCGCCGCAACCGCTCAGGGCGATGGGGGCCAGCGCTATCAGCAGGGCGCAGGCGAAGCGCAGGTTACTGGGGGAATTCCAAAGACGATGAGTCGAACGCATGGCATGATTCCTTCCGTGCTGCGGCGCGGGGAAGGGCTCTCTCGGTCCCGGAAACGCGCCTGCTCTCCAAGTATTAACGCGGCAGATAATACCGCTGGCGTGTACTCATGATTTCAATGGCGATGCCATGGCTTTTCACGTCGATCAGCGTCGCGTTGCTGCCCGGCAGGGTCTCCCCGATGAAGATCTTCTCCAGATTGATCAAGGCATTGCCCAGCGGGCGCGTGGGGCTGGCTTCATTGAGCATGTTGATCGTGAGGCCTTCGAGGCGATACTGGGCGCGGTCACTCCGCGACAGCATGGGCAGGGTGCGAATGTCTTCGGGCACCGGTGCGCTTTCTTTCGCGACGCTCTCCGCAGGCTTGGGGATGTAAGGCTCGTAGCGAACCTCGCTCACGACTGGAACCGGCGTGACCACCATGGCTTCTTCAGGCTCCGGCTGGGGCTCGGGTTTTGGCCTGGTCTTTGGTTTGGGGGCTTCGGCGACCGCCGCGACTTTCGGGGGAGCGACTTCCCCTTCCGACGGGACCTCCGTCTCTTTCTCATCCGCAGTAGCTGCGGGGGCCGGGCCAGGGGTAAGCGCCGCAAGGGCGGTGGGCGCGGGGGCTGCGGCGTTCTGCTGGGGCGTCTGTACCTGGCGGAGAACAAATACCGCGAGCGCGACGGATACGCCGATCAGCAGCACGGTAAAAAGTGCGCCACCGAGGACGAGGAGCACGGGCGATTGGCGGCGAGCGCCCGGTGTGGCGTCGGCATAGTTGCCCAGGAGCGACTGGGCCATCTGGTCGGACGTATAGACCGGCTCGGGTTCCTGGATGGCAACCTGCTGGGCGTTTTTATCCGCTTCCAGTTTTTTCAGTGCTTCCAGGATGGAGCTCATTCACAAGACCTCGTGTAGTGGAACGTAAACCTCGCGACCGATGCCGGTCCGGCTGGGGCTATTGTACGGGTTCGGAACGAATTCTGCCACTTTCGGCAAGCCGAAACCCAGCCAGGAGCCTGTTCACACGCTGTCCGTCGGAACCCATGCTCAGCCCTTGTTTTCTTCGCCATCCACCGGCGGTAGCTCGCTCTCGCCAGGGGCATTTTCTTCAGGCGGAGCCGCTGCGGTGCTCGCGTCGACAACGGGCGTGGGAGTCGCGGGGGGATCGGGCATGAAGAGTTGTCCTGGGTCCGACAACTCCTCCACCGCCAACAATCCGCCGCCCGGGGGGACGGGGGCGGGTACTTCGATGGCGGGCGGTGGCGAATTCGGATCGAGCGGGTTCGTGGGTTGGGGGCCGGGCGCCGGTGCGGGTTCTGTGACTTCGGGCAGGGGAACGGTCGATTCCGCTGGCGGCTTTGGTCCGTCTTCTCCGATGTTCGTGAGGGTAATCGGGGCTGCGGCCGGTGTTTCCGGCGCCACTTCCGGCGTGGGCGCGGCGACCTCCACCGGCGCAGCTTCAGCCGTCTCCATTGGGGCCGCGGTTGGCTCTGCAGCGGGCGTCGGCGTCTCAGCAACCACCGTCGCTGGCGCGGGTTCAGGCACGGGTTCAACGACCGGTTCGGACTTTAGTTCCGGCTTTGGCTCCGCCTTGGGTTCCCTTTTGGGCTCAGGTTTGGGCTCGGGTTTGGACTCGGGTTTGGTTTCCGTTGCTGGGGGTGCTTCGGTTGAGGCCAGGGCCTCGCGGGGCGGGGCGGGGGCCGGTGCAACTTTTCCGGTGAGGCTCGGCGCGCCATCTTCTTTCAGCCAACTGCTCAGCACCATGCGGAACTGCTTGCCGGCGATACCGTCCACATCGAGGCTGGTCTCGGCCTGGATCCGGGCCACGGCGGAGGCCGTTTCCACGTCAAAGGTGTCGGTCGTATTTTCGGGACGCAGGCGGTTCAGGCGCTGGAGCTTTTCTTTCAACAGGGCGACGGCGGGGGCCTGCTGGCCCTGCCGAAGTACGGCGGCGCCGGGAAGGCTGTCCTGCCAGGGCACCACGGCCTCTGCGGCGTAGACCCGCTGGAACTCGGAACGATTCACTGTGGCCGGTGCCGTGGCATTGAGCGAAACGGTCAGATTGTCACCTTCGGCCTTGCTCAGCGTCACCCATCGGGAGTTCCCCCCTGCGATGACCTTTACAAAGGCCGGCAGGTCAAGGGCGAGGAGCTGATCCAGCGCGGGATTCAGTCGGTCGTGGGACCAGGACTGGGATTGAATGAACGATTCAAGATCCCCGTCGCTCGACAGTTCAGGGAACTTCGCGGGTACGGCCTTGCCCCAAGCCTGGCACATGAGTGTAAGGGCGGCGGCATCGGACTCGGATTTAGACACGGCGGCCAAGGTTGTTTCGAAGGTCTGTGTCAGCGGCGTCGCGGGCGGGACTGGAGGTGCGGCGGCAGTCGTCTGAGGTGCGGGCGCACCAGTTGGCACCGTGGTCGGCGTACCTGCCGTTGTGGCAGGAGCAGCACCCGGATCGGCTAGAGGATTCTCCGGCTTAACCTCGGGGGGCGCTTCGGCGGCCTTGGGCAGGGCGGCGACAATACGCGTCGCCAGCGCATTGCCCTGGGCCTGCAAGCCAGGTGAGTTAAGGTAGATCGCGGCGCCGACGCACAAGAGCGCGATGGCCGCCACGGGATTCAACAGTAACTGGCGCAGGGTCCAGCGAGGTTTCTTCTTTCCGAAAATGGCATCGCCCCGGATTTCGCGGTGGGCGCGGTGGACGATGCCGGGCGTGATCACCCGCACTTCCCGTGTGAAGCCGATGAGCAGGGCGCGATCACACAGGGCGTTAATCACCCTGGGAGTACCCTTGGAGATTCGATATACGGCTTTTATGGCCCGGCGCGCAAACTTCACCTGGCGTCGACCACCCGCAACATGGAGTCGGTAGGCCACGTAGTGGAGCACTTCCTTGTCGCTGAGTGGTTTCAGGTGGTAGCGCGCGGTGATGCGCTGGTTCAACTGACGCAGTTCATGAAGGGCGAGTTTCTCGCCAAGCTCCGGCTGGCCAATGAGTACGATCTGGAGAAGCTTCTCGGTCTCGGTTTCGAGATTGGAGAGGAGGCGAATCTGCTCCAGCACCTGGGGGTCAAGATTCTGGGCCTCGTCGATGAGGAGGACGCAGTTTTTGCCCTTGGCCGCGGCTTCGAGTAGATACTCGTTGAGCTCTTCGGTGAGTTCGAGGGCGTTCGTGCCCTGGGCTTCGATACCGAATTCTGAAACGATCTTTTTCAGCAATTCCAGCGGGCTCAGCATGGGATTGAAGATGAAGGCGAGTTCGGTGTCTTCGTCCAGTTGGTTGAGAAGATTACGACATATTGTCGTCTTACCGGTACCGATTTCCCCGGTGACCATGACAAAGCCCGCCCGATTCCGGATGCCGTAGAGCAGGTGGGCGAAGGCTTCCTTGTGCTTCTCGCTCAGATAGAGAAACCGGGGATCCGGGGTGAGGTTAAAGGGTTTTTCCCGCAAGCCATAGAAAGCTTTGTACATATCGTCCTCAGGAGGGGATTGAATGGTTTAACGCGTTTTGAGCGTGCAGGTTAGGGTAGCATTTCAGGGGAATTGAGTCAATTAATCGGTCTTGCACGATGGGGGATGTTCGAGGGCGCATTTTCCAACCACATACAGTCGATTACCAACAAATACCTCAATTGGATGCTGCGGAACCGTGTGTCGCCCATTCCCACTGGAATGACAAAAACTCTCGCGATAAGACCGTCAAAGTGACAGTTTATTGTCGTGGCGAGAACATTCTTCATGTCTGAATGCGGCTGCGCGTCGATTTTATCGTTGGCGGATGACGGTTGTTGTTGGTTTTTGCTGTTGGTATGACTCTTGCCTTTATCTGGGCGGTGATTTAGTAGCGCCACCGACACTTGGAGGATTACGTCATGCAAGTCAGCTATACCAAATGCCGTTCCTGTGGTGAGTCGGTCCGCACCAGCGCGAAATTCTGCTTCCGCTGCGGTGCGCACTCCCGGCCTCTGCCCGTGTTCTGGTTTACCTTTCTCAGCGGGCTGTACGTGGCCTATGTGCTGCTCGACACCTATAACCTCGTCTGACGGCGAGTCCCGGTATCTCACGGTCCTTTCGGGGGCCCGGCGAGACTGTGGGTAACCCAAAGGTTTGTCGTGCCATCCTTCCCTGTTCCCCTGGCATGATGGAATAAATGCAGCAGGGTCCATCGCACCGGACCCTGCTGCATTTAGTTTTTTCTTCATGGGGCCCCTGGAAGTTGAACGACCCCGCAGGCGGGCCGTATCACGGGCTTCCGTGGGCTGGCATCATCTGCGGGGCCTGTGAGGGGTTGGGGCAGGATTAGAAAGCGGTACCCCAGAACGCGAGGCTGTAGGCCAGGCGCGAGGTCATGGGGTAGACGAACTTAATCGTGACCGAGGTGGACGCGCCGGGCAGAAGGGTCGTGAGGCCCTTCCTGGCTTCGAGGTCATAGTAGAAGCTGCCGGCCGAGATGGAGCCGCTGGCTTCGGGCATTGCGATACCCGCTCCGACGCCGTTCACGATGAGGTTGAGGGGCGCGTCGATGGAATCACCGGAGTTGTTGGTGATGGTGACCGTCGAGACGCTCGTGATTTTCCGGGTGACCCGGTTGAGCGTGGAGGTCTTGCCGGACTCCACGATGGAGACGAGGTGGTCAACTGACTGATACACCTTAACGGGAATCAGCTCGAAGTTCGCCACCAGGTTGCGGTCGCCGATCACGACGAACTCATAAACCAGACTCGTGGAAACTTCGACGCCCTCTTCGGTCCAGCTCAGGAACCGAAAGCCCGCTTCAGGGGTGGCTTCGAGGCTGATATTGGTTCCCTCGTCGAAGGTGCCCGCACCGGTGATGGTGCCGCCTTCAACCGGGGAGGCGGAGGCGGTGACGGTGTACTGGGCCAGCAGCGATTCAAGAATATTCAGGCTGTAGTCCATCGTGACCTCGGCACCGGTGCCGTCGATGGAATGGAGGGTGAAATTGAACAGACCTGACTGGGTCGGTGTGCCCGCCAGGATGCCCGTCAGGATGTCAAACACCATACCCTCTGGAAGCAGGCCTTCGATGGTGGTCAGGACCGGAGCGGCGCCGCCGATAACCATGGAGCGCTCGACATAGGGTTCGTTCACGACACCATCCTGAAGATGGTCGATGAGGCCAACCGCCGCAGCCGGGTCAAAGGCCGCCATCTGCGCGCCGATATAGTCACCGACTACGACAACTTCAGACAGGTCCACGTCGACCCGGTTGATCTTCTTGATACCTTCGCCGTGGATGCCGTCGGGGCCGACGTCGCTGGCCCGAGCTTCGCCCGTTTCGTCGTCCAGGGGCCCGACATACTTGTAGAATTCGTAGCGGCGGGTGATGACTTCGTCGCCTTCGGGCAGCTCTTCCACTTCGCTTTCGAGTTCGTCATTTTCCCCGCCTTCCGGATCGCTGAAGCGGGCCTGCATCACTCTCCACTCGATTTCAATTTCCTCTTCTTCCTCATTGCGCCAGTTCCGGTCTCCGTCATCGTCTGGATCGTCGGAAACGAGTTCACGGAGTTCGATCTTGCGATTGTTCCGGGTCTTGGTGGTGATGGACTTCAGCCACGTGGCTTCACCGTACTCCATTTCGGGGGGCTCGATGGGTTCGGGAACCGCGATAACCGCCACCACCTGCGCGGGGGCGATGACCTGCTGGCCGACCACCACGGGCGGGGCGAAGTTAAACTGGGGGGTGCCGATATTGACCTGTCCGGCCTTCATCAGACTGCCGACGCCATCATCGATGAGCCAGGCGTACTTCACGGTGCGCGGCGCACCCCAGAAGCCCACGCCGAAGTGCTCGCCGCCGAAATTGATGAAGGGGTTGGTGAACTGGTGGCCGTCGGTGGCCGAGATGGGGCCGGCGGGAATCGCCGTGTAGGACGCCCAGCTTCCATCGGGGTTCTTCTTGCTCTCATAACGCACATAGCAGATGGGATTCGCGGGATCGGAGCTGTCCTCGTAGATCCGGGGCACGCCGTAGTGATTCCAGTCGTAGGTATAGGTGATCTCGCGGCTGTGGCAGCCATGGACTTCGATTTCGAAGCCGTGGCACTCCACGCCGGTGTCATTCACGGCATCGAAGTTGTTCAGGCTGCCATACAGTGTTCCTGTTTGCGCGCCGGCGGAAAGGCTGAGCGCGGAGAGCGCCAGGGCCATCAGAAGACGTTTCATATTGATTGTTCCTTAGAGTCGTTGTCAGTGAAAGGGGGGAAGATTAGAGGGACTTGGCATTGCGCTTGCGATTGAGGAAGCAGCCGGCCAGTCCCATGCCGAGGAGGGTCAGGGTCGCGGGTTCGGGAATCGGAACCACTGCCGGGTCCAGGGTGATGGAGACATTGTCCAGGCCGACCGTGCTGTCACCCGACGCAAAATTGAAGTCCAGTAGTTCAAAGGTCGGAATCACGTAACTGAAGTTGTTCGTGAAATCAAAGGAGAAGTGGGTCCAGTCGGGGCCGACCGCGCTGGGGCTCAGCACGCCAGCAACGTTTACGGCACCGGAGGCTTCCAGGTCCACCAGCGGAGTGACCCCGTCAAACACGGCGCCGACCAGGTCGAAGGAGGAGAGGTCATTCGTGAAATAAAGCGATGCAAAAAAGGCATCGGGGAAGGCATTCGGGTCGGTCGTAAGGTCGGACGAAAGTAAGTTCAAGAAGTCGAACTCGATGGTGTACTGCCCAGGCGCCAGGGCCACGGCCTGGTACAGATAGCTGTAGATTTCGCCGTTATCGCCCAGTGTCGCTTCGTTTGCGGCCGTTACATCGCCGGAAGAGCTCCAGCTACCGAGGCCGCTGCTGAAGTCCCCGTTGACCACGGAGGCGGAGGTGGGGAGTGCCGAAAGGCAGGCCACCGCAAGCCCGAGGGCCCAACGCCTTGTGGAAATGCCCGCCAGCGGGCTCGCCCATTCAAGTGTTCTCATGGTATACAAATCTCCTGAATTGTTGGTTTTCCAAGTCACGAAGCTTGGAAAAAATGCGCCTGGACACCATCGCGGACCCATGCCCGCTACAGTTCCCACTCATGGATCGCCGCGAGCCCTTTCGGGCGCGTCAATCCGGACCGGTATTAACCCGTCCTTTCCCCCGGATCAGCCGCAACGTGCTGATCCCCCGGTTTGTTCTCCTCCCGCTGCAAATCGCTGCCGGACTCGCATCGGTTACTCGCGACGTGGGCCGTTCCGGGCCGTTCCCGTTAATGGATTGTCCCGAAATGACTTGCGTCTCCATTTAAATTGTTGGGTTACACGGCCACACCCTGTCCGTGTGTTGGGCGACTGCGCCCGCGCAAACGGCCTGGGGCAGGTCCGCACGCGTGTTCAGTGCCGCGACAAACCGTTAGACGCGGGGGGACGCACTTCACTTACATGGGCCCCCAGGCGCAGGAGCAGGGGAAGGGCGATCGGGGTGGGGCGGGGCCCACCAGCCCGAAGAGCGTCTGCCCCGGGCGAGGTGCTATCCGGCGGCTCGCGATGCTACACTGATCGAAAATTTTCCGCTAACACATGCGTTCAAGGGCGCGACAACGGATGGAGATATAGACATGCAGAAATACGGGGTTGGCATCATCGGTACGGGCTGGGTGGCGGGCGAACACGTCAAGGCGTTTCAACACGATCCCCGGGCGGAAGTCCGGGCGGTATGCGGCCGCGATGCGGCGCGCTCCAAGGCCTTTGCGGAAGGGCTGGGCCTCACCTGCCCGGTTCATACCGACGTGGACGCCCTGCTGAAGCAGGATGGAATTGACATCGTGGCCATCTGCACACCCCCGAATGTTCACCGGGATCAGGCGGTGGCGGCGGCCAGCGCCGGCAAGCATATTGTGCTTGAAAAGGCCATGGCCGTGACCGTGGAGGATGCCCGGGCCATTCGCGATGCGGTGGACAAGGCGGGCGTGAAGTCCGTGGTCAGCTTCGTGCTCCGGTGGAATCCGCTCTTCGACATCATCAAGAAGCAGCTTTCCGAGAACGCCATCGGACGTGTGTTCATGGGCGAAGTGGACTACTTCCACGGTATCGGCCCCTGGTACAAGCAGTACGAGTGGAACATCAAGAAAGAAGTCGGCGCCAGTTCCCTCCTGTCCGCCGGTTGCCATGCCCTGGATGCCCTGCGCTGGTGCATGTGCGGCGAGGTGGAGGAAGTGATGCAGTACGCCACCGCGGGCGGCGGTCCCAGCTTCACCGAATACGAATACGCCCCCACGACCTGCACCATCCTCAAGTTTACCGATGGCCGCATCGGCAAGGTGACCTCCTGCATCGAGTGCGTGCAGCCCTATGTTTTCAATATCAATCTCGTGGGTACCCACGGCACGATCAAGAACAACCAGATCTGGTCCAAGACCCAGTTCCCCGGCCAGACCACCTGGGTGACGGTGCCCACGATCCTGCCCGACAGCGGCGACGTGTCCCACCACCCCTTCACCGGCGAGGCCTCCCACCTGATCGATTGCATCGAGAAGAATGTGGAGTCCCACACCAGCATTGCCGACGCTTTCAAGTCCCACGAGATCTGCTATGCGGCGGACATCTCGGGCCTCGAAGGGCGCCCAGTGAAACTGCCGCTGTAATAAATTCTCACCACGGATGGCATAGAGCAGCCGTTGGCCGAAATCAAAATGATTGGACCACGGAGACACGGAGGCGCGGAGAATAAGAGGGAAAAGAACTATCTGTGCCGAGTCACGGTACGCTTACGCTCGAAAAGGACTCTCAATTTCCCTCTCTAATTATCATCTCCGTGCCTTCGTGGTCTCCGTGGTCGGCATTTCTTTAGACGAGCACCTGAGAAGCACAGCGCTAACGGGCGACTTCGAATTTCGTGGCTTGGCACAGCGTCTTTCGACCACGTTTTCCAACACCACTTCGTATTTCTTTATCCGTGTTATCCGTGCCATCCGTGGTAAAAAATATTGAGGGATCCATGAAGCGATTTATCGCAAAACACTCGCCCCTTTTCATCCTCGCCGCGCTCTGCATCGTGCTTGCGGTGTACTCCGAAGACTTTCGCCAGCCGGGCAATCTGAAGACGGTTGCCGGGCGCGCCGCAACCATAGGCGTCATTGCCATCGGACAGTTGCTGGTGATTCTGACCGCCGGTATTGACCTGTCTGTGGGAAGCGTTGCGGCCCTCTCCGGCGTAGTCGGGTGCCTCGCCATGAAGTCAGGCGTTCCCATGCCGCTCGGCGTGCTGGCGGGATGCGCCGTGGGCATGTTTTGCGGTTCCATCAACGGAACGCTCGTGGCCAAGGGCAAGATACCGCCCTTCATCGTGACCCTCGGCATGATGATGATTGCTCGGGGGTTGGCGCTGCTGATCTCGGGCGGCAAGCCCATATTCGGCTTGCCTGCAAGCCTCTCCTGGCTCTCGGAGACGAAAGACTGGCGCATACCCGTCGTCATTGCCGTCGTACTTTGTCTGCTGTGCACGATCATGTTGATGTACACCCGCTTCGGCCGTTCGCTCTACGCCATCGGCGGCAATAAACAGGCTGCCCGTTTGTCTGGCGTTCCCGTGGATCGTGTTCTGATTCTCGCCTACACGCTCTGTGGTTTGCTGGCGGGCTTTGGCGGCATGATGCTCGCCGCCAAAACCAGTATCGGCTCGCCCACGGCGGCGGAGATGTACGAACTCGACACTATCGCGGCCTGCGTCATCGGAGGGGCCAGCCTGATGGGCGGCGAGGGCGGGGCAATCGCGTCCATCGCGGGGGCCCTGATCATGTTCGTGTTGCGGAATTTCTGTAACCTGGAAAACCTGGACCCCTACTGGCAGCAGGTGCTCGTCGGCGTGCTCATTATCGCGCTGGTCTATTATGACAACATGCGTAAACGCCGCGCGGGGTTGTTGAAGGCGGACTGAGGCGCCGGGGGACCGTGAAGTTCTGATCGACCACGGAGACACAGAGACACGGAGAGAAGATAAGAGGGAGAGAAAAACGAGGACTTATTGAACGTCAACATACCGCGCCAGGATATCGGTGCCTCTTATACTCTTTTTCTTCTCCGTGGCTCCGCGTCTCCGTGGTTAAATTACTTGATGGTAGCCAGAGGCAGTTTTAAGTTCATTCGATTTCACAGCCCCGAGAGCCCTCGGGGCTTGGGCTTGTCGGCGTTGAGCAACTCCACGAGCACTTTCGCCCCGACGGAGATCATCACGCCCGGCACCTTCCCGAGTATCCAGCAGAAGACGGCCAGGAAGCACATGCCCACCAGCCAACTGTAGTGGCCCGCCTCGAATCGATCCAGCACGGAGCTGGCGAAGTTCAGAAAAAGTTCCGCGTCGTCGTTATGGTCCGGGTGAAACTGGGTGGGAACTTCGTCAACCGGCGCGGGGGCGGGTGTCGCCTCAGGCACATTGAGCGGAACCGGGACCTCCGGTGCGGCAGGGGCCGGTGTCGGGGCGTCTGGCGTTGCGGCTTCCGGGGTCGGCGTTGCAGCCGGCACAGGCGCTGCGGTCGGTGCTGGCGGTGAAAACGGAGAAGCCGCCGCGCCAAAGAGTTCCTGTTCGGGGGCCATGGCCGTTTGCCATTGTTCGACAATCGGCCCCGGCGCCTGAACGATGTCCTTCACAAAGAAGAAGAACTCCCAGGCGAGCATGCCGCCCGCACCGGTAAAGACGATGGCACAAAGGATGGCAAAGACGCGGATCATCTTCAGGATATTGCCGAACACGTCGAAGATGGGTCCTTCGTATTCCACATGCGGCATAGGGGGCGGTGTGTCCATGGGGTTCTCCTCGTTGGCCCTATTGTACGGAAATACCCCGTGAACCGCGAAACTATTCGTGCCGCGCTTTTACTGTGCGCATGGCAAGGGGTATAATTCGAATCTCGGGGACAGTGGCCGATTGGCCCGTGACGCGGCGTTTGTATCGTGCCGCCAGCCCAATCGGAAACTGTACCCATGAAAAGCGTCACGGCAATGTCTTGAAGGCGCACGTGACGTTTCTTATGGGTACAGCCCCCAGTTGGCTGGATGTCCTTGAGCATTGCCGACGACACAGGCCAATCGGTCGCTGTCCCCCTAACTTTTGGAGAGACAATTCAATGAAGATTTGCATGGCGGGCGCTTTGGGCCGCATGGGGCGGCGTATCCTGGAGATGACGGTGGCGGCGGACGACGCGGAGATTGGCAGCGCCTTTGATGCCCCGGCCAATGCCGGTACCGTTTTGTCCGTGGGCGCTGAATCCGGCGCGCCCCATCCAGTGATCGTGCTCGGCAGCGCGGCCGAAGCCGTGGCCCAGGCCGATGTGATGATCGACTTCACCTATGCGGGGGTATGCCTGGACAACGTGCGCGCGGCGGCGGCGGCGGGGATTCCGTCGGTCATCGGCACCACGGGTCTCAATGAAGCTCAAATGAATGAGCTGCGTGAAATCGCGACGAAGCTTCCCATCGTCTATGCGCCCAACATGAGCCGGGGTGTCAACCTCCTTTTTTATCTCACCACTGTGGCGGCGGAGAAGCTGGGCCTGGATTACAACTGCGAGGTGATGGAGATCCACCATAACCTGAAGAAGGACAGCCCCAGCGGCACGGCGGTGCGCTTGGCGGAGAACGCGGCGGCGGCCCTGGGCCTGGATTACGCAACGGATACGGCCCACGGTCGCGAAGGGCTTATTGGCGAACGGCCCCGGAACGAGATCGGCATGCACGCCCTGCGCGGGGGCGACGTCATCGGCGATCACACCGTGTTCTTCTTCGGCCAGGGGGAGCGGATCGAGCTGTCCCACAAGTCCTCCACCCGCGATCATTATGCCAATGGCGCCTTGACCGCCGCGCGCTTCGCCCTGAAGGCGAAGCCGGGGTTTTACGACATGCAGGATGTATTGGGACTGCGGTAGCGAGAGCAGGCTGCAGGCTGTGCCGTCAGGCTGATCGAACCGATCAGTCTGATCCGACCTATCGGTCCGATGACGAATCAACACCAACCCCACCAACAACTGTCAACGAACACGGAGCCTACAATGCGCCAGATCTTTCACACCGCCCTCTCCGCCCTTGCGTTTTGTGCGCTTGCCCTTTCGGCTGTCGCCGTACCGGCGGATTTTCAGTTGACCGGCACGAAGCAGCTCCTCTGGCCCGATGGCGCGCCGGGCGCTACGGGCACTGGCCAGGGGCACGAGCCCTCCATCACCATCTATCTGCCCGAGGCTGCCAAAGCCACGGGCACGGCCATTGTGGTGTGTCCCGGCGGCGGTTATGGTGGGCTGGCCATCGACCATGAAGGCGAGCAAATCGGCCAGTGGCTGATTAAGGAGGGCATCGCGGCTTTTGTGGTTCAGTATCGCCACGCGCCCCTTTACGGACACCCCTATCCGCTGATGGATGCCCAGCGGGCGGTGCGTACGGTGCGGGCGGGCGCCGCATCGTGGGGCGTGAAGCCGGACCGCATCGGCATTCTCGGCTTCTCGGCGGGTGGCCACCTGACGGCGAGCACGGGCGTGCTCAATGAAGGCGGGGATCCGAATGCGCAGGATCCCACCGATCAGGTCTCGGCGCGGCCCGATTTCATGGTGCCGATTTATCCGGTGATCACGATGCAGGACGACTATACCCACAAAGGTTCTCGGAAGAATCTGCTGGGGGAAAGCCCCGATCCGGCGCTGGTGGAACGCTACTCTCTGGAGCGCCAGGTCAACGCCCAGACGCCCCCAACCTTTCTGGTCCACACCACGGACGATCAGGTCGTGCCCGTGGAAAACGCGGTGCAACTTTACCTCGCGCTGCACAAGGCGGGGGTGCCGGTGGAGATGCACATCTACGAGAAGGGTGTCCATGGCCTCGGGCTGGGTGGGGGCGACGCGGCTTTTGCGACGTGGCCCGGTCACCTCATCGACTGGTTGCACGTCCGGGGGCTGCTTTCCGCGCCTTGACAACGGCGGTGTACAGGTCGAGCGAAATCAGGTACCATAATCTCCGAAAGGGGGACCTGTAGTGTCCTGTTTATGGAGATTGAGTTGGCTGATGTTCCTGCTTGGGGCGTCGTCGTCCTTCGTCGGCGCCCAGGGCAGTGCTCTGTCCATCGCCCTGTTCTACGACCCCGCCTTCGTCGACACGTCCACCGAGCCCAATATCCATGGCGGGGCGGGCGAAGCGTTGAACCTTCGCAACTCCCTGGAGGGCTACGGCCACACGGTTGTCCCTTTCAGCGGCGTGACCCCGGAGGATTTCGAAGCGGCCCTGGCGGGCAGCGATCTGCTCGCCATTCCGGAACAGGATGTGAGCCTATATACCGCCCTCGACGGCGGAACGCTCTCGGCCATCACGGCCTACGTGTGCCAGGGCGGCAGCCTGTTGATCATGGGGAGCCAGTTTACGACGGAGTTTCTGGACCGGAGCTTCGGCTATTCCCTGGGTGGTGTGGAATTGCCGACCATCACCTATCTACGTGACGAACCCGCTCTCCCCGTGATTTTCGCCGGTGCGCCGGAGACCCTGCCGGACCCTTCCCTGACCCAGGGGCTCGTCCGCGCACGCCTTCCCGCCACGGCGGTCAGTATCTACGACAACGGACGCAATACGACTGTGGCGGTCCTGAACTACGGCGCCGGGCGGATTGTCTATATAGGCTATGACTGGTTCGGGACGCCGCCGGCCAACTGGGACGCGGTGCTTTCGCTGACCGTGCAGCATGCCGCGGATACCGTTCCCGTTCCGCCCAATCCCACTCTGTCGGTGACTACCGCAGAGGACGTGGATGATGGCGGCGACACCAGCTCTGTGACGGCGCTACTCGCATTCCCTGGGACCACGGGCATTTCCCTCCGGGAAGCCATCGAGGCCTCGAACAACACCATCTGCGCGAATACGATTCTCTTCGACATCGATGGGACGATCATGCCTGCGGGCGCCTTTCCCAATCTGGCCGATCCCACGGGCGGCACCCATATTGATGGCGAAGGGGTGATCGTGCTGGATGGCGGCGCACTGGTTGCCGCTGAGAATGGCCTCACGATTACTTCCGCGGCGAACACCGTTCGAGGGTTGACGGTAAGGGGTTTTCCGGGCAACGGTATCCAGATTACAACCCGCTCCGCCATCAACAATCAGATCCAGGCCTGCGTCCTGGGCGCCGCGGTGGAAACGGACGCGGGAAACGGTTTGAACGGCATCCAGATCGATACGACCGCCTCCTACAACCTGGTCGGCGGCGAACTTGCTGCTTTTGCGAACACTCTGTCGGGCAATGGCGGATCGGGAATCCGGCTGGTGAATACCTCGTCGCGTTACAATCGGATCCTGGGCAACCGGATCGGGACCAGCGCCGACGGAACCGCGTCCGTGCCCAACGGGCTCCATGGCATCCATTCCGTCGCGTCGGAATACACGAGCATCGGTAGCGATGCGCCCGAGGGCGGCAATATTATCGCGGGCAACGCTCTGGATGGGGTGCGTCTTGAATATAATAGTGGCTATGCGCGGGTATACAATAACCAAATCGGGGTAAACATCCTTGGAGAGCCGCTGGGCAATGGGGGCAACGGCATAACCCTGATGCTCAGCTCCTACCAGAGCAAGATAGGCGCGGCTCAATCCGGCTGGGGCAACGCGATAGCCAACAATATCGGTCACGGTATCCTGATGTCCGGCTCGGGGTCGGGAAGAAACAGCGTCCGAGGAAACCGGATTCAGGACAACGGTCTGAAGGGAATCGCGTTGACCTCGGGGGCGAACAGCGGTATCGATCCCCCCGTGTCTTCCAGTTCGGAATTGGCGCAAGGCGTCACGGTGCCCAATGGAGCCGTCGACCTCTTTGCCGATCTGGAGGATGAGGGGGCGATATTCGTCGCGTCGGTCGTGGCGGACTCGAATGGGGTATTTTCATCCGACGCTGATTTCAGCATCTATCCGCACGCCGCCATTACGGCGACTGTGACCGATTTAATTGGCAATACTTCCGAATTTGGCGTGCTGGTACCAGGCGATGGCGGCGGCGAAGGTGAAGGTGAGGGTGAGGGTGAGGGAGAAGGAG
>JBHEKR010000038.1:0-10571 GCA_041859365.1 Candidatus Hydrogenedentales bacterium
TGCGGAGCTAAAATCAATGGCGTCATTTCACATGAAAGTTTTCGGCCCCTGTCAGGGGCCTTCCTCATACCACCGGTTCTACCGGTGGTTACTGATTCTACACGGGCCGCTCCCGTTCGGGCGGACGCTCCGCCCCTCACCCGCTTCGGTGTTGGGCGGCGAGCCATTTTTCCAGTTGGTGGGTGAACAGGTCCTTGCTCCACAGGTCGAGTGAGGGCAGTTCGCTGGCGGGCAGAAAGCGTTCAACGTCTCTTGCTGCCTTTTCGCAGTCGAGCCGCGCGATGGCCTCGCTGAGTTCCTTCCCGAGCCAATCGATGTCGACCGTTTCCCCTTTGGACTTCCATGGGCCTACCTGTTCGAGTGCAGCGGAGAGGAACGGGTAATTGACCCGAGTTCCGCGGCCTGTATACCAGAGGAAGTCGAACCAGTCGCGCCCTTTGATATATTCCCTGCACAGCAGCGCGTGCAGCTTGCCTGCGAAGAGGGTCGGCATGTCCTGAATGGAGACGGCGGAGAGGAACGGAAAGTCCAGATACGCCAGCGCCACACCGCTGGCGGCCGGAGGGTTGGTGTCGATCTCAAACTTGATCCGAATTTTTGCCAGAGGCCCCTTCCGAAACGCGAATTGAAGCTCCAGGACCTTGCCGAGCGAGTCGTCCTTGAGGAACGCTTTTTTTACGGCCACATCCGCGCTACTGCGGTCAACAATTTCGAATCGGTACCCATAGGCGCGCAGTTCCTGCTCGACGCGGCCCAGGTGATCGCCCCATTGAAAGGTGGGATCGGGTTCGCGAAGGATGAAGTGCAGATCCTCGGAAAATCGGTTCAGGCCATGGAAGATGCGCAGGCAGGTCCCGCCCTGGAAGAGTGCGTTGGTGAAAAAGTTGCCGCGGCCGAGCGCCGCGAGTACGACCTCCTGCGTAATCTCTCGCAGCGCCTGATCTTCTTCTGCCTCTGACTGGTATTTGCGTGCGTCGAGTCGTTGCTGAATGGCCTGCACGCTCATGATGAAAGTTCCATACGCCAGGACCGAAGAAAAGCCTGGACGCGCTTGTTGGTGTAGTTTTCCTCAAGCTCCACTAGATCTTCGGGCGCTACGGCGAGCAAGTCTTCCATTTCTACGCGGAGACTGCTCGAGGCGCCCTCGATGGAGTTCCACGGCGGATCATGGAGGTAAACGTAGTCCGCAAGGGCCTTGGCGGGCGTTGCGATAAATGCAACATTGCCACTCTCGTCGACATCGCGTTCGACGCCCAAATAGAATACGTTTTGTGGCACGTGCTTGTAATCGAAGCGTCCCAACGGCGTCTTGAATACCTTTGCTTTTCCAAAGCTGGCGCAGGTGCAGGTGTAGACCGCCTCGGGAATCCAGCCATGATAGCTCAGGGCCGACTCGAAACTGACATAGCTCGGACCGTAGATCTGTTGTGCGAGGGCATGGATACGCAGTGGCCGCTTCTGATAGGGGCGAGGAAGGCAGTAGAGCCCCCGCCGGATGCCAAGAATCTCCCCACTGGCCAGCGCCCGCTTGATGAGGCTGTGGCGACGGTTCGGGGATCCAGATAGTACGGTCGCCACCTCCGATTGGGTGAAAACGGTGGTCCCGCGCCGTAGAAAATAGTCGGTTACAGTGTTCATGACATTATTTTACCAGAAACTGTCAAAAGATGACAGTTTCTGGAAAATAAATTGGGCGGCCGACCCGGCTTTTCAGACAGGCGGGACGCCCGAGCGGGGGAATGGCAAAAAAGCGCGCCGGGCCCACAAGAGGGTGGAAGCGCCAATGAACGTGAATGTACGCGAATACCTGAAGGGGGCTATGGTATTCATGGCGTAGGACGAATAGACGGGCGACCGGCGGGTACTACAGGGCGGTAGAACCTGCGGCGGTATCAGACGAGGAAGGATGAAGGGATTTAATAACTCGTTGGCATCCTGATTCCTGCATCCACGGGGACATGCCGCCGCCTTGGGGTAGGGTTTGTACGACTGGGTCGTGACCAGGTTGTCGGGGTACATCGCGCGTCTTGGGGCCTTTGCGGCGGTACGTCCCTATCGCCTCCCTACGGCGCCACGGGGCAGATGCCGTCCTCGCTGCCTTCGCACAGCTCGTAGCCGCCGATATTGTAGACCTGGATGACGCGGAGCACCTCGCTGAGGTTCAGGCGCCAGTCCTGGGGGGCGTAGTCGCTCTTGTGGGGCGCACAGGTTTCGCTCGTGCCGTTGGGCTGGAATCCATCTTCGGTGCCATCCTGACAGCCCAGGCGGTCGCTGTTGTAGAACTGGACAATGCGCAGGAGTTCGGAGAGCGAGATGGCGTTGTCTTCGTCGGTATCGGCCGTGTGGTAGAACAGTTCTCCCTCTCCTTCGCCCTCACCTTCTCCCTCGCCACCGCCGCCGAAACTGGTGGGATCGGCCGGGTCGGAGCCGGCGAGCACTTCGTCGAAGTCGTAGTAGGTGTCCTGGTCGCGATCCAGGGCGATTCGGTTGGCGGTGCCCGCGGCCACGATCGTAAAGATGGCGGAACCGCCTTCGTCCACCGATGCGAGGAGCGCTTCGGTCGTGATCGAAGAACCAGCGGCGTCGCGCTCGAAGGAATCGTTCCCCTGATAACGCGCGCCGCGCTGAATGCCGTTCACCGGGAAGTGGGCGACCAGTTCGACGCGGTTTGATGCGTCGACGATGTTGATGAACTGGTCAAGCTCGCCGAGGTCTTTGGCCGCTGGGTCCACTTCCGTCTGTTGGCCCACGGAGGCGTGGACGTCCTTGCTGGGTTCGCCGGGGATGTCGAGGAAAGCGATTGCGGGGGGCGTGGAATCGGCTTCAAAGTCGGAGCCGGAGAAGGACAGCATGAGGGCGACCAGATTGGCCAGTTCCTGGGCGGTGGCCGTGTTGAAGGCGTTCTCCGAAAGGAAGCGCTCCAGGGTGTCCACGCTGCCATCGTGGAGGAAGCCAAAGCCCGCACGGCTCGGGCTCTTGAGCATGGTCATGCCCACTTTGTCGTAGAGATTACGGAGCTGGGCCACTTTGAGGGAACGGTTGGTGGAACCATCGATGCTGACCAGCATGAGGTGCTTTTCGTCCCGGGGGCCGTCGGGCAGGGTTTCGATGGCGCTTCCATTGAAGCGGGCATTGGGGCCATTACCGCTGGGCAGGCTGTGGCAGGTGACGCAGGCCATGGTATCACCATCGATGCGCCGGACGTGGTCGCGATAGAGGTCCAGCCCTGCGCGGGCGTTGCCGTTGGGCAGGGGCGTACCGGTCGGGACATCCATCTGGTGAGGAACAAAATGGTCCGGGAGAGGCAGGCTCGTGGGCAGGGTGTTGTCCAGGTTGCGGAAGGGATTCGGAGGAAAGTGAATCGTCGCGAGGAAATCCTCGTATTCCTGCATCTCCGTCGGGGTCAGTTCGGTATCGTCACTCTGCAATCCGCGGAAGGCCGGGTTGAACTCTTCCAGGCCGAGTCGGTCGCCGCGCCAGTGAAAGGGTTCCTGGCCAATGATACCCTGGAAGGTCTGGGTGCTCATGGGACCCTTCATGGGGTGGAAGGGCTCGAAGTCTTCATTCAATCCGGGGATATCTCCACCGAGATTCCGGTTCGTCAGTTGGATTACATTGCCGGCGGGATCCCCAAGGTCCCAGGCCAGGCGATCCATACGTCCATCCACGTGGCAGGATGCACAGGAAATCTGGCCGAGTCCCGAGGTCTTGTGGGTGTCATAGAGGTGCTTGCGCCCGATGCGTATCGCATCCGGCGTGGGATCGAAGACACTGAGACGGCTGATCTCGGTTTCGGTATCCGTGCTGACGACCGAGAGGGACCCCGCGAAGCGGTTCCAGACGTAGAGTTGCTGTCGGGTTTCATCGAGGGCAAGCCCCGTCGGTCCTTCGCCCAGTTCGATGGTGTCCGTCTGGCCCGCGCGGACACCCTGTGTGTTGATGACCACGAGGTTGTTCGAGCCCATGCCGGTCACGTAGGCCTTGCTTCCCGCGCTGTTCCAAACGATACCTCGGGGATCGCCGAGGGAGCGGTTGCGCTGGGCCTGTGGAATGCGCCGGTTTACATAGCCGTTGACGTGGGCCGCATTGAGATCGGTGATCGTTGTGGACTGTTGGGTGTCGGGATCGGCGGCGGCATACAGCACGCGGAGGAAGGTGCCGTTGACGACGGGCTCAAAGCGGATTTCATTGGTGGCATCGGTGCCGACCATCGTTACCGCGCCGGTGCTCGGATTCACGGCCAGGGCCATGCCGATATTCATCAAGTGGTCGATGTAATCCACGGAAAGATCATTCGCATCTATCACGGCGATATCATGATCGAGCAGTTCCCAGCCTACGGGCCGACCCGACTGCGCAGCGAGATTACCGCTGACCAGGGCCGTCCAGTCCGCCCCGGTGTCATCGCGCCAGAGCCCCTCGCTGTCCTGCTTGACAATGAGCCCCACGGGCGGGGGCGTGCCGTTGGCCGGATTCTTCGGGGGAAAAAACTGGGCCCCGTCATTGGGCGCCGGATTCACCACGCCGTGGGGGGCGTTGGCGTCGTCCACCACGTTCGGCGGGAAATTGATGGTGCCGGGGCCCGCGGAACCGCCGCCCAGCAATGTGCTGCGATTGCCCGACTCGAAAATAGCGGCGTAGACCGTATTCCCATCAGGACTGACGGCCAGGGCGCGGGGATCTTCGGCGTCCACGACGATTTCGTCGACAACGCCGTGGGTGGCGGTGTCGAATACCTGGATGGTGTTGACCTGCGAGCACGTAACGAAGGCCCGCGCCGGGTCGCCGGCAAAGACGACGTCTGCGGGCTCATCAAGGGTCTGGATCAAACCCGTGACGGCGCCACTGGAAGCGTCGACGATGGTAATCGTATCCGAAATATGGTTCACGACCCAGAGTTCCGTATCGGTGCGGAACCGTGCGGACACGGGGTCGATGCCAACCGGGATGGAGCGGCTGAGGACGGGGGACCCATCGCTCAGGTCATAGATCAAGGCGCGGTTGTCCGCCAGGTGGGCCACGGCGAGGAATTGGGCTGAAGGATTCAGATCCACAGGATGCACCGGGGCCGTTTCGAAATTGACGAATGTTTCGTCTTGCGCCTGGGCCCAGGGTGCGACGAAAAGCACCGCAAGTGCGGATGTAATGGCGGAGACGGCGAATGGCCAGGGCTGATGCACGACTGAAGTTCCTCCCGGTGGCTCCGACTGCTGTGGCGGAGCATTCACGCCCAAATAACACGCCCAATTGAAGTTGCCCGTCCAACGGGATCTCAATTGGGCGCCAAGCGTGTTGCTAGGATACTGGAAATACGCAGAATTTACAACCGACTATTTCTTCAGGATGCCGCCCCGTCCGCTGCTGATGAAAATGCCCTGAAGGTTCATCCGGAGCTCCTCTGGATTGTCCGAGAAGGCGTAGGCCTGCTCTTCCTTGATGAGGCCCGTCTTGATGAGGGCGGCGAGGCTCATATTGAAGGTCTGCATGCCGTCTTCCTTGCCGCCGACGATCGCCGTGGGAATCTGTTTGATGTTGTTTTCGCGGATAAGCGACGCGATGCCCGGATTGTTGAACATCAATTCAATGGCGGGAACACGCCCTTTGCCATCGGCGGAGGGCAGCAGCCGCTGGGACATGCAGGCCCGCAACTGCATGGAGAGCTGCGAACGGATCTGGTCGTGCATGTTGGAGGGGAACATGTCCATGATGCGATCGATGGTGAGCATCACGTTGGTCGTGTGGAGCGTGCTGAACACCAGGTGGCCCGTTTCCGCAGCCGAGATGGCGGCCTGAAAGGTCTCCGCGTCGCGCATTTCGCCGATGAGGATCACATCCGGGTCTTCGCGCATCGCGGCGCGCAGAGCGGAGTAGAAATCCTTGGTGTCAATGTTGATTTCCCGCTGGGTGATAATGCTTTTCTTGTTGTGGTGCAGGAATTCGATGGGATCTTCCAACGTGACGATGTGAAAGCGGTTGCGCTGGTTAATGTAATCGATGATGGATGCCAGCGTCGTGGATTTGCCGCTGCCGGTCGTGCCGGTGACCAGCACCAGACCACGGTGCAATTCGGCAATCTTGTTGAGCGCGGGGGGGAGGTTCAGCTCGGTAAATTCGAGGATCTTTCCTTTGACGTGGCGCATGACGATGCCAATAGAGCCCCGCTGTCGCAACACGTTCACGCGAAACCGCCCCAGACCCGCCACGCCATACGCCAGATCGGCATCGCCTTTGTCGTGAAAGGCGGCGAGTTCCTTTTCGCTCATGATCTCGGCGGCAAACTCCAGCGTGTCCGCTGGCGTAAGGGGCTCCGTCTCCAGAAAGCGGATCTTGCCGTCAATCCGGACCGCCGGAGGACTCGCCACCGTCAGGTGGATGTCCGAAGCGCCGTTCTTAACCGCATAACTCAAAATCTTGTTCAGTTCGATCATGCCGCACTCCCGATTGGTTCCCGAGGCGAGCAACTCGCCACGTGCGAGTATAGCAGAAGAGGGTGGAATTGCGAATTATGAATTATGAATGGACAATGGACAATGGACAATGGTCAATGGTCAATGGTCAATGGTCAATGGTCAATGGTCAATGGTCAACTGTCAACTGTCAACTGTCAACCGTGGCCCCCGATCTCCCGTACGCCCTTGATCAATTCCGCCATGTGGGCCTCCGTGTGCAGCAGCATATGCTGGGTCAGCCAGACGCCCTCACTCGCGCACAGCGCCTCGGTGACCGGGCAGTGGCACGTGCTGTAGTCGAAGCGGTCCTTGAATTTCTTGAATAGGGGCTGCTCGTAGAGGGGCAGGGGATAGCCCGCGACGAAGGGCAGGCCGCGCTCTTTGGCGGCGGCCAGGAAGTCCGCCCGGCTCATGCCATAGCCGGCACTGTCCAGTCGGAGGCAATAGAGGTGGTAGGAGCGTCGCGTCATACCGGGAGCCACGGGCTGGGGAGTGATGCCCGGAATTCCGGTAAGTCCCCCATCCAGCAGAGCGGCATTGGCGCATCGGCGTTCGAGTTGCTCTGGGTAGCGCTCCAGTTGGGCCTGAAGGATGGCCGCGCCGAACTCCGTGATTCGGGCATTGGTCCCCAGATTGATGTGGTGATACCAGGGGGCCCCTTCTTCCCGCCCGCAATTGACGATGCTGCGGCAGCGCTCGGCGATCGCCGGATCATCGGTCACAATAACACCGCCTTCACCGGCGGTAAGGTTCTTCGATTCTTGAAAGCTGAACACACCGGAGCAGCCGATTGTTCCCGCGCCGCGTCCCTGCCACGCGCTGCCCCAGGCATGGCAGGCATCCTCGATCAGCTTCAGCCCGTGGCGTTCGGCCAGCTCGGCCAATTCGGCACAGTGGGCCATAGACCCGCCAAAATACACCGGCATGATGGCCTTCGTTCTTGGGGTAATGGCGTCGGCGGCGGCCTGGGGACTCATGCACCAGGTTTCGTCCACATCGACGAAGATGGGCGTGGCTCCAACGCGGAGTACGGCGGTCGCCGTGGCCACGAAGGTGTAGGGGGGGACAATGACCTCGTCGCCCGGTCCGATTTCGAGTGCTTCCAGGACCACTTCCAAACCCGTGGTGCCACTGGTGCAGGCGACACCATGGCGAGCCCCTTGAAATGCCGCGTATGCCTTCTCAAAGGCCACGGTTTCTTCACCATTGAACCATTTCCGCCGTTGAAGGACGCGCATGAGGGCTTCCTGGTCGGAAGTATCGAAAACGGGCCAGGCAAGATCGAAATTCATGGGAGAGACCTTCGTGGTGCGTATAGTGTAAATAATGAGGGGTTGCGGTGCGGAAATAAGGGTATCCGAATGGACGACCCTATGCTAGACTAATCAATACGGAGAGGAGAGTGCAACCGAATTTTAAATCCGCATCACGCCCGCTCCGGGCGCGTTTGCAGCCGTTCCAGCCAGGCAGCCGTGGCGATTCGCAGACATCGCCACAGAAGGAGGTAGGGTCCATGCAAATGATCAGTGATGTCATCAAGCCCCGAGATATTTACTGGGTGAGTGCCGATGACTCGGTCCGACAGGCAGTACATTATCTTTGCGAGCGGAAGACGGGGGCGGTGGCGGTGAAAGAAGGCGAGCACGTGGTCGGTATCTTCTCCGAACGGGATCTAATGCACCGCGTGGTCAATGCGTCGCTGGACATCGACGCGGTTCGGGTGCGGCAGGTCATGACCGCCGATCCCATCTCTGTTCGTCTGGACGACGAGATGCGCCACGCCAAGGCCGTGATGTTCAAGTGTGGCGTGCGCCATTTGGTGGTTGTGGGCAACGGCGGGGTCTATAAAGGGCTGATCTCCATGCGCGACCTGATCGAGGCGGACATGGCCGAGTCCTCGGAGCTCATCGAACGCTTGAACGACGCCTATTATGAGAAAGCGTACCGCGCGCGTTGGCGGATGTCTTCCAACCGCGTCATCGTCGAGCAATATACGCCCCAGTGACCCCGTGACCACCGAGGCTACGGACGAATTTCCCCCCGCGATTGCGAGGGGATTTTTTGTGTCTCGCGAGCTCCTCCTCCCCGGCTCTGGTGCGGAATATGGACCTCGGCCAGACCATAAGTGCTCTGAGAGACCGGGCCATAGTTTGCAAAAACGGGCCGGGAACGGCGATACTACGCGCGCCCACCACAGGTAGTGCGCCCACACTGGATTGGTCAGCCGCGATGGCTCGAGGACCTCAATTAGGGTCCCTTATCATGGTGTTTCCAACAGGAAATACCGTATGGGCGTGCGCCACTTGTACCGGGAAGGCCTACCCCTCGCCATCCAATTCGAAACAGGTCGCTATGAATCGGGGTATGCATGGCGGGAAGACAAGAAGTGAGTGTAACACGGTAGCCACCAGAAAAGGCTGGTGGTTGGAGAGTAATACATGGCAACAATGCATCCAGGCGCCACGGCGTACTTCGAAGGCGCCTACATGAACTCCGCTGACGCGAAACTCAGTGTGATGACCCACGCCTTCAACTATGGCACGGCACTCTTTGAAGGGATCCGGGGCTACTACAGCAAGGATGAGGACAATCTCTTCATCTTCCGTCTTCACGAGCACATTGATCGCTTCGTGCGAAACTTCAATATACTGTGCATGGATATCCCGGAAGACGCGGGCCAGATCGCCGAGATCTGCCTCGAGGTGTCCCGTCGTTGCGCCCTTCGGGAAGATATCTATCTGCGCCCCCTCTGCTACAAGAGCGAACTCTCCCTGGGTCCCGCGGTGCGCGGCGTTTCCAGTGCGCTGTGCTGCTATCTCATCAAGCTTGGCGATTATGTGGATACGAGCGAAGGGCTCGACGTGGCCGTTTCTTCCTGGCGTCGCCTTTCGGACAACGCCATTCCCACGCGCGCCAAAACCACCGGCAGCTACATCAATTCCTCCCTGGCGGCCTCGGAAGCGAAGCAGTCCGGATTCCACGAAGCCATATTCCTCCGGGAAGATGGCACGGTGGCAGAAGGCAGCGCCATGAATATTTTCGTGCTGCAGGGCGATACGCTTATCACGCCCCCGCCGAACGCGGACATTCTGGTGGGGATCACCCGCAACACGATTATCCAGCTTGCTGAAGAACAACTGGGCATGAAAGTGATCGAGCGCCCCATCGCACGCACCGAGCTTTACATCAGCGACGAAATCTTCTTCTGCGGCACAGGCGCCCAGGTGGCTCCCATCCGCTCGGTCGACCGGCGTCCCGTGGGCACGGGAAAACCGGGCCCGGTGACCCGCAGTCTTCAGGACATCTATTTCAAGGTGGTCACGGGTAAGGTGGACGCTTACCGTCACTGGTGCACACCGGTGTATTGATGAGACGTTATGGAGAGGGGGCTTTCAGCCCCCCTTTTTAGTTCATCGGATTCTAGCGTACTCCTTTCATACCTATCGAAAAATGGGTCGGTCAATTCGCCCAGTACTCTGGCCCAAAGGGCCAAGACATATTAGCCCAGGGCAACGCCCTGGGTTAAGCGGAACAACTTCGATTCAGCCCTGAAAGGGCGTCACAATACGCCGACCACGGCTACGCTGTACCGCCCTTTCAGGGCTTCGAAGTGATTGGGGGCGTCTTCCCCGGGGCGTTGCCGTGGGCTGATATGTCGGTGGGGCTTCGGGCCGGAAGGTAATACGCCAATCGCTCGAAAGAATGCCTGTCAATAACCGACGCTCCTCCTTGACGCACTTGGAATTCTCAACCCGAACAAAATTGTGCCCTCAAACCGGATGCCCCCCTTTTTTATGCAACCTCGTTGCACGTCTCGGGAACTGGAAAGCCCCCGCTCCATGGTTCGGGAAAATCTCTAAATCCAAACTAATCCACCGGTTGAGCCGGTGAGAATTCATTAGGCTCTGCCGTTCCGCCGTTGGAATTGTTGGCTCACGAACGACTCGGATACGAAGAGGAACAAGTGCTTTCGATAGATGACTGTATTAGCTCCGTAGGAGCGGCATATCGTAGCCCAGGGTGGAGCGAGGTACGAGCGGAACCCTGGGTCAGAGTCCCCCCTTGTATGAGCCCCAGCGGGGCGTCACAGAAGAGCGAGGGAGTCACTCCACGGTCTTCTAT
>JBHEKR010000446.1:0-10634 GCA_041859365.1 Candidatus Hydrogenedentales bacterium
CCGTTAATCTTGATCGCAGAAGGGGCCACGGCGGGCGCGCCGTCGTGAAAGCTGCTGTGGGAAGCACGGCCCATGTGCCAGAGCTGCAGGAACACTTTGCTGCCCGCGTCGTGGATCGCCTTAACCACGGGCACCCAGCCCGCCTGCTGCTCGTCGGTGTAGATTCCCGGCGAGTCCACCCAGCCATTCGCCTGGGGAGAAATGGTGGTCGCTTCGGTAATGATCAGACCGGCGCTGGTGCGCTGTGCGTAGTACTCGACCATAAGCGTATTGGGCACGCGCGATTTCCCGGCGCGGGCCCGGGTCATGGGGGCCATCACGACTCGGTTCTCAAGGGGAAGACCGGCAAGGTCATAGGGGGACAGCAGGGCATGGTCGGCAGTAGAGGTCATGGGCGGTTCCTTATTGGTTGTTACAAACAACTATTTTCACGTAATGTACACCGGCGCGCGCGATTTGTCAAGGGGAGCACGGGGAGCACCCATCGTTGCAGGGACAGCAGCGACTACAGAGACGGGAGAAGCAAGAAAGTGTTTTGTTCCAGTTGGAATCGGTCCACGGCGCGGCGGGTGGCCTCCGAGGTCCTTGCCATTGCGCTGGTGTTGGGTGGATGGCTGGGCTGGTATCTACTGCCGCCGCTCGACCCCGCGCCGTACACGAGGGCGGTTGCTTCGGGGCAGATGCCGACTCGGCACGGCGAGCGGCTGCTGGTTTTGTTACGTCCCTTCCGCCCTGTCGTTCTTCGCGATCCGACGTCGCGCCTCAGCGACTGGTATACAGCAGATCGTGCTTCACCGTTTCGCCGTCTTGCAGTGTCACTGACACAGGCTCTGGGTGGCGAGTCGCGCGGCCACGCAGGGGAAACCCAAGCGCACCAAACTCGTAGACCCCGGCAATTACCGGGCCCAGGCGATACGTGCCGTCGCTTTGGGCGTCGATCCAATAGGTCACCCGGTCGCCGTTGGCCAGTGTAGTCTTCGCCAAAAGCCGGGCCGTTTCCATGGGCTCGTCGTCAAGCAGGACGACACCTTCCAGGTACGCCCCACTTTGCGTGTCGAAGTCGAAGTCGAGATTGTATGTTTCGCCGCTTGCCAGGGTTACCTCACGTTCTATCCGTGGTGTCAGTCCATCGACCGAAAGAGAGGCGGAGATACTTAGCGTGCCCGTGGGCGCGTTTTCCACCCGAAAGAAGCCATCTTCGCCAGCCCCGGCCGATACAATCGTCGTGAATCCGTGGCCGATGGAGATAGCCGTGCTTCTGCCGCTCACCGGATCACCGTCCAGGTTTACGACGCCTTCCACTGTCGCGCCTTGGGTCAGCATAATACGGATCGGGGACGTTCCAGATGCGTCGGCCCATGCGACTGCGTAGCCTTTTTGTTGTGCTGACACGATGGAGAGTGTCGGGGGATATTCGCTAAGGGTGAAGGCACCCGTGCTGTCGGTGGTCGTGACACCCTCGGCACCCAGAATAGAGAATCCGCTACTGGGATCCACATACTCAGGATGACCCAGGTAGATCCGCGCCCCGGCGATGCCCTCACCCGCCTCATTCACTACGATTCCCGAGCGTGGTTTTGCTGCCTTCAGGAGGATTTCCACGCCCTCGACCACCGCGCCCGGCTTCACGTCGGTAAGCGTCTTGACTGCGGTTAAGTAACCCGGTGCGGCCACGGTAAACCGAATGGCTTCGTACCCGCGAGCTTGAATGGAGAAGGCCCCGTCTTCGTAATTTGTCAATTCTTGACGGTGTACGGATATGGCGCTCTCCTCCGTTTCTGGAGCCAGATCGACAGCGTCCACCGGCCAGTGGCTAAGCCGAAACGCCGTAACCGGTTCGCGGGTCTCGGCGTCTCGTACCCATCCGCTGATAGCGGGGGCTCGCTCAACAACGAAGTCCTCCTCGTGACCGTCCAGCACGATGGAGGACCGGTCAATGTGGAAACAATGCTCTACGTCAATCTCGACGTTCACGCTCAGCGCTGGCACATCGGGAAATCCGGTAAACGTGTAGCGCCCGTCTTCGCCGGTTTTGGTTTCCAATTGCTGAACTTCCTGGCCGTTGGTCGATTCGAACGCATAATACGTGCTGATCATGACGTCCGCAACGGGAGCTCCATCGTCCCGCGTGACGTAGCCCGACAACGTTAACGGCCCCGTATACAGGATCGCTTCCAGGCCGGTTATTGCCTCGCCAGCGACAAGTTGAATCGAGTCCCGGTCAAGTTCTGCATGCCGCCCCGTCCTCGGAAGCGCCGCCGTGACTACGTAGTCGCCCGGGGGCAGACTCTCCATCAGAAACTCGCCATCTTTTTTGGTTGTCACCTGCGCCTCATGTTCCTCGGACCTGGCCATCACGATCCACTCGGCCAATGGCTCTCCCTCGGCGGTGACGACCCGCCCGGCCATGGACCCCAAAGTTGGCGAGGGAGTCTCTGCGCTGTCGAGTTCGGGGGAAGACTCCAGCGCGTTGGTGCCGGGCTCGGGGAGCGCCGGTGTAGCGCTCGCTTCAGCTTCGGGTATCTCTAACGCCAGCGGCGTCGGCGCCGCGTTGCTTGCCGCCTCGGGTGAATCGGATTCAGGCCACAGTATTGCCGCTAGAACGGCGGCTCCGAAAAGGACGAGGACTGCGGCTATAGATTTCATGACGAATAGGCCTCCCACTGTAAAAGTTGCAATCGTTGACAATACCGCCGTCGCCCCGCCCGCGAGCGCCATCGCGCCCACCTGCGCAGTAACCGCCGCAGGCATGGCCTGTGTCGGTGCCGCCGCGAGCATGGCGGACAAGGCCGCCGCGCTGACGGGCAGGCCCCGACCCGCCAGGTGCTTCCGGATGCCCTCTACGCCCTGCTTCAGTTGGTACTGTATCGTCGACGCGGGCAGGCCAGTGTCCGATGCGATCTCTGCGTAGGAACGGCCTTGTAAGAAGCGCAGGACCACGGGCCGCTTTAGTTTGTCCGGCAGCGCCGCGATGGCCTCGTCCACATAGGCGCTCACGTCGTCCCACGTCGCCTCGATGGTGATGGCTTGACCCGCCGCGAAGCGCGCCTCGCGATCCGTGCGGCTCCGCTCCGAGCGCAATCGGTCCACGGCGCGCCGGGTGGCCGTCGTGTGGAGAAATCCTGGCAGGGAGTGAACCCGCGCACGGGACTGGAGCAACTCCAGGAAGCAATCCTGCGCGGCATCCTCCGCCGCGGGCGAAGAGTGCAACACCCGCAGGCACGCGGTATAGACCAGCGGGCCATAGCGCGCCACCAGCTCCGCAAAAGCATCCGCATCGCGGCGCGTGCGCCAGTGATCCAGCAACAGGGCATCGGGAGTATTCGCGTGCATCGTCGTTCCTTTCCTCGTCCGTGCATTCTATAGAAGATGTCGTAGTCGAGGGAGGATTTTTACGAAATACGGAAGCATTGGCACCGTGAGTTTGTACTTTACAAAGAGAACGTGCAAGGCGTACGAGCGCGGGCGTCGCGGCGAGAATGATATGACGCGGGGCCTTCGCTGGGCCCGCGTCACGATTCCAGCATCCACGGGGACATGCCGCCGCGTTGAAGTGAACCTCGCCTATCAAGGCGCGGGACGCTGCATCGATGGCCCGTCGTTCAGGCCGAATTCACTTGCGGCGGTACGTCCCTCCGTCCCCCTTTCACGCTTGCCGGGCGTTACCTGCTATACTTGCGCCAATTTCTCCGGGCGCGATCCCACAACCAGCGAGGTTTCCTCTATTGAACGGACAGGCGGTGCATTTTGGCGCGGGCAACATTGGCCGCGGGTTCATCGGGCAGCTCTATTGGGAATCCGGCTTCCGCACCACCTTTGTGGACGTGAACGAGGCCGTGGTGTCGCTGCTGAAATCCCGTAACAGCTACCCCCTCCATCTGGTCTCCGAGACGACGGAGAAGATGGTTATAGATAATGTGACGGCCATCCATGGGGCCGATCTGGAGGCCATCGCCGACGCTCTTGCGGACGCCACCATTGCCTCCACGGCGGTGGGCTCGCCGATTCTTCCGCGTATCGCCCCGGCCATTGCCCGGGGCATCGAAAAGCGCTTCGCCAACCCGGATGCCCCCCCCCTCAATATCATCATCTGCGAAAACGTCCTCCGGGGCGACGCCATCCTGCGGGAGGCCGTCCGTAACTTCCTCTCGCCCGAGTGGTACGAGACCCTGGAGAAGAAAGTGGGCTTCGTGGAGGCGTCCATCGGCCGTATGGTGCCGCGGATGACGGAGGAGCAGATGGCGGAAGACCCCTTGCTGGTCTGCGTGGAGCCCTACTGCGAGCTGCCCCTGGCGGCGGATGGATTCGTGGGCGAAATGCCCAACATTGCCCACGCCAAGGCCTACCCGAACTTCGCGGCCTATGTGGAACGGAAGCTCTTCGTCCACAATATGAGCCACGCCGCCACGGCCTACCTGGGCCACATTCAAGGTCATAAGTACATCTACGAGGCCATCCAGGATCCCCTCGTGCGCCCCATTGTGGAGGCGGCGCTTCAGGAGAGCTGCCTGGGCCTCTCCCGCAAGCACGGCCTCGACAAGGCCGCGCTGGACGCCTTTTCCGCCGACCTGATTCACCGCTACCAGAACAAGGCCCTGGCCGATCAGGTCGCCCGGGTGGGCGCGGATCCCAAGCGAAAGCTGGGCCCGGAAGACCGGCTCATCGCCCCGGCGCGGATGTGCGTGCAGCAGGGCGTGAAACCCATCGCACTGGTGCAAGTCATCATCGCGGCCCTGGATTTTGAAGAGCCCAACGACCCTTCGGCGGTGGAAATGCAAACCCTCCTGCGCCTCAAAGGTGTGGATGGCGTGCTGGATACCATCTGCCACCTGGCTCCGAACGAGCCACTGCGCGAGCTGATCGAGGATGTCGTGGCGCCGACGTGAGCTTTCGAAAGACTTTTGTAAGCCATGGAGCGGGGGCATTCCTGCCCCCGTATTCTGCAACGCAGTTGCGCAAAAAGAAGAAAACCGGTGGCTGGAAGCCCCCCGCTCCACAAGACAAAAATTAATATAAACCAACACAAAAAGAAAGATTCCAATGAATAGATACGATGTTGCCGTAGTGGGAACGGGGCCTGGAGGCTATGTGGCGGCCATTCGCGCGGCCCAGCGCGGGGCGAAGGTGGCGGTGATCGAAAAGAACGCCCTCGGTGGTGTCTGTCTTAATGTTGGGTGTATCCCGACGAAAACCCTCATCTACAGCGCCGAGCTCTATCGCAAGATGCAGCACGCAGCCGACTATGGGTTGAAGGTTGATGGCGCAAGCTTTGACATGAAGGCCATGGTCGCCCGGAAGAACAAAGTCGTGGCCACCAACACCGGCGGCATCGACGCCCTCTTCAAGGCCCACGGCATCGACGTAATCCGCGGCGAAGGCACCATCACCGCCCCCGGTGAGATCAAAGTGGGAGACACCCTCGTCCACGCCACGTCGATCATTATTGCCACCGGTGGACGACCCGCCCAGTTGCCCGGCCTCGAGTTCAACGGCAAGACCGTCATCGGCAGCACCGACGCGCTGGAGCTTACTGAGCTGCCGAAGCGGATTGGCGTCATCGGCGCGGGGGCCATCGGCGCGGAATTCGCCTGTATCTGGAATGCCCTGGGTGCCGAGGTTACGCTCATCGAGGCCATGCCCCATGTGCTGCCCCGGGAAGACGAAGATCTGAGCAAGCGCCTGGCCGCCGGGCTGAAGCGCAAGGGTATCGACATCCGGACGACCACCAAGGTTCAGGAGCTCAAACACACAAAAAGCGGCGTGACCCTGACCCTCGAAGGGGCCAAGGCCGGCAACGTGGAAGTGGATCTCGTGCTCGTGGGCATCGGCTTGGAGTGCAACTCCGAGGTCGTCACCCGCACGCCCGGCCTGGGCGTCCAGACCGGACCCCGTGGCGGGATCCTCGTCGACGAGCGCATGGAAACCACCGTGCCCGGCATCTACGCCATCGGTGATGTGACCAACAAGACCTGGCTAGCCCACGGCGCTTCGTCCGAGGGCATCGTGGCCGCGACCAACGCCACGGGCGGCAACCGCCACATGAATTATCGCGTGGTGCCGTCGTGCACCTTCACCTCGCCGGAAGTGGCGAGTGTTGGATTGACGGAAACCCAGGCGAAGGCCGAGGGATACAACGTGAAGACCGGCACCTTCCTCTTCGCGGGGAACGGCCGGGCCCATGCCATGGGCGAGACCGAAGGCCTTGTGAAGATCGTGGGCGATGCCGCCACCGACCAGTTGCTCGGGCTCCACATCATGGGCGCGGAAGCGGGCGAGCTGATTGCCGCGGGCGCCATGGCCATGTCCCTGGAGGCGACGGTGGAAGAAATCGCCCACACGATTCACACCCACCCGACCCTGGCGGAGGCGATTATGGAAGCGGCCGAAGACTACTACGGTGAAGGCATCCATACGCGCCCGGCAAAGCGCTAGGTTAATTTGCTATAGTACAGGGCTCGCGGGTGCGGCGGGGGATTGACTCCGCTCCCGCGGGTCCTTTTTCTTTGGCACGCCAACACAGGGAAGAGCGCATGATACGAAGCTGGGGATATAAGCTTAGAGAAAATGCCGGGTGCATCCTGCTCCTGATCGTCCTGCCCGTTTCGGTCTTTGCCCCCTCGCTCTTTCAGGGGAAGGTGCCCTTCGCGCCCGAGGGAATCCTGAGCCTGCCCCCCTGGGAGTCTGTGGAGATGCCCCCCACGGTGCGCCCGGAAGCGGCACTGTCCACCTGGCAGTTGACCACGGCCTGGCCAGCCTATCGCTACATCAGCGAGCATCGCAAAGAGTCGGGCGACCTCCTCTGGAGCCCCGATGCGGGACTGGGGCAGCCCTTTGCGGCCAACGCCTCAAATCGATGCTATTCGCCGTTTAGCATTCCTTTTTATCTGTTTGGTGTCAATTTTGCGTGGGGGCTGAGCCTTTGCCTGAAATTGATTGTATCGGGTTGTATCGCTTTCTATGTGGCGCGGCGCTACGGGTTCACTGCGGGCTATGCCCTCATCGTCGCGCTCATCTGCCAGTGGAGCGGGCCGGTTTTCGTCTGGGGTGCGGAGCCCATGGGCGACGTCCTCCCTTGGTTTCCCCTCGCGGTGCTGGCCACGGATCGGCTGCTCCTGGGGCAGTTCTGGGCCTGGCCCAAGCTGGCCGTGGCGGTGGCGCTGATGGCGGTGGGCGGCGACGTTCGGGTGCTGGCCGTGCTCCTCGTGGTGCTGGCCATCTATCTTGTATTGCGTCGCGCCCGTGACGCCCACCACGTGCGCCTTCGGGCGGCCCTGCCCGGTTACGCCCTCGGCCTTGCGGCAGGGCTCGGGCTCGCCGCGCCCCAGCTCCTGCCCTATCTGACCCTGCTGCGCGAGGGCGCCACGGCGCCGGGGGCGTACCCGTGGCCCATATCCTCCAACCTCCTTCTTGCTTTGTTCGGGCCGGGTTACTTCCAGACCGTCACGGGTTCGGTGAACCCGCTGGCGCATCTGGTTTCTTTCGGACTGGCCCCGTTGCTCCTCGTGGGGATCTGGCTGGCCCTCCGTCGCTATGTAGAGAAACCCCTGCGCCATCGCGTGGAGAGTCTGGCCCTGGCGGCCCTGATCCCCGCGCTGCTCCCTTTTATTGCGCAGGACTTTCTTCCCAATCTGCCCCTGCTCCGCCTGGTCCAGCCCGCCCACTACCTGGCGGTGCTGGCCTTTCCCCTCGCTTTGCTTTCCGCAGCCACCTCGGAAACCTGGCTTCACCTCAATGCCGACGAGTGCAAGCGCGTCCTCGTTCGACTGGCCTTCACGCTGCCCTTTGTCTGGGGCGGGCTCGTGGTGGCCTGCGTCGCTTTTGGCCTTTCGGGCGCGGGGGCCATGCCCTGGGGGACGCTCGCCGGTTTGCTGATCCTGATGGCCTTGCTGGCGGTCCTCTTCGGTTATACCCTGCTTCACCCCAAGCCCCGGGTTATGGCCGGGAGCGTCGTGGGCCTGCTACTGGTGGCCATCTGCTGGGGGCGCTTCCCCGAGTTGGTGCAGACGGATCGCGCGTTGATCTTCCCCGAAACCCGCATCGTGAAGGCGCTCCAGTCCGTGGGCACGCGCGTCGGCGGGACAGCCGGCCTCCGGGCGTGGCCGCTGAACGGCAACGGGATTCCCGCGCTCTTCGCCCAGAGCACCGTGACGCTCCATCGCACGGCCCGCTTCCTCGCGCAGGTGGACGAAACCCCCCTCCTCCAGCGGCGGGCGGGCGTGGGCTCACTACTACTTCAGCGAAGCGACATTCAGGGACCCTATGCCGCCGTGCGCGCCGACCTGAATATCGTCGATGTCTTCGATTCGGGTGCGGTCCTATTTCGGGACCTTTCCACGACCTCGCCTTTCCGTATTGCCCATGAAGTCCGTGACAGCAGCGAGCCGGATCTGCCGCCCCTGAGCCTGGACAGCGTGCCGGTCGCGGAAGGCTTTGCGATGCCGCGCCGCGAGGGCCCCTTTCAAGACACGATCCGGCTGCGGGACGTGCCACGGCACACGGAAATCCCCCTGGAGGTCGAGACCAACCAGCCGGGCATGCTGATCGTTGCGGCGGCGTGGTACCCCGGCTGGCGCGCGTGGGTGGACGGAAAAGAGATGCCGGTCTACCCCGTGGACGGTATATTTCAAGGCATCGAGCTCATGTCGGGCAAGCACGAAGTGGATTTGCGATTCGAGCCTTCCGATTTTCGAAATGGTCTGTTTGCATTTGTTGTCTCTGCTATTTTTGTGTCTTTTGGCGTTTTTCGCGCCGTCCGAAGCCGACCCAGGCATCACTAGCCGATCCATCGCTCACCACCCCATCATGCGCCGCCGAATAGCCCTCAAGTATTCAGTGCAATCGGCCGATAGATCGATTGCGACGGATCAGGGGCCCGAATCGGGCCAAACGGTAAGGGTAACGCGATGGTTCAAAATGTACAGAATGCCTCCACCGGCTATCCTGTGGAAAAACTCCTCCAGTCCAGCAAGACGACCTACACCGCCAGCTTTTCGGCCAGCGTGCAGGTTTCCCGAACCGATGAGGTCTCCTTCAGCAAGGGCGACGTGTCCAAGGGCCAGGCCCAGGGCATCGTCCTGGATCGGGCCTATGAGAAACTGCGCGCGGTCGTGGGCGATGCCCGCACCGCCCTTGGGCTCGCCGAAGGCGACGTGCTCGACACCTCGCCCGAGGCGACAGCCAACCGGATTGCGGATTTTGCTCTCAATTTCTTCTCCAAGTATGCCAAGAACAACGGCCTCGAGGATACCGAAGAAGGGCGGAAGCAATTCGCCGACTTTATCGGCGCGGCCATCGGCCAGGGCATTGAAGAGGCCAAAGGCATTTTGACGGCCCTCTCGGCTTTTGATCCCGATATTCAGGCGGGTGTTGAAGACACGGCTTCCTACATCCAGAAACGCCTGGATGACTTCGTGAAGAACGGTCTTTCGGTCCAGTAAACTTTTGCATTCGCCAACTTTTTGCGCTGAAAAGTTGCACCGGCACCCAGACATCTAGTATTATCTTGCTTCCGCTGCCCGGGTGGTGGAATTGGCAGACACGCAAGACTAAGGATCTTGTGTCCGTAAGGACATGCGAGTTCGATTCTCGCCTCGGGCACCATGTTAAAAAGAACTAACCCCTCGCGGTTCCGATGTGAACCATGAGGGGTTTTTTCGTGTTCGGGAACCGCGAAAAATTGATCGACCACGGAGTTCACGGAGACACAGAGAAAAAATGAGGGAGAGAAGGTAATGAGGACTTAGTGATGTTAGACACACCGCGCCTCGGTATCGGTGCCTCCCGATTTCTTTTTCTTCTCCGTGCCTCCGTGTCTCCGTCATTGTCGATCGCGTCTTGTGAGCTTGATCGATACGACGGCAAAGCCCACAATTGGGAAAACTTCCGTCTGGACGCGCTACTCACGAGGATGGCCGAACGCATGCACTCAATACGAACCCATTTCGAATTCTCCACCAAGCTCTTTCGTTGTGTCCGAGTGATGTGCGTCGCTCTGGCCGCAACCATGCTGGCCGAAGTGGCGGCTGCCGAGGCGATCACCTTCAAGGTGGCCGGTAGCGAGCCGGAGTCCGACCGCTATGCATCGTGCCGAAACCTCCTCGTTGGGCCCTGGAAGAATCAGCCCGAGGAATACGAGGGCTACAACGGCTTCGTGGGCTGGAGCGGCGTTACGCGGCTCCGCTCCGGTCGCTGGCTGCTCACCTTTACTTCGGGAAGTTGGCACGCCACGCCGCCCTGGACCGACGAAGTGCGGTCGGACCCGGCCAATCTGAAGCAGTTTGAAGAGTGGAAGGCGATTGGGATGCCCGACGTGCGCGCACCGCGCGGCGGCCGCGCCCATATCATGCACTCCGATGACGAAGGGCTCACGTGGTCCAAACCCCGCACGCTGGTGGACACGGAAGACGACGACCGCCATCCGAGTATCCTCGAACTGGACGATGGCACACTCATCGCCAACTTCTTCTCCTATCGCTATCCCGGTGTGTACTTCGCGAAATACATGCGTTCCAGCGATGGCGGGGAGACCTGGACGGAGCCTCTGGACCCCCTCGGCAAGCCGACGCCCGGCGCCTTCGGCAATGGCCCCATCATCCAATTGAAAGACGGCACCGTGCTGTGGGTGGCCGAAGGCC
>JBHEKR010000526.1:0-9530 GCA_041859365.1 Candidatus Hydrogenedentales bacterium
GCAACTCCGCTCCAGGATCGGGCGGATCGCCGTGGCGAAGTCGGGCGCGGCTTGCGCGGTGGCGCTTCCGATTGCGACCAGCGCCGCGGTAGTACTATGGACAGCGAATCGAAACACGCCGGAACGGACCTCCTGAACAACAAGCGTGATTGACAACCTACCACGGCAGTATAGCGAAGGCCGGGCGGGATGGCCAACCTACTCGGCGGAGTGGACAATGTGGACGAAGTAGACTTGGCGCGGGGCGCCGCAGCATGACGGGGGTTTTCTGTTTGAGTTGGGCGTGCCCAGATCAACCACCCTGTCCACCAAGTCCATTCCCCCCTACTTCCCCGGCCACCCTTCCGGAAGGGTCAGCCGCCACACGTCGTTCAGCACGGGCCAGGTGTTTCCTGCGACGACCCAGAGACTGCCGTTGTGTACGTAGGTCGTGGGCTCGTGGCGCGTCGAAAATACCGGCTTCGCGTCGTAGCGTAGCCACGTTATACCGTCGTCGGTGTACCACACGTCGTCGAAGTTCGCGCCGTTCACGTTGTCATAGCCGCCGATGATCCACAGACGGTCGCGATAGACCTCGGCGATGAACCACTGACGCGGGGCCCAGGGGGCATGCTCGGAGACCCGTTCCCAATGGACGCCGTCGGCCGAATTCCACACGTCGTTGTGCGTGGTGGTCTCGGGGTAACCCTTCTCCTTCGGCGTGTTTGCGCCGGGGGTTTTGCCGCCCATCAGCCAGAGCTTGTCCTTGAACACCGTGACCGCCGCCGCTTCGCGTTTGCCGTACGGCGCCTCCGCGAGCACTTCGGTCCACTGCGCGCCATCGGTCGAATGCCACACATCCGCACCGCTGCCCAATTGCCACAGGGCATCTCGATACACCACCAGCTCGCCATAGCCCCGAACACCGAAGGGCGTTTTGTCCAGCACCTGCGTCCAGGTCACACCGTCTTTGGAATTCCAGACACTGCCCTTCACCGCCCAGAGGAGGTCCCGGTAGACGACCATCTCACTGTAGCCATCGTAGGGCGTGGCCTTGTTGACCTCGGTCCACGCCACGCCATCCTCGGAGGTCCAGATGTCCCGCGACAGGATGTTGCCCTGGTAGTAGCCATTGCTCAACCAGAGCTTGTTCTGGAAAATCACGCCTTCCGCCGTGTCGCGCGGGCTGAAAGCGGCTTCGGACGTGAGGCATTCCCAGCCAGGGTTGTCGGCGGCGGCGGTGGCGAGGGCTGCCAGTGTCAAGAGTAGCAGACAATAGGATTTCAGAATCATGAGCGTTGCCTTATGGGTCTTATGGGATTGCGATATTAAAAACCCGTGGGCTCACTTGAGCACCACGGGCACAATCGTTTCGCTGTCAACGGTCAACGGTCAACTACAACTCGTTTATATTCGCGTCGATCCACTCCGCGCGCTCCTGCAGCCAGTCCTTCAGGTACTGAATTTCGCCCTGATAGGAATCCGGGTGGGGACCGGCAAACATCAAGTAGCGGATATCCGGAAACAGCGTGTAGCCGAGGGTCTTCCAGCGGAGGAACTGACGCGCCTGGGCGGTGCCGACTTCCGCCACGATGCCGTCGATACGCGCGTTCATCGTTTCAGTGGCGAAAATGCCGTTGCGCAATTCATTCCAGCGCGCGACATAGCGTGCCTTGAAGGCGGGATCGCGTAGCAGGCGGCGGGGCCAGGCGCTCCGCGCAATGGGTCCACCCTCCTTCGTGAGAATGAAGTCCTCCGTTCCCTCAAGGCCCTGGAAGCTGAAATAGCCCATGGCAATGTTCAGGTCCCACATGGGACCCAGGTGGAGCACGTCATCCCGGTCTTTATATACGTAGGTGCTGGAGTGAAAGGCGTCCCGGTTTTTGAAGTACTCTTGAAAGAGCATATAGTCGATAAAGGAATCCTCATCGATGAACTTCGCATAACCGGACTGGGGATTCGTGAAGGTACCGCTGAACAGGGCCTGTTCGAAGGCCGCCAGGTGGCCCTGGATCCAGCGCTGCTGAAGATCGGTGATATCGTCGGGGTTGGGATAGATCAGACTGGCCACAAAGCCATCCGCGATGGGCAGGCCCACTTCGTCCGGATCAAGGCGACTGGGCTCCATGATTTCCAGCAGGTACCCACCGGAAATTTCGGGCTCCCGGGAGTCTTCCGGTTCGAGGCGGGAAATGTCGACGCGATCACCATCGCGCTTGATCCGTTCCGTGAGCAGGTAGATACCTTCATAGGATTCGACCACCGGGACTTCCGGGTTGGTCCTCAGGTAAACCTCGCAGAAGCGCGTGCGGGGCGCGTAGTAGCCGAGATCCGCCCAGAGTCCGTAGCCGAGTACGTTGCGTATAAGACTCCGGTCCATCCAGGGGCCATAGAGCACCCAGTCTTCTTCTTCCGGCATGCCGAGTAGTTCGGCATCCAACCCGTCGCCCGCTTCGTCCCACAATTCCAGTCCCCAGGATTTCTTGGGGAAGGTCTGGGACGAATTGCCGCGGATCTCGATGCCGATGGGATTGGTAAAGGTCGCCGTCGCGGGATCGGGGCGCACGTTCTCGCCCTCGCTGCCCTCGATGATGTGCATGGTCGCGGTGATCTTCGGATCATTCACAATGGCCTGACCATTTGTATCGATAATCACGATGGGTAATTCGCTCTGGGCGTACAGGCTGGCGGCGTCGGCGCCCTCCACCACTTCTCCGTCTTCCAGGCGCCAGGCCCAGCCCACGTTGTTGTCCGTCATGGTCAGCGGACCGCGGGTGCGGGTCACTGGGGCGCCGTCCACATCGGCGGTAGCCCGCAGCCAGTATTCGCCGGGGCCATCCACGTTCGCATCGCCCACGGCATTGCCGGGCAGCGCCTCGTCGAGCACGTTCGCCGCCGTGTCGAGGCCCGCCTCGGAGTCTGCCACCGCGAAGAACGTGATGGCGTAGGGGGTCTGGTTGATCAATTGAAAGCGGAAGAAATTGGCTTTGCCATTGCAAGCGCTGAGGGCGATGCCCAGCCCCAGCACCGTCGCGACCAGGCACACATAACGATTCGCTAACAGTCTCATGGTATCTCCCTGAAAGTAGATTAAACCTGCCTGCAACAAGCGCGCCCAGCCAAGGGCCGACGCACCCATGCCGCCGCAAAGCCACCCCGTACCGCCGGCTTTTCACATTACGGCAACACCATGCCCGCTGAGTGTACACGAGCCCAGACTGGAATCCAAGAGATTGAAGCGGCGCCGGCGGGTTTGGTTTGCGCGGACGGTCTCGGAATCCGTGGCGTGAATATCCGTCGAACTTTTTCCGGCCCTTGTCGTATATAGTAAAGACCACTTAGCTTCACGTTAACGAGGAGAGCTGAACATGTTCATGCGGTATCTGGCGGCAATCTTGATTTTCGGGGTCCTTCCCCTGGGCGCACAAGAAACGGAGCCAACTGGCGGCGCGGTGCTGGAAGAGCGTGACCGGCTTGTTCGCGAGCGCTACGAGCAGGTGTTGGCGAAAGACCCGCTGCAGGAGGCGGCCTTTGACCGGGTGTACGAGAGCTACATGCTCACCGAAGGCGTCGACGCATGGCTCGGGAAGCTCAAGCCCGCCGAAGGCGAGGCGGAAAGCATCGGCGGCCTCGTGCTCCGGGGCCGGATCCTTGCGCGCCAGTTCAAATCGGGGGAAGCGGCGGAGGCCCTTTCCCGGGCACGGGAGATGGGCGAGTCGAGCCCGGGGTTCAATGCGCTTCTGGGAAGGCTGTATTACGAAACAGGCAAGGACGAGGACGCCATCGCCCTGCTGGGCGCCGCGCTGGACGCCACGGAGAGCCCGGAACAGCGATCCGAACTCTGCCGCATGCTGGGCAGCGTATATCTGCGTTCGGGTAAGCGCGCCGAGGCCGCGGCGGTATGGGAGCGCATTGCGGAGCTTAATCCCAAGGATCTATTCGCGCTTCAGGAACTCGCGGAGATCTATGAAGAAAACCGCATGTGGGACGAAGCCATCGCGGCCCGGAAACGCCTCATTGAGGCCGCCTCGAACGACCCTTATCGCCAGTGCCATGCGTGGCGCGCTATCGGTCAATCCCTTCTGGCGAAGGACGATCATGCGGGGGCCATCGCGGCTTTCGAGCAGGGCCTGGCCCTCGCAGCACCGGGCAACTGGCTTTTTGAGGATTTGAAGGGGCGACTCGTAGGGGTCTATGAATCCCGGGGCGACCTGGAGGGTCTGTCGGCTTATCTGGAAGCCCGGATCGCCCAGGATCCAACGGATCTCTCCGTATCCGAGCTTCTGGCCGATGTAAGTATTCGGCGCGAAGACCCGGACAAGGCCGAAACGCTGCTGAAAGACATCATCGCGCGCGCGCCGGGCCGTGTTTCGGCGCTGGAGATGCTGATTGGCCTTTACCGCCAGGCCGGGCGGATGGACGACCTCGCCGCGACCTTTGAGGCGTTGATAGCCCAGTATCCCGCCGAGCCGGACTATCTGCGGCGTCTGGGCGAGGCCTGGCTGGAGCAGAAGACACCTGAGAAAGCGCTGGAGACGTGGCGGCGTGTCCTGGGGGATGGAAGTAAGGCCGCCAACCACGCGCAGCTTGCCGAATGGCTGGAGCGCAGCGAGTTTTTCCCCGAGGCGGCGGCGGCCTACGAAGCGGCGCTGGCCCTCCAGCCCGATCGCGAGTGGCGTCTGCGCCTCGCGAGTCTGAAATACGACATGGGCGAGGAGGAAGCCGCCCTCGCGGCGTGGCAGGCGGCCGTAGCTCCGGAGGATACCCCGGCAGGCGAGGTGGCGGAGATTGCCGCGATACTGCTGTCGAAAGAGTACAAGGGGGAGGCCGAAGCGCTCTACACCCGTGCAATGGCGCTGGAGCCGGACAATCTCGATCACGTCCTGGCCTATGCCCGCCTCCTTTCCGGGCGCGAGGATCATGCGGGGGCCGTCGCGCAATACACGCGCCTGGCGGAGCAGGACACCAGCGAGTATCTGAAGAACGAAGGCGAGCGGGGCCTCCTCGATGCCTATGAGGCTCTGGGCACGCTCGACCAGCAGCGGGTGGCCTGGGAAGAGGCCATCGCCCAGGCCCCTGGGGACACCGTGGCGCGCCTCAAGCTGGCCCGACTCTACGCCCGCCTGGGCAACCGGCCCGGTGTGGTGAAGTTGTACGAAGAGTGCGTGGGCATTGAACCCGCGCGCATTGAGTTCCAGCGTCTGCTCGCGGCGGCGTACAAAGAGAACCGTCAGTCGGAGAAGGCCATCGAAACGATCGAGGGACTGATGACCCGAGATGGGGAGCGCTCGCAGGCCTATCTGCGCGACCTGCTCGCGCTCTATGGCGCCTCGGGCCGCCCCCAGGAAGCGATCCGCTCCGCCGAAAAGCTGGTGGAGCTCTCACCCTCCAGCCCCGAGGCCCGAACGGCCCTGGCCCAGGCCTACCTCCGCAGCGGCGAGCCCGAAAAGGGCCTGCAGCAGTACCGGAACCTCGTCCAGCTTGACAGCACGCAGCCGGCCTATTTTCGCGAGTTTGGCGATGCGCTGCAACAGCTCGGGAACTTCGGCGAGGCCCAGGAGATTTATCGAAAGATGCTGGAAACCGCCACGGACGACGCCACGCGCCTCGACGCCGTGAACCGGCTTGCGACGGTCTACGTGCGCAATGGCCAGCGCGATATGTTGCTGACCGAATTCCAGCGTCGGGTCAGCGCCGCGCCGAAGAGCCTGGCGGCCTATCAGGAACTGGCCGCGGTGTATCGCGCCGCCGGTGATCTCCGGGGCGCCATGGAGACGCTTGAGCGCGCCCGGGGCGAAGTGGAAGATCGGGATGCCGTCTTGCGCCTCGTGATGGCTGAAGCCTACCAGGCGGGGGATCACCACAAGGTGCTGTCGGTCTACGAAGAGCTCCTGGCGCGGTCGGCTCAGCCCACTCCCCAGGATCTTGATCGCCTGGCGGGGGCCTATGCCCAAGTGGGCCGTATGGACGACGCCGTCGCCGTGTGGGAGCGCATAGCCCAAGAGAACGCCGACGACGCGGCTGTGCAGTTGCAGGTGGCGCGCCAGTTGGAGGCCTACGGGCTCTTTGACGAGGCGAAGGCCCGCACGGAGCGCGCGCTCGAACTAGATCCCTATGATCACGGTCTGCGCTTTGACTATGCGCAACAGTTGATCGGATTTAATGAAGTCGACAAGGGGCTGGAGCAGTTGAAGAAAATTCTGGACATTGGCGAACGTCCGGAAGTCCCCCCGGCCAACGGGGCCGCGCCGTCGCCTTCTTCCCAGTCCCCGTCGGCGTTCTCCGCGTTCCCTCCCTTTCAGGGGGGCATGAACGTGAACTTCAGCATGCCTTACCGACCGCGCGGCGGCTTCGGTGGTTATCGATCCCGCAGTTACGGCCAGAGTTTCAACGATCTTCGCCAGCAAGTCGTGCAGACCATGGTCCATCTCTCCCGCCAGTTCGACGATGTGGAGTCCATGGTTGATACTTACCGCAAGCGCATTGAGGCGCAGCCGGAGAACATCGATGCGCGACGCGACTATTTATCGGTGTGTGAAGCCTCCGAACAACCGGAGCTGGCCCTGGAAGCCGCCCGTGAACTGTCCGCGCTCCAGCCGGAAGATCTGTCGCTGCGCTGGCGCATCTTCGGCTACCTTCAGCAGCTTGATCGGCGGGATGAAGCGATCGCCACGGCGAAGGAATTGTCGCAGCAGCCCGACGTGAACCTCGCTGGCCAGGCGCGGCTCATGCATATTCGATTGCTGGCGGAGAGCGAGCGCTACGCCGAAGCCGAAGCGGTGCTGGCCGAAGTGGCCGCCGAAGCGCCCGAGAAGGCCCAGATTTATCTGCAGGTCGCGGCTTCCTTTCAGCGGGCCGAAAACCAGGAAACGGCCGAACAACTCTACCAGAAGGCCGCCGAACTTGACCCCCGCTTTCTCAACGCCGCCCTTACGGGGCGCGCGCGCCTGCGTCAGGAGCGCGGCGACGCCGCCAGCGCACGAGATCTGTACATCGAGGCGGTATTTGCCCCGAACACCGAGGCAGTTCAGAACATGTCCCAGCCGCAGCGAAACTTCCCCGCGCCGCTCTACATGCCCCAGGGGGCCCGGCGCGGCCGCCAGTCGGGCAACAATATTTCCATGCTTCAGGGGTATAATTTCCCCGTGACGGATCATCAGCGGGCTCAGGCGCTGAACGAGGCCTATCGCCTGACATCGACCCCGGAGGAGTTCGCACCGGTCATCGAGCGCCTGCGTGCCGAAGCGGAAAAGTACGTGACGGCGGAAAGCGACGAAGCGCGGCAGGAAGCCTCCAACTTCGCCTATTTTTACTTGGCCTGTTTGCGCAATTTGGATCGAGACGACGAGGCGGTCCAGGCGGTCGATGCCCTGCTCACCCGGCGCCCGGGGGACTTCCTCCTCCAGAATTTCCGTCTCTTCCTGCTGGATGAGCAGGGACGATTCGAGGAAATGCTCGGTGGCTATGCCGAAGTGGAGGCCTCGAATCCCGCGCTGGCGGGCGAAGTGGCTCGGGCGCGGCTCCAGCTCGCCCTGGCGCAGGAAGACATCGCGACCCTGCCTGCGCTCTATCGCGCCCTGCCCGATACCCCAATCGGCGGCACGGTGCGCGGCTCTGCGGGGATGCGGGCCAACCAGTTGAGCCAAGTGGTAAGAACCCTGGAAAACGGCGGCGCCCGCGCCGAGGCCCGCGCATTGCTGGAGGAGGAGCTTGCCCGCTCGCGCGATGCGGGTATCCTGGTCCAGTTGTCGCGCTTCTCCGCCGCCGAGCATCGCTATGACGAGGCCATTGCCTATGCGCGCGAGGCCTATGAAAAGCAGGGCGCGGTCCGCGGCCGCGGCCAGAACTACCAGTACACGATGAACGCCATGTCGCTCCAGACCCAGGGGCTTTATGGTCTTGAAACCCTCTGGAATGCCTACCGTGAAGCCGGTCGGGAGCAGGAGCTTATTGCCGACTTCGAGTCGCGCCTTGAGGGCCAGCCCACGTCCGTCACGCTGCGTCAGTCCCTCATCGGCCTTTACATGGAAAATCGGCAATACGACATGGCGCGGACGCAGATGGAGAAGCTGCTTGAGCTCCGGCCCAACGATCTGCAGTTCAAGGTGCGCTATGCGGGCCTCCTGGAATCGAACAACGATCCGGCGGGCGCCCTCGCCGTGCTGGAATCGGTGGTGGCGGCGCGCCCCTCGGCGTCCCGGGGCATAGCCGGCGAGATCCGGCGGCTCTACAAGGACCTGGGGAAGAAGGACGAGCTTGCCGCGCTCCAGGAGCGGATGAAGCGCGAGGCCCGATCGGTCAACGAGCTCCAGGAGCTGGCGCAACAGCTTGGCCAGGAGCGGGAATTTGTCCAGGCGGCGGAGCTGCTCCAGCGCGCGTTGCGCATCGAGCCGCAGAATAGCTGGCTGGTCTTTCAGATCGGTGACTATTACTGGCAGGCCGAAGACAAGAGCAAGGCCGCCGACGCGTACCTGAAGTTCTTCCAACCGACATCGCCCCAGGCCGGGATTCAGGTGGACACGGGCCGTACCCCCGAGATTATCCAGCGCATTGCGGAGGCGGGCCGACTAGACGAGTTGAAGATGATTGCCACGAGCAAGCACACCGACGAGTACACCGTGCGGTCGCTGAAAATTTTGGAGGCGCTCATCGCACGCCACGAGGGGCGGGCGGAGGAGGCCGAGCAATTGCTGAAGAGCATTGCCACGGCAAAAGCGGATCTCCAGATCAGCACGTTGCTGGCGGAACTTGCCGAATCCCGAGGCGACCTTGCTGCGGCGATTCAGTATCTGGAATCGGCGGGTAAAGCGGCGGGCCAAACCGATTATCAGCGCCTGGCCACGCTCTATCTTCGCGCCGGGGATACCGGGAAGTCCCTCCAGACGTGGAAGAAGCTCGCCGAGCAGCATGGCGGGGCTTTCGGCCATGCTCAGGCCATTCGCGCTCTTTCCGGGTCGGGCGCCCACGAACTGCTGACCCCCTACCTCAAGGAGGTCTTCGCATCGATGCCCGCTTCCGACCCGGCGCGGCACCAGTTGGCGGAATCGATCATTCAGATCAACGACGACAGCGGTCGTTATGACAGCCTGATCGATTCCGAGATCTTTTCGACCGAAATGAAGACTACGGCGGAACTGGCCCGGCGCTATGCGGGCGATCTGGGAAATCTACCAGGTCTGGCGCGGCGTCGGATCGAGCCTATAGCGGCGCGCTTTCCGGAAAACCACGAGCTTCAGGCGCTCTATGCCGATACCCTCCAGAAGTCTGGCGATTTCGGCGGGGCAATAGCGGTATACAGGAAGCTTCCGCAGGACGCCGACTTCTACACGCGATTCGGCGACAATTTCGGGCGGCTGCTTCGGGAGGCGGGTGAAATCGATGCATGGCGGGAGTTTGTGCTGGATCGCGTTCGTCGACCCAATCCCCTGGAGGGCGACGTGATGACGGCAAGCCGGGCCTTGATTGAATCGGGGCGTCGCGGGGAGCTGGCGGCCTTTCGCGAGGAGGTTCTGGCGAATTCGGAGGCGGGTCAGCACGGTCGACTCCGGGCG
>JBHEKR010000050.1:0-10968 GCA_041859365.1 Candidatus Hydrogenedentales bacterium
TTGAAGAGGCAGCCCGCGATGGCGATGGTCCACTGGACGGCGAAGAGGCTCCAGCCCCAGGGTCCCCGCAGGTTGACGAGGAGGAAGGGGGTGTAGGTGCCCGCGATCAATAGATAGATGGAGCAGTGGTCTATCTTTCGGGGGTATAATGGGGACAGTCACCTATAACAAGTCTGATTTATGGCCACCCTTCAAATCACCCTAACCCCATACCCGCCAATCCCTTCCCCGTCCAGCACTGCAACGTCCGATCCTAATCTATGGGGGAGGCCCATCAAGCCTCCCCATAACAGGACTCATATCAAGGGGGCAAAACTCCGTCCAGTTAACTCAACCGCGACGCCGAGTCAGCAGACCTGGTGGAAGTCCAGATTCAGGAGTCCGCCAAGTTTTTTCAGGCGTGGGGCGAAGTGTCCCGTGCCTATCGCCATGTGGTGGGCCGGACCCTGCCCGGCCCAGGCGTTCACGAAGGCTTTCGCGCCCACGCTGAAGCGGTAGCGGCTGTTGGTGTTGCCAATCTGCAGCACGGGACCGGGCACGCTTTCGCCCTCGGCGATCAGCAGCCGCGCGCTTCCGCCCCGGCCCTGCACGATGGAGAGCAACGTCACGGGTCCATGCTTCACCGTCATCTGGATGGAAAGGCCCGTGCCGGGTTTGCCGTGATACACGGGCAGGGGCACCAGGGCAACGCGGCCCTCGGCGATGGCGGGGTGGGCCGGGCCGTCGTGGCCGAGCAGGACAATATCATCGTCGAAGTCCATCGCGTAGAATTCGGAAAAGCTCCCGCCGGTGCCAAAGAGATCCATGATTTTCATGGCGAGGGCGTTCTTAATTTCGCATTCACCGGCCACGGGTACGCTGTGCATGGTCAGGAGCGTGTTGCCCGCGATCACGGAGGTGACGATATTCTCGTACTCATTGGCGGGCTGGCCTTCGTAGTAGTAGGCCATGGCGTCCAGGCGATTATGCCACACGAGGGCGTCGAGCGCCACGGAGGTCTGGGCCGCCCGCTCCAGTTCTATGGCGCTGCACGCGGGCTCCACCTCGAAGTCCCGCTGGAATTGCCCCAGTTTTCCCTGAATCGCTTCCGCGTCCGCCTCCTCACGGTGGCGTCGCAGTTCACACATTTCCAGCAGCTCGAAATGCACGCCAAAGTCGACCGCCAACTGGGTCATATCCGAGTAGACGTCGAGCATGCCGCAGTAGTAGTGGCCGAGAACGCCGACGCGGGCATTGCGCAAGTGGGAGGCCACTTTTGCGGCGGCGACCCAGTCCAGTATCTCCGTCCACGCTTCGGGATCGTCGAGGGTGCCCGTAACCAGGTGATAGTCGATCCCGGCGCGATTGAAAACCGACGCGATCTCCGGCGCTGAGCAGGCCTGGCAGTGGGCGAGCCATTCTCCGGTCATTTTTCCGCGATCACCGAGGGCGTTGAAGGCGGCATAGTCGATGGCGCGCACGGGCTGAAGATTCAACACCAGCACGGGGACCTTGGCGCGCTGCACCACGGGTAGCACCGTGGAACTGAGGGCATAGGTGGAAACATACAGCAGAATCAGTTCCACACCTTCACAGGCGAGCATATCGCCCACCGCGCGGGCCCGATCGGGATTATCCACCACGCCGGTATTCACGACGTCGAGTTCGGGATCCACGCCGGTCAAGCGCTTTTCGATGCCACGCTGATAGCCCTGGAGTCGTTCAAAGAGCCCTTCAAACTGGGCCCAGTAGGTGTCCAGGCCGATTCCATACAATCCAATTTTCATGGGGATACTCCCTGATCAGCCGGCCAGATAGTTGCCCACGCCGACCACGATGGTGGACAGCACCAGCACGGCGATGCCCGCCGCCAGGGTGACCCGGGTGGGTCGTTGGGTGCCCTTCCACTCGCCGAAGAGCAGGCCCCAGGCGTTACTGAAAGCAATGATAAAGGCCATGTGGATGGTCCAGCTTGAAAAGTCGTAAGCGCCCATCATCGTGGTCGCCATGCCATAGAAGAAAAACTGAAGATACCAGGTGCAACCCGCGATGGCGGAGAAAACGTAGTTCCACAGAATCGGCGCGTCCCCGGCATTCCCGTAGTCGCGGTAGCTCTGGTTGCGAAGGTTCAGGTAGAGGCACCACACGAGGTTGGTGGTGAGACCGCCGCCCAGGGCTACGATGAGCACGGGCATGTTGACGAAGGTGGGGGAGACACCTGAGGCCAGGGCCGAATCGGAGATGGGTTTGCCTGAGGCAAAAGCAAAGGCCATACAGGCGCTCATGACGCCGGCGAACACCGCGACCCAGAGGCCGTGGATCAGATTGAACTCCACGGCCCCCTCTTCCTTTTTTCCGAGGTCCACTTCGCGCTCGCGGCGGATACCGGCCCGGCCGCATACGGCAATGCCCGCCAGGCAGACGACTACGCCGAAGAGGGTGGTCAGCCCGGAGGAGGTGGCAATGAGATCGGTGAAGGCGCCGAGGAAGAGGGGCGGGATGACCGTGCCGAAAGCGGCGCAGAAACCCAGCGCCACGGCGTAACCCAGGGAGAGACCGAGGTAGCGGACGGAGAGGCCAAAGGTGAGCCCGCCAATGCCCCAGAGGAGGCCAAAGAGATAGGTACGGAAAAGGGCTCCGCCTGGCGCGTTCAGCAGCGCTTCAAAGCCGGTGGGCGCCAGGATGGCCACGGCAATCAGTGGCGCGATAAGCCAACTGAAGATTCCCCCCACAAGCCAATAGGACTCCCATTGCCAGTTGCGTACCCGGGTATACGGGATATAAAAACTGGCGGCGGCAAGTCCGCCCACGGCGTGTAAGAACACCCCAAATGCTGGATTCGGTTCCATGGTTCCCCATTTCCAACCCCTCGTAGTATGGCGCAAGGAACGCACCGGTTACAAGGGGAAAAGTTAGCAGGGCAATCGCATTAAAACTATGGAGTTTGCGGAGATATGGAGCGGGGGCTTTCCAGCCCCCGGCCCGTGCAACGCTGTTGCGCGGGCGATGCGGCGGTTCTTATCGCATGGTGATTCCCACGAAATAGGGGGCAGGAATGCCCCCTCTCCATACTTTCGCCACCTTTTTGAGTGATTCCAAAGATTGTTTTAATGCGATTGCCCTGGAAAAGTTGGTCGCGCGGATCAATCGATGCGCGGAAGAAATTGTTGCGAAACGCAATGCGAACGGCGCAGTCTAAAGGGAGACGCGTCCGACTGGACCGAGTGCCTGGGTGGAAGGCACACACACTGCTGCGGTGTGGCTCCGGCATGGGGCGCGCATTTTTGGGGAATGACGCCATGCGCCTCGCGACCTTCTTTCTTCTGGGAATCCTAACCTGTGTGGGGGCCGTTTCCGCGCCCCTTTCGGTGGCTTCGCTTCGCTGCGAGTATCTCAACGATCCGCTGGGGATCGACGTGCCCACGCCGCGTCTGAGCTGGGTGTTGGCCTCGGAAGCGCGGGGCGCGCGCCAGTCGGCGTGGCAGGTGCTTGTGGCGTCCACACCGGAGTTGCTTGCAATGGACAAGGGCGACCTTTGGGATTCCGGCAAGGTGACCACCGACCATTCCAATCAAGTGCCCTATGATGGAGAAACGTTGCACACCGGACAGCGGTGCCACTGGAAAGTGCGCACGTGGAATAGGGCGGATGAAGTCTCCCCGTGGAGCGCGCCCGCCTTCTGGTCCATGGGCCTGCTCAACGAAAGCGACTGGAAGGGCGAATGGATCGGAATGAACGCTGGCGCCCAGGCGCCGACGCTTCAGGCGGATGCCCTCCAATACGCCAACTGGATCTGGTATCCCGGCGACGAGCCCGTGGTGTCGCCGCCACCCGGCGAACGCTATTTTCGCGCACGCTTCGAGGTGCCGGATCTCGCAGCGGTCGAAGCGGTCAAGGCCTGGTTTACTGCGGATAACCGCGCGGAACTCTTTATAAACGGCGAGGCTGCGGCCTCGATCGAGACCTACAACGAAGTGCGCGCGGTGGACCTGACAGGCCTCGTGAGGGCCGGTGAAAATGTCGTCGCGATCGCGGCCCGAAACAACGGCGCCGTGGACAACCCCGCCGGGCTGCTGGCGGCCTTCGAAGTCCGCTTCACGGGCGGCACGACCCTGACCAAAGGTTCCGACGCCTCCTGGCGGAGTTCCGCGCAAGCGGAGGAGGGCTGGAAGTCGTCAAGCTTCGACGATAGCGTCTGGAAGGCGGCCCACGTGCTCGGGCCCCTCGGTTGCGAACCCTGGCCTGGTGTGGGCTTCTCCGATAAGCGGAAGTTGGCCGCGCGTATGCTGCGCAAGGATTTCGAAGTGGACGCTCGCCCGATTCGCGCCACAGCCTATATTTCCGGACTGGGTCTCTTCGCACTCCATATCAACGGGCAACGCATCGGCGATGAAGTGCTGGCACCGGGCCTGACCGAGTACAACAAGCGTGCTTTCTACCGCAGCTTTGACGTGACGGCTCAGTTGCAGGACGGTGCCAACGCCGTGGGGGTCATTCTGGGCAACGGGCGCTACTTCGCGCCGCGCGGCCTGGTGCCCACGCGCACCACGACCTACGGCTTGCCATCGCTGCGTTTTCAGCTCGAGCTTAACTATGCCGATGGCAGGGTCGAGCACATCGTGTCGGACAAGACGTGGAAGGTAACGGATCAGGGGCCGGTTCTGGCGAATAACGAATACGATGGCGAACAGTACGATGCGCGCCGGGAAATGCCGGGCTGGAGCGCGCCGGGCTTTGACGCGAGCGCATGGGCTTCGGTGGACCGCATGGATGCTCGGGGCGGCGTGCTGTCCGCCCAGATGGCCGAGCCCATTCGCGTGACCGGCAGGGTATCCCCGAAAACCATCAGTCAACCGAAGCCGGGCATGTACATTTTCGACATGGGCCAGAATATGGTGGGCTGGTGTCGGCTGAAGGTCGAAGGTCCCGCCGGCAGCGCCGTGAAACTTCGCTTCGCGGAAACCCTGAAAGATGACGGCACGCTCTATCTGGCCAATATCCGCGGCGCTGAAGTGACGGACGTATACACGCTCAAGGGGACCGGTGTAGAGACCTGGGCCCCAGAATTCACCTACCACGGATTCCGCTATGTGGAAATGACGGGCTATCCCGGCGAGCCTTCACTGGATTCGCTCGAAGGGGAACTGGTCAACGACGATATGGCGTCGTCGGGTACCTTCACCTGCTCCAACCCCCTGTTGAACCAGATCTACAAGAACATCGAGTGGGGTGTTCGGGGCAACTACCGCAGCGTGCCCACAGACTGTCCCCAGCGCGACGAGCGCCAGGGATGGCTGGGGGACCGATCGGCGGAGTGCACGGGCGAGAGTTATCTCTTCGACGTGGCCGCGTTCTATGCCAAGTGGGCAACCGACATCGAAGACGCGCAACGGGACGACGGCAGTGTTTCGGACGTGTGCCCTTCCTACTGGCCCATGTACAACGACAACGTCACGTGGCCCAGTACCCTGCTGATGGCGCCCCACATGCTCCTGACCCAATATGGCGACACGCGGAGCATCGAAGAGCACTATGATGGCATGCAGCGTTGGATCGCCCACATGGAGCAATACATTCAGGATGGCCTCATGCCGAAGGACAATTACGGCGACTGGTGCGTGCCACCGGAGGAAGAGCACCTGATCCATTCCAATGATGAATCGCGCAAGACCTCGGGCGAAGTCCTGGGCACGACCTATTTCATCTACGACCTGAAGCTCATGGCAAAATATGCCACCATGCTGGGCAAGCCGGAGGACGCGGAGCGGTATGTGGCCCAGGCCCAGGCCATGTCCGACGCCTTCAACAAGAAATACTGGAACGCGGATACGGGCTACTACGCGAACGGCTCCCAGACCGCCCAGGTGCTGCCTTTGTATTTCGGCATCGCTCCGGCGGAAGCGGAGGGACCGGCCTTTGACTATCTGGTGAAAAAGATCATGGTCGAGGGCAAGGGCCACATCGGTACCGGGCTCGTGGGCGGTCAGTGGCTGATGCGCACCCTCTCCGATCGCGGCCGGGCGGACGTGGCCTATACCATGGCGACGCAGACGGACTACCCGAGCTGGGGCTACATGATCGGCCAGGGCGCCACCACCATTTGGGAGTTGTGGAACGGCAATACGGCCGACCCCGCCATGAACTCCCATAACCATGTGATGCTTGTGGGCGACCTGTGTATCTGGTTTCACGAGTATCTGGCGGGTATCCGCCCCGATCCCGAGGCGCCGGGCTTCAAACACATCCTCATGAAGCCCCACGTGGTGGGCGATCTGACCCACGTCTCCGCCACCCATCGCTCTCTCTATGGCGAGATCAGGAGCGCCTGGAAAGTAACCGATGGCGCACTCGTGTGGGAGGTGACCGTTCCGCCGAACACGACCGCCACGGTAAGCGTGCCGGTGAAGTATGGCGGGGTGGTCCGTGAAGGCAATGTCCCTGCGGAGTCGGCCGAGGGCGTGAAACTGCTGGCTGCGGAGGGAGGCTATAGCCGCTGCGAAGTTGTCGCCGGCACGTACCGGTTCAGCACAGCGTGGTGAAATAGAAAAAAGGGGCCATCCCGCGCGGGATGGCCCCGAGTTCATCCGAAGACTAGATCCGAAGGAATATTTTCCGACGGTACATCCAGAGAAGCATCAGCCACATTACCAGCAGCGTGGCCATGCCGTGGAACAGGGGCTCGTAGCCCGCGCCGGCAAAGGCGAAGAAATTCTGTCCGAGGTGGGTCTTGATATTGTCTCCGACGAAGCCGCGCAGCATTTCCGTGATGAAATAGGCGGCGATGGAGTTCATGCCGATGACGGTGAGGGGAAAGGTCCAGCCTTTCACATTGGCCATGTCGATGATGGCGTAGAAAGCCGCCAGAAGCAGGATGCACCAGCCACCGCTGAAGAGCACCCAGCTCGGCGTCCAGACTTTCTTTACCACGGGGCAGATGCCGAGGGCACCGAGGAGCCAGCCGAAGAAGAGGCAGGCGATGCCCGCGATGACGAGCCACCGCACCTTGTTTTTCGGTGTCTTGTCGCTGCGGAGTACTTCACCGGCGATAAGCCCGAGTATCATCGTTCCCAGCGTGGGGATGAAGCTGAGGGTGGAGTAGCCGCCCCGGTTGAAGAGGAAGGGTGTTTCGCGGGGGAAGAGGTTGAGGAACCAGGTGTCGAAGGCCCAGGCGAAATTCGTGTTCAAGTTCCAGTGAGCGGCGAAGCCGGTGAGGTTGTGCTCGTAGGCCGCCGTGATTCCGATGCTGGCCCAGTCGAAGTCGGCGCCGGGCAGCGGGTAGAGGGCGAAGGCGAGCCAGTACCCAACGAGAATCGTTGCAAGTGCGCCCCACTGGACCCGCATGGAGCCAAATCCGATTAGGAACAGAAAACCATAGCCCAGACCTATCTGAGAAAGGGTATCCTCGAAGGTCCACTTGGTCATTTCCTGGCCCGTAGATCGGAGGAAGACGCCCAGAAGCACCAGGAGCAGGGCGCGCCAGAATGCGTGGAGCGAAAGCCGCGTCCGAGATTGTCCCTTGGCCATGCGCGCGGCGATGGAAAAGGGCAGGGCCACACCCACGATGAAAGAGAAGGAAGGCTGGATGAGGTCGTGGAGACTGCAGCCGACCCACTTCACATGGCTTTGCTGCTGGTGGAGAAAGGCCCAGAATCCACTCGCGGGAAAAGCCTCCGCGACACTGCCGAAACGGAGTACTTCGGCCATGAGGAGAAACATGACCAGACCGCGGTAGGCGTCGAGAGAGGCAAGTCGCTGGGGGAGGGTCGGTGTGGGGGGCATTGGTGCAGTTGTCATGGTGTTCTTTCCGGGGGAGGGTGGAAATCTGACCGGGGCCACCGCACGGTCTGTCATTTCGATCGAGCACGGGCCACAGTTTGGAAGAGTCTAGCAGAGTCTAATCGGACATTCCATCGCTTTGCGCAAAAGCCCTTGGGCAACAGGCGTAGAGCAGATTCAAACCGGATTCAACGTCTGCACATCACCGACGTCGGCTTCCAGGCGTTCGTGAAGACGATTGAGGCCTTCCTGGATTTCAAATCGCTTGGATTCAATGACGTCGCGATCCGTGCTCTCGGCGGGTGCGATGGGCGGACCATAGCCGTAGAGCAGGCGTGCGAAGGGCTTGGGCACGGCCATCCGGTCCCAGGTGCGCAGACGCCAGCTTTTGCTGATGGCGAAGGCGATGGGGACGACGGGCACACCGGTGCGCGCGGAAAGAATCGCGAGACCGGGCTGAGCCTGGCGCCGGGGCCCCCGGGGGCCGTCCATGGTGAGGCCGACGCAGTCGATCAGCTTCAGCGCCTTTTCAAGTTCGCGGAGTACCTCCGTCCCGCCTCGGGAGGTGGAGCCGCGGACGCACTCCACGTTGAACTGGTGGGTAAGCCGCGCCGCAAGTTCGCCGTCAAAGCTGTAGCTGGAGGCGGCGTGAAAGTTGGAGCCCGAGTGCTTGTAGAGGGCATAGGCCGTGGCCTCGTGCCACAGCGCAATAATCGCATGGCCGTGTGCGGCGACGGTATCCTCGAGAAAATGCTGGTCGCGCGTTTCGCGGGGGCAGGTGAAGAGGATGGCCCGCAGGATTCCCACGATGACGGGCGGAAGGACGGCAAGCTGTAGTTCTTGCTTAAGGGTAAAGGTGTTGGGGGAAGTATAGTTCAGTTCCGGCAGTTTCACCGACGCTCAAGCCCCCGCACGAGCTGGTAGATGACGCGGGTACGCGGCGTGGGGAGGGAGGCAATCTGCGCACGGCGCAAGACCTCTCCGCTGATCGCCTCGATCTCGGTGCGCTTTCCGGCGCGGATGTCCTGAAGCATGCTGGAGACGTTTTCGCTGGTGGCTTCGCACATGGACTCGGCGATTTCCACGAGGCTCTGCTCGAAGCGATAGCCCTCGGTGGCGGCGACCTTGACGGCCTCCACCACGAGATCGCGCATGAGCTGGCGCGTTTCCTTGTTGTGGAGGAGCTGGCCGTTGTTCACATTGAGAATGGCCGTGAGGGGATTGATGGCGGCGCTGATGGCCAATTTCTCCCAGAGCAGTTGGCCGGGCGATTCGGTGACGGCCACTTCAAACCCGGCGGCGGCCAGCGCATCCCGAGACGCGCTGGTGGCGCAGGAAGTCCAGGAGCCGATCCGGGTAATGCCGGTGGCAACGTGGCGGGTTCGGCCCTCGCTCAGGAGCGTCGCCGCTTCCGAGGTGGTGCCGGCGAGGACGCGCGCGCTTCCGACGAGGGCGCAGAGCATTTCCACATTACCCAGGCCGTTCTGGAGGGTGAGCACGGGGGAGTCCGGCGGCAATTTCAGATCGCCCGTGCTGTGGGATTTTGTGAGCACGAGGATCAGATCCTGACCGGCGGGGATCTTGGTGGAAATGGCCGGATGTACCGTAACGGACTCCTCCTGCCGTTCAACCGTGATCCCGCTCCTGGAGAGGCGTTCCGCCCGCTTCTGATCGTAGTCCACCAGGTGGGTCTTCACGCCGCCCTGGACGAGCCGCGCCGCAAAGAGGCACCCCAGCGCACCGGGGCCAACCACGGCAACCTTCATCATAATAAACTCCTGGGCGATCCATGGGACTCGCACCTGTGCCTTGCCTTGTTTCCACTTGGCGCATCATAGCGACGCGGGAAACGCACTCGATCTGGATTCTCAGGTCGGCGGCGCCGTTCAGGGCAGGCGCACAACCCACGCGCCCTCCAGTCCGGGCTTGCTTTTCATTTTCTCGCAGGCGGCCTTCGCCGCTTCGCGGGTATCAAAGCCGGGCACGACCACGGTATGGTAGTTGTCGCCGTCCTTGACGACAATCTCGGAGTCCTGCTGGGCCTTCGCTTTGATGTTTCGTTGAAATTCCTTCGCCTGGGCGCTGCGCTGGGGCCCATCGAAGGAGGCAACCTGGATGCCGAAAGAACCTTTAGTGACCGTGGGCGCCGTCGGCTTTTCCGCGGCAGCGGGTTTGGCCGGTGTTGTGGGCGTCTTCGGTGGTGTAACGGCCTCCGCCGTTTTCGTCGGCTTTTCCACGGGCTCCTCCTTGGGAGGAGGCGTCTTCGTCGGCTTCTCCGCAGGTGGTATCACTTCGCTCGCGGTACCCGAAGGCGGTATGACGGCGGGCTTATTGCTCGCTACGGCGGCGGGCGCCTGGGCCGGGGGCGGCGGGGTAATGCCGGGCACTGCGGTGGTTTCGTCGGGCTCCACAGGCTCGATCTTGGGTGTGGGCGCCTTGTTCATATCCACCGGCGTACGCACCATGGGGGTCGGACCGCCCGGCTCCGGAAGTGCGTTGATGGGGGTGGTACGCAATCCGGTGCGGACGACCGTGTCCGAGGGCTTCGCGGGGACGGGGGCCGTTTCCGGGGGCTTGACGTCCGTGGCGGTGGGACCGGGTGCCGCTGTCGGGCCGGGTGCCGACGCGGGGGCGGCCACCGACGCTGCCGATGGTACGGGGGCCGTGGTTTGTGGGGTCGCCACGGTGGGCGTCGGGGTTGCCGCGGGCGGGGCCTCGGCTGCGCCGGGTGCGGGTGGCGCGGGAACGGGCTCAGGTTCGGCACCTGCGGGCATGTTGGAGGCCACGGGTTCCAGGGGATTGTCGTTCAGCGCGATCACGTAGCCGGTGGCAAAACAGATCACCCCGAAGCCAATGGCCACGGCGATGCCAATGATGAGCTGGCTGGAACTCCAATCGCTTCCGACTGGTTCAAGGCCATGATTTGAACGATATGAACTATGCCTGGGCATGAAGTGCCTCCTCGTTTGCGAAAGCTACAGTTACCGGGGTAGCCCCGTCGGTGCTTCCACTGCCAGCCAAGGCGGATTCCATGACTCTCACATCCTTTTCCTCATTATCATCGTCGGCCTCATCTGATTCATCGTCTCCATCGTCGTCTTCGTCGTCTTCGTCCTCGTCGTCCTCGTCGTCCTCGTCGTCCTCGTCGTACTCGTCGTCCTCGTCGTCCTCGTCGTCCTCGTCGTACTCGTAGTCCTCGTCGTCCTCGTCTTC
>JBHEKR010000125.1:0-15830 GCA_041859365.1 Candidatus Hydrogenedentales bacterium
GGATCCGGCATGGTTTCCAGCACGGGCCAGATCAGCACAGTGTTAAAACCGATCTTTTTCAGTCCGTCGAGATAGCCTTTCCAGTCTTCCAGGGTCCAGGTTCGCGCGGCATAGGGGTGGTTGTAGGACCAATGCTGGTGCACATACATTCCAATCATGGGGGCCTTGTTCCATGAGGTCGCCTTTTCTTCCGCGCGTGCGCCCGGAGCCAGGACACCGCCCAGACACGCGGCCACGACAGCGCTTAACGCCACAAGTTTCCTCTTCATTATTTCTTGACCTCCTGCAGTCGATTAGCCAATACCGCGGCCAGAATAAGGCCGCCGCGCACGATATACTGAAAAAATGGGTCGAGATTGAGAATCGTCATGCCGTTGGAGATGACGCCAATAAACAGAATGCCGATAAGGGTGCCGCGAACCGTGCCGATGCCGCCGGAGAAACTGGTGCCGCCGATGATCACGGCCGCGATGACGTCCAGTTCAAGCCCCTGTGCCAGGGTGGGCGAACCGCTGGCGATGCGGGAGGACATGAGCAATCCGCTGACGGCCGCAAGGCCGCCGGTGATGGCGAAGACCATGACCCGCACAAAGCCCACGTTGATGCCGGAGAGGCGCGCGGCTTCGTCATTTCCGCCGACGGCATAGACCGCGCCGCCGAAGACGGTGTATTTCATGAGGAAGTGAATCGCGGCAAAAGCGATCACAAAGATGATCGCGGGAAAAGGAACGCCGAAGAGGTAGCCACCACCCAGGAAGCTGTACCATTCCGAGGCGATGGGGATGGGAAATCCTTTGGTTATCATGAGCGCGACGCCGCGCTCTGCCGTGAAGAGTGCCAGTGTAGTGATGAACGAGGGGACCTCAAACTTTACGCGCATGAAGCCGGTAAAGGCGCCGAGGAGCGATCCCGAAACCACAGTGAGGAGCATGGCCAATGGAATGGGCACACCGATCTCGATCAACCGCGCGGCGATACAGCCCGAGAGCGCCACGGCGGATCCGACACTGAGATCGATCTCTTTGGAGATAATCACCATGGTCATACCGAAGGCGATGAGGCCCATCATCGACACGGAGCGCAAGATGTTGAGGAAATTCTCCAGCGATAGAAAGTTCGGCGCACTGACCGCCAGCACAACGCAGATTACCAGGAGAACGATGTCCATCACGGAACGAGAGAGCCACTGAGCGGCCTGACTTCCGAATGTTGCTTTACCCATGAGATACACTTTCCACCGGCGCATCCGCGCCCACACAGAGTTCAAAAAGCTGCTGGGGCGTTACCGTGTCGGGTGAAACCTCGCCGGTGATCCGCCCCTCGCGCATGATCAGGATTCGGTGGCAGACATCCACCAGCTCCTCCAATTCACTTGAAACGAAAATGGTGCTGATGCCTTTCTTGCTCAGGTCCCAGACCAGTTGAAATATCTGCTGTTTGGCCTGAATATCGATACCCCGTGTGGGCTCGTCGAAGAGCAGGATACGGGGGTCGGTGTTCAGCCACTTCCCCACAACCACCTTCTGCTGGTTGCCGCCGCTCAGGGTGGCCACGGGCGATTCCACATTGGGCGCGCGGATGTGGAGATCTTCGATGTTGCGCTTCACGGTCGCGTCCTGGCGCCCCTTCCAGATAACACCGCGCCAGGACAAACGCCCGAGGCTCGCGAGACAGATGTTTTCCCGCGTGTTGAGATTGAGCACAAGGCCCTCCTCCTTGCGGTTTTCGGGGGTGAGGCCGATGCCGAGTTCTTTCATCGTGCCCGGTGTGGGACGCGCAACACGTTTCCCTTCGACGATAAGCTCGCCCGAGTCCGCGCGGTCCGCGCCGCAGATGGTGCGGAGCAATTCCGTGCGCCCTGCGCCGACCAGTCCGGCGATGCCGAGGATCTCGCCGCGCTTGAGCGAAAGCGAGACGTCGTGCAGCTTGCCCGCCCGGTTGATGTCGCGCAGTTCGAGGACGGTCCCCTCCCCCGCTTCCAGATTCTCGGGACGATGCCGGGGGACGACCTCGCCAAACATCATGTGGGCGATGGTGGACGAGTCGGCCTGATCGATGGGGATCGTGCCCACCAGTTCGCCATCACGCAGGGCCGACACCTTGTGGGCGATGCGCTTCAGCTCCTGGAGTCGGTGGGATATGTAGATAATGGCGACCCCCTTTGCGGAGAGCTCGCGGATGAGGCGAAAGAGGCTGTCAGTCTCGTCGTTGGCGAGGGAGGAAGTCGGTTCATCGAGCATGAGCACCTTGGGCCGAAAGGACATGGCCTTGGCGATTTCCACCATCTGCTGCCCGGCCATACCCAGCGTGTTCACCGGTCGATGGGGATTGATTTCGAGATTCAAGCTCTCCAGAATCGCCGCTGCGCGATCATAGACCGCCGTCCAGTCGATGCAGAGTCCGCCGAGTTTTGTGGGGAGGTCGGCCAGGAGCATATTGTGGGCCACGGTGAGACCGGGCACGAGACTGAGCTCCTGGTATACCGTGGCGATGCCCTTCTGGAAGGCTTCGCGTGGCGAGCGAAGCTCCACCGCCTGGCCGGCCACGTGGATGCTGCCTTCGGTCGGCTGGGTAGCTCCGGACAGAATTTTCACGAGGGAACTTTTTCCCGCGCCGTTCTTGCCGATAAGCGCGTGCACCTCGCCCGGCATGAAAGACAGGCTTACATTTTTCAGGGCCACCGTTCCGGGATAGACCTTGCGAATATTTCTCGCTTCGAGATTGGGTACGGACGTCATGGCGATTACTGCTTGAACTCCTTCAGCATGGAGATATCTTCCTGCGTGGCCGTGCGAAACAGATTGCGCAAAAGCACTGGATCTTCGCATTCGGGCCTGTCGACTTAACCTCAGACTCGACCACCGATACAGATTTCCGACGCTCTGTCATTCCCGCGAAAGCGGGAATCCAGAGACTGTGCGACACACACCGCGCGAACGCACTGGATCCCCGCTTTCGCGGGGATGACAGGCTCTTTGCAAGTGCTTATGTTGGGTTCTTGTTCCTTCGCTCCGGCTCCAAACCCGCCCGGCGGCCAGTTCTCGGTCCACCGCCGCCTCATCTCGATTCCGGACCGAGAAGCGCCTTGAAGTAATCCCAGGCGGGTGACTTGGTGCCGTCGGGACGAATGAGCCAATTGCCCACCATCTCGTCATTCCCATAGGGCGGCGTGCTTCCCGCCTTGGGTCCGTCGCAATACAATTCCCAGAAGAGAATGTAGGGCGCGCCGATGTCCAGGGCGGCTTCAACGCTGTAGCGTATCATGTTCAGGCGCTGATCCTCGCTCACGAGACTCTCGGGCCAGCCGAACTCGCCGATGTATACGTTTTTCGCACCAAAAGCCGCGCTGTCGGGTGCTTTTTCGACGAGGTAGTTGAGCGCCGAACGGTACTTCTCTTCGCTCTGGCCCATGGTGTCGTAGGCGGAGTAAGAGTACAGGTCGCAGTGGGTTCTTGGCAGCACGTCGTTGGTCACCGTGGGGTGGCCCAGTTGAGCCTTTTCCACCAGATTCACCTCCGCCGCGTGATAGACCCAAACGTTTTCCATCCCCACTTCCCGCCGCGCGCGATCCACACCGTCCTGGCGCGCGTTGAGCCATTTGATCATGCCTTCCACGGCAACGGGGTCAGGCTTCTTTTCCATATCCAGCGGCGGGTGGGTGAGCACCCAGTCGCCTTCCCAGTTCTGGAACACAAAGGTCTTTCCCGTGCCCTTGTAGCGCGTCAGCAGGTATTTTGTGAATTCGTAATAGGACTCCCGCTCGTGGGCTTCGTCCTCGGGCGTCATGCCCTGGGTGAAGTAGTGAATCTCGCGGCCAGGTGCAAAGGTCATGAGCACGTAGGTGGTAAAGGGCTTGGAGAAGACCTCTTTGAAGTAGGGCGTCTCGGCGGCCTGGACGAGGCTCGTGATCTCAGGCCATTCGGTGTTGAATGTGTAATAACCATCGAGCCGGTCACGGATGATGAGCTTGATCACCCGGCTGCCCAGCGCCAGCACTTGATCCGCGCCTTCGTTGATGTAGTCACCGTCCGTGAGATGGTAGTGGCTGTTGATATGATTGATTCCGACCACATCGGGCAGAGGCTTTGCCGCATCGGGGAGATTCCCCGTCGCGAGAATGGCCAATAGCGCGGCATACAGGTACTGCATCGAAATAACTTTCCTCCCCCCGGAGCGCGAAGGTGCGGGGCCTCAGGGTGCGGGGGGCGTCGGGGACGGATTGGCTTCGGACTGCTGCTGTTGCAGCACGATGTCGTTCATCATCTGCTTGACCTTGACCGTTTCCGGGCTCTCCTCCACAACCACCTCCGTGGAGTTACAGCCCCGGAGAACGATGAGGACAATAATGGCCAATCCCAGCAGGGGAAGCAACACTTTCAGTTTCATGAATGGGCCTTTGAAAGTTCGGGGTGGAAGCAGCCGAATGAATGCATTCGGCGACCGGCAGGACTTTCACGCCCTGCCGGTCGCCGTCCGCTGCATACAAGGAAAGAGAATCGGGATCAACCGAAGCCGGCGCCTCGGGTAAGGTCGCCAACGAGGAAAGTGCTCAGCGGCCACACACCGCTGCTGTTGGGTCCGTCGGCCGGATTAACCGGCGCACCGTCTTTGTATTTCATGTAACTGACGTGGCCATCCATGTAGAGAACATTCACACCGCCGGGGATGTGGTTGAACTGGGCGGTGGACGAAATGCCCTCCACCGACTGGCCTTCGTTGCCGGACCAGCCGTCCCACATGGTAATGACGCTGCTCTGGGCCTTGGCGGAAGCGCCGGCGTTGTTGATGTCGGTGATGAAGAAGCGCTCGATGCCTTCGCGGCAGATCTTGTAGCCCGCGGGAAGCTTCCCGCCGTCGTCATCGCCCACGGGAAGGAAGCTCAGATAGGTCTGGGGAAGGTAAGAAGCCCCGGCCGGGATGTCGTGCTGGGAGCGGTTTTGCCACTTGACCACGCGACTCCACTCGGGCGGACCACCGACGGCCTGCACCTGCGCGGAAGAGAAGCTGATCTCCGGCTGGCTGGGTGTTCCTGGGTCGTTGTACCACCAGCAGGTGCCGTAGTAGGCGTCCATAATTTGTGAGCCCGTGCTCACCGCATAGGGCATGTAGAAGTAGGACACGGGCCAGGACAGGATGCCGTGGCGCACGGCATTGGCGGCCGGGGTGTTGCCCTGAATGCTGTTCACCTGTGCGGCGATATCCTGCTTGATCCCGACGGAGCCCGTGAACCAAATGGACGCGCCGTTGGAAATCGGCGGACGGTCATTGCGCGAATCGGAGGGGCAGATCATGATGTTCGGATCGGTCCAATACTCGGGGTAGAGGGATTCGCTGTCAACGCCCATCGACCAAATCCAGCCGCCCGCGATCCACTGCGAGCCCATGGGGAACTTCTGGCCCTTGCTTTCGTTCGCGTAGAGTTTGAAAATCAAGCCCCACTGCTTCAGGTTGTTCTGGCAACTGGCCCGCCGCGCGGCTTCGCGTGCGCGCGCCAGCGCGGGGAGCAGAATCGCCGCCAGAATGCCGATGATGGCGATTACTACCAGCAACTCAATTAACGTGAATCCTCGCCTTCTGCCTGCCATGACACGTTCTCCTTGGTTTGAATTAAGACACCGATTTAAGGAATGAAAACTACCAGTCTTCATGGAAACGCGACAGATTCAAGGGCTTCGCTCCCCGCTGTGACTACCTGGAGCGACGACCCGCACTTACCCTCCGTTGCCGAACACCACCACGACTTAGTGTATCGACCCAGTCAAACTATCATAAGCCTTGCCACTTGTCAAGCACTTTCAAAACGATTTCCAAATAGAAACAAAACCTAATAAAACCACCCTTCAATTGCACAACGTCGTCACTTGAAGCACCCCAACTATATCGATATAGTTTTTTCTATCGATACTGTTTGCCTCCAACACACCGGCCCGCCGGACCGGGTCCGTGGTACACTGGAGCGCATTCTCTTGCCAACAACCTGAAAAGGACATGCTGAATGACACGCTGCGGCCACGGACAGGCTTCTCGACTGGCGCACACCACCCTGATCCTGGGGCTGGCCATCGGCGTCCTGCTGTTGACGGGCGCCCGCGCGTCGGAATCCGACAGGCCCAATGTACTCTTCATGATTTCGGACGACCTGCGACCATGGCTCGGCGCCTATGGCGAACCCCGACTGCAAACGCCCCACCTGGATCGTCTCGCCGCCGCGGGCCTCCTCTTTGAGCGGGCCTATTGCCAGAATGCCGTCTGCGGACCTTCCCGGGCGAGTCTCCTGACGGGACTGCGGCCGGACACCACGGGAATCTTCGATAACGACACGCATTTCCGCACGCACAATCCGGCGATTGTCACGCTGCCCCAGCTTTTTCGCGAACACGGCTATCGCACGCAGGCGATCGGCAAGATCTTTCACCCCAGCTTTGCCCAGGCTTACGTGGGTTCGCGGATGGATGACCTCCCCTCATGGAGCGAGCCCACGTGGTTTCCGCCACCCCAGTATTACCACACGGAAAGCGGAATGGCGCTGGCCGAGTCGATCTTTTTGCGCCATCCCGGCTGCGGCATGTATCAGGGGGCCACCTGTATGCACAATCGCCTTCAGGATGCCGCCGAACTCACCCCGGCGCAGCGGACGCTGTACGGCGGCGGCGAATGGAAACGTCACTTCGTGCAGGCGGCGCTGTGCGAGGCGCCCGACTTGCCCGACAACGAACTGGGCGATGGGCAGATCGCGGACCGCGCCATTGCAGCCCTGCAGCAGGCGAAGGGCAAACCCTTTTTTCTCGCCGTGGGCTTTCTCCGTCCTCATGTTCCCTTTGTGGCCCCGAGGAAATACTGGGATCTCTATCAGCGCGAGTCCTTCACCCCGGTGAGCAATGGGAAGGCCCCTGCGAATCTTTCCCGGGCGACCTACCCCGCAATGCACGATCACGGGGCCTATGAAGGCGCGCCGCCGGAGGGCCCCCTTGACGACGACAAGGCCCGGGAGCTGATGCACGGTTATGCGGCCTGCGTGAGCTTTGTGGATGCCCAGGCGGGGCGTGTGCTGGATGAACTAAACCGTCTCGGGCTTGCGGAGAATACAATAGTTGTATTTCTAGGCGATCACGGTTATCACCTGGGCGAGAATGGTCGCTGGGGAAAGCAAACGTGCTATGAAACGGCGACGCGCGCGCCGCTGATCGTGTCCGCGCCGGGTATGAAAGCGGCCGGATCGCATACGAAGGCGCTGGTGGAGTTTGTGGATATCTTCCCCACCCTGTGCGAACTCGCCAAGCTGTCCACACCGGATGCGCTGGAGGGCAGCAGCTTCGCACCGCTGCTGGACGCGCCCGATCGCCCCTGGAAGCGCGCGGCCTTCAGCCAATTCCCCGATCCTGTGCGCGTGAGCCGACCGGAGGTCATCGCCCAGCCGGGCGATCTTATGGGGCGTGCGATTCGGACCGATCGGTATCGGCTCGTCGTGTGGGAGCACGTGCTGGATCCTGCGAAGGTGGAGGAAGTCGAACTCTACGACTACGTAAACGATCCCGGCGAGACCATGAACATCGCGGATGCGCCCGCGCAGGCGGAGACGCTCGCTGAGATGATGTCGATATTGCGCGAGGGCTGGCGCGCCTCCGTGCCGCCGCAATGAGGGAAACGATTTGGACCACGGAGACACGGAGGCGCGGAGAAGAAAGAGAGCTTTAGAGACACTGGCGTACGTTAGCGGCATGCTCACGTTTGAGAATGCCGCTCCCCTTTTCCTTCTCCTGTGTTGCTTTCTCCGTGCCTCAGTGTCCTCCGTGGTTGAACTGATTTACTTCCCGCCTCTGAGTGCCGATTTCTATTGATTCGTCTGCACGTTCGCGCGCAGAATATCGGCGTAGTTCCTGGAGAGAGACTCGCCATGTTGACCCGAAGAAGTTTCCTGGCACTGTGTGCCGCCGCGGGCTCGACCAGCCTGCCCCTCCCCTCCCAAGCCCTGGATTCGGCCCCTGATACGGGGCGTCGCTATCACCTCTGCCTCACGCCGAAGGCGATGGAAGAAAACCCCGCGCTGCTCGATATTGTGCGACAGGCCGGCGTGACCGATATCTGGCTGGCCGCCTATTTTTACGGCTACTGGTATGAAACCCCCGAGCGCCTTCGGGCGACGGCCGCGCACCTGGAATCCCTGGGGCTGCGCTGGCACTTGGTCAATGTGCCCCTGGGCCATCCCGGCGATTCCCTCGGCGACAAATCGGGCGCGACCGCCCTAACCCCACCCGCCCACTGGCAGATGGCCCAGCGGCCCGATGGCACGAAGTACTCCGGCACTTCGCTCCATGCGCCGGCGACGGAAGAGAATGTGGCGGCGCTTGGCCTCCTGGCGGGCTTGAAACCCGATTGCATCTTCCTTGATGACGATTTCCGCCTCGCCACGGGCCCCGGCGTCATTGGTGGTTGCTTCTGCGATACCCATCGCAACGATTTTCTGACGCGCCACGGCTATGCCGACGCGCGCTGGGAAGAGCTGCTCGGCGATGTGCGCGACCGACGCATCTCGGAGGTGCTCCGCGCCTGGGTGGACTACACCTGCGACCAACTCACCGGCAGCTTCCGCGCGCAGCAGGCCGCCGCGCCCGAAGTGGCCCTGGGTAATATGATCATGTACCTCGGTGCGGAGAAGGCGGGCATCCGCCTCAGCGACTACACCGACGTCCCCTTCCGCGTGGGTGAGATGATGTTTCACGACAAGGGCTTCGGCCCGGTCAAGGGCAAGACCGACGAATTATTCAGCGCGCTCTTTCACCGGCGCTATGCCCGGCAGGACCTGGCCTACAGCGAAACCACGGCCTACCCCGCCGATCAGCTCTCCGCCCGCAACATGGCGGCGAAGCTCGTGGTGTCGACGATCACGGGTGTGCCCAATACCATGTTCATGTCCGGCCTCACCCCCTTCCCCGCCACGCACTGGGACGTGCTCGCTCCCGCCATGAAGGAGAACGCCCGGATACACGACGTGATCGGCAACAGCCGTCCCCAGGGCCCCCTCAAGCATTACTGGGGCGAGGCCGCGCGCTATGTGGGCGATGATCAGCCCTTCAGCCTCTTTCTGGCCATGGGAATTCCCTTTGAAGTGACGGACAAGATCGTCGACAGCGGCTGGACTTTCCTCGCCGACTACGATGCGCGCAACCTGAGCGAGAAAGAGCGCCAGACCACCGGCCAACTCGTGTGCCGCACCAGCGCGGGCCGAGTGCCCGAGGGCCTGCGCGCCGTGGACGAATCGCTTGAGGGGCTGTGGGCGCTGAAGCGCGACATCCTCCAGGCGGGCCTCGACGTGCCCCATGTGGTCGACGAAAAGCCTGTGGTTTGCGCGTGGTATCCGGAAGTGGGCAGCGTGCTGCTTTGGAACCTTGGCGAGGGCAAAGAGACCTTTCAGGTGCGGTGGAAAGGGGCCAGCGTTCCGGTGGAGGTCGAGGGGCTCGGTGTGGGACTGGTGGGGCTGGGGTAGGGCCCAGGAGGCTTATGGGTCGTATGGGGCTTATGGGCTGTTCCTTTTCCCAAGTGCTATCCTGGTAGCATTTCCTATTGACAGCCCGCCTCAAGTGCTATATCCTTAGCACATGGCCGCCACATGGGCGTGGCCTGCGGCTGTTAAGGAACCCATCGCCATGAACAAATCTACCCCCCTCGATCTCGGGCGACGCGAGCGCCAGATCATGGAGGCCGTGTATGCCTGCGGCCAGGCCTCCGTCACCGACGTGCTGGAGGCCATCCCCGATCCGCCCAGCTACTCCACCGTGCGGGCCATCCTCAATTCTCTCGAAGAAAAGGGCCACCTCCAGCGCAAGAAACTGGGCAAGAAATTTCTCTACGTGCCCACCGTGTCCCCGGAGAAGGCGCGGCGCTCGGTGCTCAAGCGGATGGTCAGCACCTTCTTCAACGGGTCCGCCGCCCAGGCCGCCGCCTCGCTCATCGAGATGGATGTGAACAAACTCAGCAGCGACGATCTCGACCGGCTGTCGGCCTTGATCGAGGAAGCCAAGCAGAAGGGGCGCTAACCATGTGGAATCTACTCCAGGACGAATTGGGCGGCGGCGTGTGGCCGCGCCTGCTGGTGGCGCTGGTGGACACGGGGGCCAAGGGGCTTATCCTGATGGCTGCGGCAGGCCTCGCCGCGGCGGCACTGCGACGCAACGCCGCTGCCGCCCGGCACCTTGTGTGGATGCTGGCCCTGAGTGGATTGCTGATCCTGCCCGTGGTGTCGCTGATGATGCCGAAGTGGACCCTGCCCATCCTCCCCGCGCAGGAGGCGCCCTCCCCTCCGGCAATCGCGGAGCCCATTGCGCCAACGCCGACAGCCCAGCCCTATCCGGTCAACTTCGTTGCGCCACCGACGGAAGCCCTCGCGCCCACGTTGCCCAATACCACACCCATGCCCGCGCCTCAACCAGAGCCGTCGGTGCCGTTGAATGCGACGCCCGCCGCCGCGCCGAAACCATTGAACATCCCCGCATGGATCCTGGCCCTCTGGCTCACCGGCACCCTGCTCAGTCTCGCGCCCTTCGCCGCAGGGGTCGTGGCCGTCGCGCGCATGCGCCGCCGCGCTAAAGCCTTTTCCGAGGGCGACCTCCAGTCGCTGGCCTCCGCCCTTGGCCTAAGCGTCGGCCTGAAGCGTCCCGCGCGGCTCCTCTGCGGCCCGGCGGGTTCCATGCCCATGGCCACCTGCTTCCTCCTGCCGACGGTCTTCCTCCCCGCCGATGCCCTTGCCTGGAGCGAAGAAAAGCGCCGCGTCGTCCTCCTCCATGAACTCGCCCACGTCAAAAGACGCGACTGCCTGGCCCACGCCATCGCCCGCACTGCCACCGCCCTCCACTGGTTCAACCCCCTCGCCTGGCTCGCCCTCCGCCAGCTCCGCATCGAGCGCGAACACGCCTGCGACGACCTCGTCCTCGCGGCGGGCGAGCGCCCCTCGGCCTATGCGGAAAACCTGCTGGAGATCGCCCGCACCCTGCGCGCAAGCACCGTCGTCAGCGCCGCCGCCATCACCATGGCGCAGAAAAGCCAGCTAGAAGGGCGTCTGTTGGCGGTGCTGGATGCGGCGCGGAACCGGGGGAGGCTGACGAAACGTCTGTGGCTAACCATCCTCGCGACAATGCTTGCCGCATTGATGATTGTATCGCCACTGGAATTGTCTCGGGCGCGTGAGCTATCTGTCCCTTCGTACGCGCAGGGTAAGTGGCGGGCCGAAGGGAAGCCGATAACGATAAATGGAATTGATCTCAATCTGTCACTTCTCCTGGGTATCGATCCGGATGGCGCGATAACGGGACATCTCGGCGATGTTTCGATTTCAGATGCCCAGATTGCAGCGTGGACCGCGCAAGATTCGCTTGAATACCACCAGGACTTCGACCACAAGATTGAAGGTCACCTGAAGGGGCCTCTGGATGGAACCCTCTATGATGGTCCCGTTCTGATTGGCTCAATCGACCAGGATGACCATTGGCTGGCGCGACCGTTCATTATGGATCCAAGCGGCGTCAGTCAAATGATGTTCGGGCTTTCCCATTACATGATGGAGCCCTTCCACACCCAGCGTTTCGCCGGGGGAGTGTTGGCAACAATTGTCGCGGTGGGCGAACCCGAGGGCCACACGACCCGCACGGCGTGGCTTGCCGATGGCACTCCGCTTGAAAAAGTACCACTTGGCTATGAAGAGAACTTCGGATCCTTTCCCCCGGACGATGGCGAAGTGGCCCGACGTGTGTTCATCGACATCGCACCAGCGACTTCGGACATGGATCTGACCATCACCGCCAAGCTGAACGGCCTTCCCGGCGGAACAATGGACGTACAAGCGGATGGCAAGAAAAAGTTCGTGTTCCACGCGAACCTGCCGGACAGCCCAACGGGCAACCTCGAACTTGGCATTGCATCCGGCCCGTGGACAACGCTCATGGACGTTGGGCCGAACGGTTTACCAACGGGCTCCAATTCCAACGCCCCAGGGAGCACTGTCACGAATGAGGACGGTCAGGCATTCCTCAATGTTATGCATTCGCCCATCGAACAGGATTACCGGTTGATGCTGGTCGATCAAGCAGGCAAAGAAACCCTCGCCAGACGCTGGTCAATGCGGCTTGTGGACGACAAACTGTATGAAAGCAGGTTTGTTATTCCGACCAACATTGATCCGCCGTCCATTGATAAAGCCCTGCTGCAAGTGCGCGACTTCGAGTGGAAGACGTTCGAAGAAATCGCGCTCAACCCGGACGCCGCGAAAGCACCGAAAAACTTCGAGAGTCCGAAAACACAGAATGACAGCGAAGCTCATGCTGATCTCCCCGATGGCATGGCGTTTCCAGACGCTCATGTGGTTCTCTACAATGGTGAACGTGGAAGCGATTCGTACGCACAACACGACTTCGGCCCGCGCCACGGAAAAATAATTCCAGGGCCGATTGGCGCCTTGGAATGGACCTACCTCGGGCCTGCAGAAGGCGGTTGGAAGTTCTCATTCAAACGCTTTTACACGCCGGACTTTCCCGACCGAAATGAAGCTGCGGTGGAAATTGTCTACACGGACGGCACCCTTCCCGTCCTGGTAGACGATCACCAATGGATCGGGATCGAACCAGGCAAGATAATTCCTGTGCTTCCGCCGGAAACACCAACCTTGGAAAACCCGACCGAACTGACCACCGACCCTGTTGAGCGTTTCTTCGCCGGCAGCCGCGCGCGGCAGGAGCGCCTGCTGCGAGAAGGCATCAAGGTCGAGTTCGTCCAGCGCGTGAAAAACAATGTGGACGATCCCAATCATGTCGAGGAATACCTTGGCACCCTGTGGATGCTCAATGGGAATGAGGTAGTGGAACTTCGCGACGCCAAAGGCCGAACCGCAAGGCACTACCAGATTGAGGGCCACCATGTAACGGAAGGCCCGAACTGGCCCGGTTTTGGCGCAAGTATGTTACTTCCCTTCAACGAGTCGGAAAGTGTTGGAGCGGGCCGAAGAATCGGGTATCCCATCAACTACGGCGTTCCCGGTTTCAATATCGCCCTTCAGTGGCGCTCACCCCATGAAGATGACGAGATCCGGGTGCGTGAACTGCTCGACAAAGGCCTGCTACTTCCGGGCGACGCTATCACCTATGGTATGTCCAGCGGAATCCCATATATCGCCGTTGGTGCCGAGCCCGTTATCGTTGCGCCGCAGATGGGATTTGCCTGGCTTGGCTATCGCGACGTAACCGCCTCCGACTTGATGGAGATCGGCAGTGCCCTCTGGTTCCCAAGGAAAGTGATTTACTCCCCGAGTCCCACCTTGGGCTTCGACGGGAAGCTCTCCAGCTATCACGAGGAACTCACAGTCATCGACGCAACCCTGGCCCCCATATTTCCGGAAGGCCTGTTTGACCTGCCGACACCCAATGACGGCGACTTGGTTTTCGTGGACTATGCAAGTTGGAATGAACAGTGGAATGACCAGACCGAAGTATCCAGATCCTGGGTGCTGACGTCGGTAAACTCCGAGGCCACGTTCAACTGGGGGACCGGCATGTCTGAGGAAGACCGGGTGATGCTTGAAGTATCGGAGTTCTGGAGATCGCCCGGCAGGGCGGAGATGGCTCTGGATTCCGGTCAACCGTTGCCGTTCTTTGACCGGCAGGCGAAAAAAGTTGTCTGGGCCCGATATGAATCGAACACTCAGCGTATCATTCGCCTTGCCGAAGCGCCTACGAGTCAAGCGAGTGCCCCGGCGGCCGACCCTGCACGCCCCGACGGTACGTTCAGCGTCGAATTCCCCGGCGGCTACCGGGCGCACGTCATCAGTGTCCGCGATCCAATCGGCGAGGCCAGCGATACATTCTGGGCGGGCGACGGTTCTCCAGTGGCATTGGCACCGGAGGGAGTAACGACCAGTCCAGGCAGCTTCACGCTCTCACCCGAAACCATCGGACGCTTGTTCTTTGTCGAGTTGCTACCGCCGCGCGATAGCCATGCCATGACGGATGTTACTTTCATGTGCAATATTGAAATTCAGAGATCCGGCGCGGGGGTAAGCAATTCCGGTTCCGGAGTGTCCCTCCGAAGTGAGTTTTTTGCAGCTTTTCCCATGAACACTAAAGAGGCCTCGGTCAAAGTCGGAGTCGCTGCCGGACCTTGGAAAACCGTGTTCAGCGGTTGCATTGGATGCGACACCGGCGTATCGGATAGTGAAATCAGCGCTACATTCAGTGACGTCTTTGACCAAGACGGCGCAGAGCGGATCACCGCTACCCACAAGCCGCTTAACCAAGAACGCCGAGTGGTCGCCATTGACGCCGCCGGCGCCGCCCACCCTCTCCGAATGACAGTAAGCAGAGATGGTGAGGAAATGTCGCAATCCGAGTGGATATTTGACGGTATCGCGCCGGAGGAGGTGGAGGAACTTGAGATCCAGATTCGCGACTACGAATGGCGAACGATTGATGGGATTGCGCTCTATCCTGTTGAGAAATCAGCGCATTCCAACGCGGAGCTAAGTAGCGCCGACTCAAACGATTCACCCTACTCAGTTTTCAATCACGACTATCTCGGCACCCTTCTCGAAGACCCCAATCTTCTGACGCACATCGCGGGTGACGCCATCACGCCTCCGGCGGCAGACACCTCCTGGGGCCCAGTCGTGAATGGTCTCCAGGCCGCCGTGCGTTTCATTCCTGAAAAAAACACGTATGCCCTGGGTGAAGCGATTGGGATGGAATTCCTGGTGCGCAATATCGGGCCAATCCCTCTGGAGTTCCTGACCAGCAAATGGCGCGATGGCGACTCGTGCGTCGTTACCGACGAGAACGGAGAAAGTCGTCCAGGTGGAACAGCACTATTCAGTGGGATCAACCCGGTACGCCGCGTCAAACTTGCGCAGGGAGAAGTCGCGGCGATCGAGAGCGCGAGTTTCACGATCATGCCGGAAGCATCAGGCCGCTCCCCTTTACATCCTGTGGCCACGTGGGCAAATTCTCATGCCGGTATTCACAAGGTGCAATTCAGGATCCACTTCCCCGACAGATACTTGATGTCGGGGAAAAACGCACCCCGGCCTGACGACTGGACCGGCACGTTGATGACAGGGGAGCGGACTATTGAATTTGTTGAAGATCCTGAGTTGTTCCGCGCTCATTCCGTCTTCCAGATTCGTATGGTTGCACACACGCCCGGCGACAAAGGCTCGAAGACATTTCCGTGGGAGGCGAGTAGCAGGCCGCCTGGTGATGTCGACAAGCTTTGGCTACTCGATGACGTATTGGTCGGTGATGGCGACCTTGCCGCTGTCGAGGCGGTGCCAGGCGCTTCTTCGCATCAGTACGCGATTGAAATCAGCTTGAATGAAAAGGCGTCCGAACGGCTCGCGCTTGCCACCCGGGAGAGTATCGGCCACCGGATAGCCTGCATGTACCAGGAAATGGTTTACGCCGCGCCCATACTGAATGGCCCAGTGGGCGATGGGAAACTTGTGGTGGGAGGCAAATTCAGCAAGGGCGTGGCCGAATCGATAGTTTCAGAGATTCGAGCGGCTAATGCGCTCGACATGAAGGCGCCGTTCATGCAGACCAGCGCGGAGACAACCCTTGGCCCCGAAGTCGAAGTCACCGTCCGTCATTCGGGGGAAAACTGCATGATCGACTTCGACACGGGCAAGCTGGTTCATCCGGTTTGAGGATACATTTGACCACTAGTGTCCGGTTGAGACCGCGATCAATCGTCCTAAGTCATAGCAACATAGTGATTTAACTATGCTGGTTGAGTTTTTCGATTTCAATCCGCTCTTTTTGTTTCAGCGCGGGCGATACCATTTGCAGCCAATGGGAGGC
>JBHEKR010000035.1:0-2615 GCA_041859365.1 Candidatus Hydrogenedentales bacterium
GGCGGCAAGCGGGTGCCGCGCCCACCACAAATGCAGCGTGGAGGGGTGGCCGTGGCGGATCGACTTCTCGCGCGCCGACGCGGTGTTGATGGCTTCGAGCGGGAGCGCGATTTCGATCAGTTTTCTGCGTATGGTGGGTTCAAGCCTTTCTAGGCAGGGCGATTGTCAACCTTCCCGGAAGCTCGCAGCTTCCGGGAAGGTGGGTGGTGCGGCGACGTACTCCAGACAGTCATGCCACACGTCCGGGTGCTGTCGGCGCAAATCGGCGAACGGCGTCAGGGTTTGTCCGGCGCCCAGAAGAGACCAGCCGAGCAACCCGTGGTCATCTTGTGCCGCCAACTGTGCGGGCAGGTCCGTCGCCGCGTCAGGTGCGGCTACATAGCGGCCGACAAGCGCCGACAGGCGCATGTAAGTGCGGCGATAGCCCGCAGAAAGCGCCTCACGCCGATCCAGTTGCAGGATTTGCACCGTTTGTTCACCCTTTGGCGACCACCTGGCATGGTCAAGCTCATAGCGGGCGACGATGTTTCCGGTGGTCGGGTCGAAATCCAAGTAGTCCCAGGGGTTGTCGGCCGTCGGGTCGATCAGAAGCGGCGCGCCCTGCTCAAGTGGGAAGCGATCCCCCTTGAAGCGGTTGCACTCGGCGCAGCACAGCAGCATATTGGGCCACTGGAACATGTGCTCGGGATAGGGGCGCTTGGGCCAGAAGTGCTCGATATCGGCGCCGTGGGAATCGTGACAATACATGCAGCGTTCATGTGCGCCCATCATCACTTTGAGCGTCGCCAGGACGGTGCGCAGCGGTGCACTCCTGCGGGCAGTGGCCCAGACTGCGTTGACATTTAGCGTACCCGCGCGGGTGCTGTCATCTACATCTTGCTGTTTTTGCGCCAGGGCAGCCAGGGTTGGGGCGTCCAGGGGTTGGCGGACAATCGCGCGCATCGATCACAATTCCTCGTTGGTGTTGACAAAGAGGCTGAGTTGCCCCAGTTTCTGCCGTTCTTCGGGAGATAGTTGCTTGCCCGCGCGCTGCATGGTTTGCAGCCTTGCGTATTCGCTGCGTTGTGCAACCGCAAAGTCGGAGCGAGTGTTCTGAAGCCCAAACGCTGGGGTCAGCAAAATTGTATCTGGCCGCGAGGCGATCACCTTCTGGTAATCTTCCGTGGATAGTGCATGGGGTTGCGTATCGCTGCCCGGCTCCGGCAGTACAAACAAACCGTTCGGGTCGGCGGCCTGACAGATGATTGGGCTGTGTGTGGTGACGAGAAACTGAATCTTCGGAAAGTGCCTTTTCAGCCAAAAGCCGATTTCGCGCTGCCACTCCGGGTGCAGATGGGCGTCGATCTCATCGATCAGGACAACACCACTGCGGACAATGTACAGCTTGCCATCTGCGCCGCGTGCGGTCAAGCCTTGTACACCATAGGCATTGATCAGGTGCCGAAGGATGTCCGAGAGCAGCGCCAACGCGGCGCGGTAGCCGTCGCTCATTTCGCTCCAGGCTAATTGTACGCCGTTACGATCCTTGAGCCAGAGACCGTCGGAATCTACCCGATCGATCTCAATCTGATTGGGCATCAAGTCATCTTGCAGAATCTCGATCAGCAGATCAAGTTGCTCTTTCTCGGCGGCGTGGCTCTCGAGCGCTTTGTGCTTCAGATTGCGCAGCCACTGATCAACCTCAGCCAACGATGCTGCCTCCTGGAACATGGTCACGAACCGCTCCGTGGTGGGAGCAACCATTTGCCGCGTCGCTTCGGGTGATGCGCCAAAGACACGGCGAAACGGGCCATAGCCGCAAGAGAACCAGCCGCGGGCATCGGGCGACCAGACCGTGCGGTCGGGTGTGGCGTAACTTTTATGCTTGCGCGGCGGCAGGACGGCTTGAAGTGTCGGTTCCTTGCCGCCATTTTTCAACATCAGGTGAGCCGGGAATTGACCGGCTGGAAGGCGGCCCGATTCGACCACACCATCGTCATCGACTGTCGGCGTGATCTCTAGTTGAATGGCGGCTTCAGCGGGCTGCGCCCCTTCTCGAATCCAGCGGTGAAAACTCGGCTGCAAGGAGCGGGCGACATCTTTCCCAGTGAGACCGATAGCAATTGCTTTTAAGAGTGTGCTCTTCCCTGAGCCATTATCGCCAGTAAGCACCGTCCAACCGGCATAACTGCCGTCAGGACGGCGAAAATCAAACACAAGATCGGAGAAGCCGCGGATATTTTTCAATTGAACTTGATGGATGTACATCAGGCGACCTCGCTTCCTTACCCGCAAAATGCCAAAATCAACCATTCCATTGTACCAGCAATTCAGGACAAACCCGTAGGTCGCCGTCGCCCACGGGTGTACTTCACGCTTGGGGCAGAAAACGTCCCCGGCACGCTGCCGCAGATGACGGCATGACCAGCAACCTTGTGCAGCGTGCCGGGGACATTGCGCGCGCCCCCAACTTGAATGACACCCTCGCCCACCTTCCCGGAAGCTCGCAGCTTCCGGGAAGGTTCATCCGTCCCATCTTTCACCCCATCACCTCGGCGCGCGCCAGCAGCTCCGCCAGGTTGTAGTTCACGCTCGACGCGCCGAAGTCCGGTTCGCGCTGGAAGGGGCGCTGCACG
>JBHEKR010000132.1:0-2866 GCA_041859365.1 Candidatus Hydrogenedentales bacterium
CCCTCGCCCTCGCCTTCGCCTTCGCCTTCGCCGGGTGCGCCGTCAAATCCAAAGGTCGTAATTCGGCTTTCTCCTTCGGAGCTCCGGTAGCAATGGATCAGGCGTATGTCTGCGGCTTGCAGCGCCCCCCGGACGGCCTCCGGGAGTCCCGGCTCCAATTGGGGTTCGAAGAGGAAATTCTCCGCAAAGTTGTGATGTTCAGGCCGATAGGTCTGGGAGAAGTATCCGGTCAGAACGATGGGCTCTTCCGTGTAACCCTCGATCCGGGTTTCCACCCAGCGAACGAGGGGCGCCGTGTAGCCTGCGGATACGCCCCGTGGCGGCGCGGGCCAGTAGAACGACGTGGTGATCACCACGCCCCCCGCTCCGGTGCAGACCCGCTCCTGAAGCAACTCCCCTGGCTGGGGCGGCCCGCTGACGGTCAGGAGCACGGTGTCCTGCGTCGTCGTGGTAAGCTCCCCTGCCCAATCGAGCGTGAACTCAGGGCGAGTGTAGGTGGCCTCCAGGGGGATCAGCCCGCCGCTGGCATCGGCCAGTGTAAAGAGGGGGTTCTCTGCGGGGGCGACCAGCGGCGGAAATTGGGTGTGAAGCGTATAATTGCGGGGATTGCTCAGTGTGCCGAAGCGCCAGCCGTCGTGACTGGTTCCTTCTTCGTAGTCGTGGACAAAGCTGGGCCACTGGGAAAGGGGGCCGACCATGGTCTGAATCTGACCATCCGCCGCATACTCCATCTCCACATCGCTGTAGACCGTCCGGGCCAGATTCCCGGCGCTGAGCTTCAGTCCGTCCGTCGCAACCTGCAGGCGGGTCTTCAGGCGATGGTTCGCGAAGACATCGCCGTATTCGCCCTGAAAAGTCTCCATCGCTTCGGTTCCCCCCAGGAGGAAGGGAACCACCGAAGGCGTTGAGTCGGGTCTCGGCACTTCGCGCACCTGCTTCACCACCAGCCGGTCGTCGGGAGCATTCTTCTTGTACTCAAAATCGAGGACGAACTCCGACGTGTCATTCACTTCGTCAAAGCGATCCTGCACCGCCATCATGAGCGTGGCGAAGGCCCGATAGTCGTCCTCCCAATTCATCACAGTCGCACCGATGGGCACGAGACTGGAGGGCTTGAGAAAGGTCGCGTAGGTCGCGCCGAAATAGTGCTGCACGTCCACCTCTTCTGGCAGGGCGCCCCCTTCCGGATTGGAGACTGAAACCGCGCCCAGTTGGCTGACCAGATGGATCGTGGTGCCCAGGGAGTCCCGCGTCAGTGTGGCCACGCCGTTGGCCTTCTCCTCGTCGTCGGGGAAGGAATGATGAACCAGAATCGCCATGCCCACCTGGTCCTCATCCAGATTATGGCGCCGGCGCTCCAGGAAAGCATTGTCATTGTAGAAGCTCGCGAAGACCCGCCGAATCGCGCGAAATACGCCGCGCTCCCTGGACTCCGTTGGATCACAGGCGCAGGGACCTGCGTCATCTCCATCCAACTCATCCGCCAGGCAGCCGCTGTAGCTGTCGTAGAGTCCGGCCCCGGTGAACTCTCCACTGTCTTCCACATTCGTCGAGCTTCGAAAGCGCAGGTTGCGTCCGGGATCAAATCCATACTGCGGATCCTGCAAGGCCTGCAGAACCCCCGCCCGCGCGGCCTCGGAAAACGAGGTGACGGTGTTGTCCCGAATCAGGTCACGGACGGCCGCTAGATCTGCTTTCAGGGTGGCAATACTCGCTGGCGGGTAGCTGTAACTTCCCAGCCGCTGATCAATGGCCTCGCGCAAGGTCCCGCCGCCCACAACGTCCTGGGCGAGAAAATCGTTCCACAGGTCAAAGGTCAGGGCCATGGATACGGGCGAATTGTCGGGAATGGACGTGCGCAGGATGGCCATGTTTGCGGCCTTGCCCCCCACGTACTGTATATCGCTGGGGACGCGGGGCGTCACCGGCAGGGACCAGGTGCCCAAAGACGCGATGGGCGCAATGTCCAGGGGGGACGGCGCCTTCAGGACCAGAATCTCCTCGGCGAGGGATTCATCCAGATCCTGCGCGGGAACAACGCGGATATTCGCGCCGCCGAAACCTCCCCCAAAGGCCCGGAGCGCCACGCGCTGCCCGCTGAGGGACTGGGCCAGCGCTCGAATCTCTTCCTCCACGAGATAGGCGAAGGGAACGCTGTAGGAATTTGCAAGAATGGCCACGTGGGAGTTCGGGGTCGAAGGGCTAAGCGATAGTATCCCGGCGATGACTGGAATTTCGGCGGGCACGCCGTCGGTCAGTAGAATATCGGTCGCCAGCAGTGTCCCGTCAGCATACGCCGTATCAATCTGCGCGGCGGGTACATAGGTGAGTCGTCCAAGGGCCCATCCGTCCGAGTAAATTACATTGCCCGACGTCCACCGGGCGCTGGAACTGATTTCGACGCCGTTGGCCAAAAGATAGTCGCGGTTGGCCTCGGCCGCTGCACTCTGTTCGAAGGTGGGAAAGTAGTAGGCTTTCAACCCCGCCGGGCCTGTCACCTTTGCCTTTACCAGATTAAACAGGGCGATGATCTCGTCGGGCGTATAGGGATCAAGACGCACCAACTGAATGCCGAACTCCTGCGGGGGGGCGGCCGCTCGCGGGGGCAGGATTATCGCCCCGAGAATCGCCTCCTGTCCCGCTGCGTGAAGGGTAACCTGATCGTAGGCGGGCGCGCTCGTGCCCAAATAGGGATCGAGCACTTCCGCAGCGAAGTCATAGTGGAAAAGATACTTCTGGCAATCCTGGAAGTAAACGAACTCGGGCTCGCTCAGCAAGATCGTAAACTTGATGAAGCCCGGAGCATCGGGATCAAAGTTCAACCCCTCCGCGCGAAACGGGTCCTCGGGAAAGCTGACTTCGTGCT
>JBHEKR010000119.1:0-7327 GCA_041859365.1 Candidatus Hydrogenedentales bacterium
GAGCGCCTAAAACTCCTTCAGCTCGTCATCGTCCAGCGGGATGAGGTCCTCGGGCTTGCGCATGCGCCCGCTTTGAGGATTCTGTGGTTCCTGCTGAAAGCGGCGCTCGCTACCGGCGGACTGCGGCGGGGGTTGATTGAAACGGGTTGGATTCCGCCATGCCGCTTGCGGGGCGCCACCCTGGCCGCCCGGACGTGCGCTGAAGCCGCGTGGCGCTTGCTGATTTCCCTGCCCGCCTTGTTGACGCCCATAGCCGCCTTGCTGGCCGTAGCCTCCCTGCTGGCCGTAGCCACCTTGCTGGCCATAGCCGCCCTGCTGGCCATAGCCGCCCTGCTGGCCGCCGTAGCCACCTTGCTGCCCGTAGCCGCCTTGCATCATGGGCATGCCCATGGAACCACTCAGGCGGAACCCGGCGATGATGGCGCCCAGGCTTTCGGCCTGCGCACTCAGTTCCTCGGCAGCCGCCGCCGACTGTTCCGAGCTGGCGGCGTTGGACTGGGTTACTTTGTCCATCTCACTGACGGCCTTATTGATCTGGACCAGCCCCGTGGACTGCTCCTTCGAGGCCGCGGCGATCTCACTGATGAAGTCACTGACCTTGCCGGCGCGGCCGTCAATGTCGCGTAGAATATCGGCGACTTCCTTGGTGATTTGCACGCCGCCCTGGGTGTTGCGCACGGCGTCTTCGATCATTTCGGCGGTGTTCTTCGCGGCCTCTGCGCTACGCGCCGCGAGGTTTCGCACCTCTTCGGCAACGACCGCAAAGCCCCGGCCGGCATCGCCCGCGCGGGCGGCTTCTACCGCCGCATTGAGGGCGAGCAGATTGGTCTGGAACGCAATCTCTTCGATGGTTTTGATGATCTTGGCTGTCTGGTCCGAGGACGTCTTGATCTTGCCGATGGCTTCCTCCATGAGCACCATGGAGCGGTTGCCCTTGGCAGCAGCTTCCCGGGCCTCGCGGGCGAGCACATCGGCCTGTGAGGCATTGTCCGCATTCTGCGAGGTCATTGCCGTCAGCTCTTCCAGGCTGGCGGACACCTCTTCCAGGGCAGAGGCTTGTTCGCTGGCGCCGGAGGCCAGGGTCTGGCTGCTCATGGCGATCTGATCGGCAGCCTGGCTGACTTGCACGCTCGCCTCGCTGGCCTGGACGAGGGCCTGTTCCAAAGCCTCCAGGGCCTGGTTCAGGTTGTCCTTGATGGCGGCGTGGTCACCTTGGTAATTGCCTTCCACACGGGGTGTCAGGTCGCGCGTGGCGACGAGTTTCAGGGTCTCGGCCGCCTCGCTGATTGGGGCGATGATGGCATCCAGGATCTGATTGATGCCGGCCATCATGGGGACGTATGCAGGCGCAAGCACCCCCGTATTGCCACGCTTCTTGAGATCGCCGTTCATGCCGGCGTCGATGAGGCCTTGCACTTCGTCGCGATACTTGGCGCGGTCATTCAGGTCGGTCCATTCGGCTGCGTTGCCGATGTGATTGCCCTTGTCGTCAAGGAGGGCCGTGGCGGTAACCTGGAACTCGATGTCCCCCACTTTGATTTCGGCGGTCATGGGCAAGGCGCGGTAGTCGGCCAGTTGCCTGCGTTGCAGGGAGGGGTTGTGATGGAAGTCGTCGATGCAACGTCCCACCACCTTGCGCGCTTCGAAGGAAGGAATGCCCTTGCGGATACCGGCCTCATTCTTCTCAAACATTCGCATGAGCGAGGGATTCACATACGTGACCCGGAGATCACGGTCGCACATCATGAAGTTGGCGGTGGCGCCTTCGATCATGGAGAAAAGGCTTTCGGCGCGCGTGGCTGCCTGCCGCTCGGCCGTCACGTTCTGCCATTCCAGGATGGCGCCGATGTGTTCACCCGTCTCGCTGATCATGGCCGAAATATTGAGGCCGAAGGTAAGCGGGCCGACGCTGATATCGGCGCGGTGCGGGAGATTGTTCTTGTCACTCAGAATCCGACGTTGGAGTTCCGGCTGCTTGTGGAACACGTCGATACAGATTCCGATCATCTTCCCAAAATCCGTTCTTGGGAATGCCTTCTGGAAGCACTCGAGATTCTCGCGGATTAAGCGCTCGGTCGCCGGGTTGATGTAGGTGATGAGAAGATCCCGGTTGACCATCATCATGGCAGTGGCCGAACCCTCGACCGAGGACTGCAATCGCGCAGCATGGGCTGCCTTCTCCCGCGCCGCGGTGACATCCTGCCACTCGAGACAATTGCCGACATAGGTGCCGGAATCATCGAAGATGGCCGTGATATTCAGGGCAAACTTCAACGCACCGACAGTGATGTCCGTTTGATAGGGAAGGTTGCGCGGGTCACTCAGCATGGTGCGCTGGTGTGCGGGGTTCTTGTGGAAGAGATCAATGCTGCTGCCCACGAGCCGGGCCGGATCAAAGCCGGGAAACTCACGCCGGAAGGTGTCTACATGCTGGTTGACTAGGCGTATGGTGGATTCGTTGGCGTAGGTGATGATGCAATTCCGATCGCACATCATGATATTGATGCCGGCCTTGTCGATTGCAGCTTTCATCAGCCCGTCGAGATTGCTCTGTTCCATGGGGATGCTGTCTCCTTCCTCACCGGATAACCAACTGCAGACACGGAGCACAAGAAAATGGAAGACATGTGGTACCGCTGCAACAGAAACTGCCCAGCGGAAGGCTCCTAACCCCCAGACACAACACGCTTCCCCCGCAATCGTCCGGCTCGGTAGGTCAGCGAAACTGGCCAAATACCCCACCCCCGTATTGCCCTTCCATGCTACCCAAGACACCCCGGAAAGTCAACTAGAAAATATCGAATATGAACGATATTCGCACTTTAAATCAGAGGAAACAAAGCTGGATTGGCAGTAGAGGTCGCGCTGAAATCGCCTCAAGCCACGGTTGGGGGGAAATGTGAAGGGCCGCAGCAGTTTTGCCGCGGCCCTTCACTTGGATGTTCGCTTGGGTCAGCCCGTCGAATTGGCGCTGCTGGCAACTTCGGTGAGCGCCCAGCCGGTGGCCGGGTCCACCGCGAGATTCATGTCTTCATTGTCTTTCGTATAAAACATGAATCCCTGCATCATCTCGTCCTCGGTCTGCGCACCGTACTTCACCGTCTTGGAGGGGTCGGGGTTGTAGGCATTGAAAGGGCTATTGTCGTAGTAGGTAATGCATTCGACTTTGGTGCCCTTGGTTACCTTCACCGAGTCTGGCATGCAGTAGTACGCCAGTTGCCAGTCGAAGCTGTAGTTCGGCATGGAGAGTAGAGTCTCTGTCTTTCCCTCGGGCGAATGCGTCAGGAACATCATGGACTTCCCGCGCAGGTGGAGATGGCCGAAGAGCCCTGTGATGGTCGCATCGGTTTCCATGATCGCGTCGCCGGAGACCTTGTGTGCCTGCGCATAGGGCGGAATCGCGAACTTACCGTCGTCCAGAATTTTGTAGTACAGACGTTTCTTGACCGGTTCTTTGGCAAAACGCAAGGCCACCATGGGGCGGTCCACTTCCATCTTGCCTGTGGTCACGTAGTGAATCTGCAGGCCGATCTTGGCGCCCTTGGGAATGAAGAAGGCCTGGCCATCCTTCAGGTCGGCGGGTGATCCCCCGGGGACGGTACCGGTGAGGAAGTTCTCGCTGCGGACGAATTCGAGTGCGTCGGGGCTGTAGAAGAGATTGGCATGGTGAAGTACCCGGGGATTCTCTGAGCGGATCTGGATGCCTTGCACCCAGGTGTCCTGCTCGAAGGTGTAGGGCAGGAAGATGTACTTATAGTCCACGATACCTTGGGCGGGCAGAACGAACTGCTGACTGGCTTTGATTACTACGTCGGGGTGAATGGACCAGGCGGCGTCCGGGAACACCGGTGTGGCGGGTGTCTTGGCGGGGTCCCCTTCGGGGCTGCCCGCCGCGACCCAGCGGGTCACGTGCTCGATCTCTTCCGGGCTCAGGCCGCGGGTGTTCTCGAAGGTTCCGAAGGCGTGATGGGCGTACCACGGTGGCATGCGCTTTTCCTGGACGACCTCGGCAATCATCTCGGCATAGCCGGAGACGCGCTTGTAGGCATCGAAGCGCATGGGCGCGCCACCGTCCTCGCGATGGCACGTGATGCAGTGCTTGTTGATGATGGGGGCGATATGCTCGGCGTAGTTGATGGCGGGGTCAGGTTCCGGCTTTGCCGGTGGGGTGATGGCACACCCTTCCGCGACGGTCGTGGCGACACTGATGTCCTTGCCGGCCAACAACTCTTCCAGGGCCAGACGCAGGTCATCGCGGCTGGCCTCCTGCCGGGCGCCGCCGAGGCGGTATTGATCGTCGACCCGGCCGCGATAACGCACGGTCCGTTCGCTATCGAGCACGACAATTTCCGGGGTGCGTGTAATACCGAGCGCCTTGATACACTCGCCCGTGACATCCTTGACCGCGGGGAAGTGGGCTCCGTAATCCAGCGCATGCTGAGCCACGTCCATGATGCTTTCGCCAGGTCCCACGTTGACCATGACAAAGCGGACGCCCTGGGGCCCCAACGTCTTCTCCATTTCCACCAGCTTGCCCAAGTAGCGCTGGGCCAGCGGGCATTCGTTGGTCATGAAAGCGAGCACGACGGCCTTGGCCTTTTCCGGCTTGTCCAGGTCGTCCAAGGTCCGGGGAAGATAGCGGATGTCCTTGAACGAGAGATTCTCGATCTTGGATCCGACCGCGGCGGTTTCCGCGAAGGCCCCTGTGGCCAAGACCACGCCACCCAACACCCATGCCCAGAAGCGTCTACCCATTGACCCGTCTCCTCACCTGCCCAAAGGAATTGCCCAATTGAGCCGGGGGTTACACGCAATCCCAGCTCGACAGTAAGACAAGCACAAATCCGCGAAGGTTTCAACGTATTCATAGTGTGCCTAGATAGACAAGGGGTTACAAGTGACGAGACTACCCCCCATTTCGGCGGCCCTGGGGCATAGTGGCGTGCTTGCGGAGACGCCGGCTGGTTCTCTAGGTTGACATGCACGGAATGGATCCGCAGGATTCCGGTCTGCTTATCCATCGTCCGAAACCGCCGGAGGAAGTGTGGTGTCGAATCGCGTGCTGGTCTGCAAGGTGGAAGAATTGCCTGATGGCGAGTCCCGCCGGGTGCTTGCCGAAGTGGAGTCTATTGCTGTGTTTAATGTCGGGGGGCAGTATTATGCGTGCAGCGACGCCTGTCCCCATGCGGGCGGCCCCCTGCACCAGGGCTATATCGAGGGCACGCGGGTGGCCTGCCCCTGGCATGGCTGGTCATTTGAATTGACGCCGGATCCGGCGAGACCCAAGGATGGTGTATCCCGATACACGGTCACCGTATCCGATGGGCAGCTGTTTGTGGAATTGACGAACTAACCGCTGGGGTACCCCGTGAACGAAGATCAACTGGCCGAAGTCCTCGCACCCTTTTTGCACCGGGCCCAACTGGCCAATGCGGTGACGGCGTTTGTCACCTGCATGGCCGGCATTCTTCCGGTGTGGTTTACACTGATCCTGGGTCGCCAGCCCCCGCGCTGGCAGTTCGTCTACTGGTGCATCGTCATCACGGCGATCCCGACGGTGTGGTTTCACGCCTACGAGCAGAACCAGGTTGCGCAGGCGATCGACACGGGGAGCAACATCGTCCTGGCCTGGGCGATGCAGATCGCGGTGACCGGCGATTTCTCGCGTCCAAGGAACCGGCGCGTTCTTGTGACCGTCTCGACCGCCCTGAACGCCTTCATCTTTCTGTATATGGCGTGGGAAACGATTTCGGGTCAGAAGCGGCCTTTGATTACCTTTGGAGACTCGGGTTTCTTTTGGGCCTCCGAGGTAGCCCTGATCGCCAACAGCCTGGTCGTGGCGTTTCTCTTCTGCCTTCACCACCGGCAGGTGCCGCTAGTGGCGAAACCGCTGCTCTATACGGTACTGTTTCTGTTCGTTGTCGGGGCCTATCTGTCCACCGCCAAGGGAGATTATGTGACCTTCCGTATTGTGGCGTGGCACGCGACGTGGCACATCTTGAGTGGATGCGGCCTCATCACCCTGTGGCTGTTCAATTACGTGCGCTTCAGCGAAGCGCCGGGAGACCTGAACGATGCTCGTGCATAGCGTTTTTTTCTGGTTGAAGCCGGAGTTGGACGAGGCGGCCGTGGCGGCATTTCGCGCGGGGGTCGAGTCCCTGCAGGCGGTGCCGAACATGGAGGCGATCTACATCGGCACGCCGTCGGTCACCGACCGGCCGGTCATTGACCGTAGCTATAGTGTCGGCTTGACGGTCCTGTTCAAGGGCGTCGAGGAGCATGACGCGTATCAGGTTGACCCGATTCACCGGGCCTTCGTGGAGACGTACTCCTCGTATTGGGATCGCGTGGTGATCTACGACGTGGATTGACCCGTCGGCTATTTCTTGTCGCGGATGGCCTTTGCCGCGATGTTGTCCATGAGCCCGGGGGCAATGAGCTTGAGCCAGCGGCCCACGCGTCCCCGGGTCGAAGTGAGGAGCAGGCGCTGCCGCTGTTCCATGGCGGTCACGATACGGTTGGCGCACTCTTCGGCCGTCATGATCTTCGCCTCTTGCAGCGGGCTCTTGCCCAGCGGCTTGCCGTCCTTGCCCAGGGCGCGGCGATGGATCTCGGAGAGGACATAGTCCGGGGCGGCCATGGTGACTGAGACCCCGTAGGGCGCCACCTCAATCCGCAGGGAATCGAAGAACCCGAACATGGCGTGCTTGCTGGCGCTGTAGGCGGTTCGCGTGGGCACCCCGGTGATGCCCGCGACGCTGGAGAGGCCGACGATGCGGCCCTTCGATTTCTTCAGGTGGGGTAGCGCAAAGTAGGTGCAATACACTGCCGACAGGTAGTTGAGGCGCATCAGTCGGTCGTAGATGCTGAGGTCTTCGAGGTCCTCCATCAGCGTCCACATCGTCCCCCCGGCATTGTTGATCAACACATCGATCTGCCCGAAGGCTGCGACGGCGGCCTCGATCAACGCGCGGCAGGCCGCCTCCTCGGTGACATCGGTCGGCACGACGAGGGCCTGCGCCCCGAGTGCTTCCACTTCTGCCTTGAGCTCGTTCAGGCGATCGACATTGCGCGCGGCCAGGACCAGCCGCGGCTTCTGCGGCGCGAGCACCAGACACAGCGCCCGGCCAATGCCCTCGGAGGCGCCGGTCACGACGATGACCTGATCGGTGAAGGCAGCCATGATCTCTCCCTCCCGGTGGCGGGGCACCGGTTTAAGACGGTTGAATATTGTTCGGTGCCCCAAGGTAGCACTCCCCAATGCTCTGCGACAAATCCGAGACCTTGAACGGCGGCGCTATCATGGGCAAACTACTACGGTAGCGTG
>JBHEKR010000259.1:0-3119 GCA_041859365.1 Candidatus Hydrogenedentales bacterium
TGTCCCGACGGTAGTGGGTGCCGTAAACCGGCCGAAACCGGTTTTTGTCGACGATGCCAAATTCCTGCGCCGGCAAACCGGACGGCCGATCAAATGGGCACTGCCCGGCCCGATGACGATGGTCGATACGCTGCATGACGCACACTACGGGAGCCGCGAGATGCTGGCCTGGGAATTCGCCCGGATATTGAACGAAGAGGCCCGGGAACTTGAGGCCGCGGGCGTCGATATCATCCAGTTTGACGAGCCGGCATTCAACGTCTTCTTCGACGAGGTGAATGATTGGGGCGTCGCGACGCTGGAGAGAGCGGCCGAAGGACTCTCGTGCGAAACGGCCGTACACATTTGCTATGGCTACGGCATCAAGGCCAACACGGAGTGGAAGGAGACCTTGGGGTCCGAGTGGCGGCAATACGAGAAAGCCTTTCCCAAGTTGCAGAAGTCCATCATCGATATCGTCTCGCTGGAATGTCACAACTCGCGCGTTCCCATGGACCTCATTGAACTCATCAGGGGGAAAAAGGTCATGGTTGGAGCGATCGATGTGGCAAGTGACGCGATCGAGACTCCGCAGGAAGTAGCCGATACGCTGCGCAAGGCACTCCAGTTCGTGGACGCCGACAAGCTCTACCCTTCGACCAACTGCGGAATGGCGCCTCTGTCCAGAGCCCTTGCGAAAGGTAAGCTGGATGCCCTTAGCGCGGGAGCGCAGATCGTCCGACGGGAACTCTCGGCCTGACACAAACAGCGGGCAGCATGTCCGAGCCCCGCCTGTCTGGCGCGACAGTCTCGGGCGCTCCGCGATCAAGGGCAACCACAGCTTCAAGGGCGAGTGAATCTATCACCTGCCAGGGCAGGCTTATTACGAGCGGACCCGATCGATACCGCAGGCTCGTTCGGCGTCATTCTTGGGCACGATGAGTGGCGAAGGCGCTGTGCGAGATTAGCTGGGGATACGAGCGAAACATATGAGTGGGATGGCGAGCGGTACCGTTGTCACGCCGGACGGGAACATCGGCCTCGACAGCTTGCTGCAACTCGCAGATGAAAAACTATACGCCACCAAGCGGGCACGCAAAGCGCGACAAAAGTCCGCAGCGTGATATTGGCCCCCGATCCTCGGGACAGGTTTTACCGAGTGCTGCCCACCATCCTGTAGCTTGGCGGGCCCCTTTTCGGGTTCTCGGGGGTTGTCGATTCCATGAAGCTCCAGATCAACACGCGGCTCGACTATTGGCTCGACCAGCCGACAGATGTCCTCCTCCAACTCGAACCCGCCGATTTGTCGGACCAGATGATCGACGGCGACGTTCTGCAACTCCCGTCCTGCGAACATATGGTGCGGATCCCGGCTCACGACGGCGTGGGGGAGCGCATCTGGCTTCGGCTGCAGGGCCAATTGCTCGTGAACTACTCCGCTACCGTAACCGTCCTTCGCAACGTGCCAGACCTCGCAGCGCTCTCAGCCGTGCCGCTGCATCGTATCCCGGGCGATGTGGTCCAGTATCTGCTGGGTTCGCGCTACTCCTCCCCGGACCGCTTTCACACCTTTGTAGAATCGACGTTCGGCGAGATTCCCGGCGGGGCGATGGTGCTGGCGATGCGGGACTGGGTGCAGGGGCATCTGCAATATGTGCCGGGTTCGAGCGACAGCCAGACCACTGCGGCCGATACCTTCGTTTCCCGGCAGGGTGTTTGCCGGGACTATGCGCATTTGCTGATCACGTTGGTCCGCGCCGCCGGAGTGCCCGCCCGGATTGCCAGCGTTTACGCGCCGGGCGTCAATCCCCCCGATTTTCACGCTGTCGCCGAGGTGTTTCTCGAAGATGCTTGGCATCTGGTCGATCCCACGGGGATGGCAACCGCTCCGGAAATGGTGAAGATCGGGGTCGGCCGCGATGCAGCGGACGTAGCTTTCCTGACGGCGTTCGGAGAAACCCGACTCGCTTTCCAATCCGTCGAAATCCTGCCGGTGGAGTGACACCGCGCCGCTCGCTCTCAGCAGCCAGCACCGTCCCTTTGCAAGCGCACCGGCAGCTCCTATCTGTCGGGCAAGAGGTCACCTCATGTCCGATATGTTGATCATCCCCTGCCCACGCTGCGCCGCGCTGAACCGCGTGCCGTCCGCAAAACTGCGGGAGGGCGGAAAATGCGGCAAATGCTCGGGCGCGCTGTTCGCCGGGACGCCGGTCGAGCTTACCGCCAACAATTTCAACGCCCATGCGGCGCGCAGCGACATCCCCCTGCTCGTCGATTTCTGGGCCGCGTGGTGCGGGCCTTGCCGCCAGATGGCGCCCGCCTTCGCCGGTGCCGCGCGCGAACTTGAACCCGCCATGCGGCTCGGCAAGCTCGACACCGAGGCCGAGCAGCAGCTTGCCGCGCGTTATGACATTCGCTCGATCCCGACGATGGTGCTTATCCGGAAGGGGTGCGAAATCGCCCGACAATCAGGCGCACTGCCGCAGCAGGCTATCGTCAGCTGGGCCAGAGGCGCGCTGGCCGGCGGCTGATCTCGATCTACCCCCTGCCCCGATAGGATTGCACGCCCTGATCCGGTACCCAGAGACCTTCGGGTGCAAGGCCGCTCTGCCAGAAAACGTCGATCGGGATCCCGCCGCGCGGATACCAGTAGCCACCGATGCGAAGCCAGCGCGGGCGCATTTCGTCGGCCAGCCTGCGACCTATCCCGACCGTCACGTCCTCATGAAACCCGGCGTGGTTCCGGAAACTGCCCAGAAACAATTTTAGGCTCTTCGATTCGACAATGGTTTCGCCTGGCGCATAGTCGATCATCAGATGCGCGAAATCCGGCTGGCCCGTCACAGGACAGAGCGAAGTGAACTCGGGCGCAGCGAAACGGACCATATAGAGTTCACCCGCGCGCGGGTTGGGCACATAGTCCAGCACGGCCGCGTCGGGTGAGGCAGGCAGTGCACTCGATTTGCCGAGATGGAGCGACTCAAGGCCATTTTCGGTGTCGGTCATGCGCTGCCTGATGCCGCGAACGCGTCCGCCACACAAGTCGGCGGTTTGACCATCAGGATTCAGCCGCTATTCAGCGCCGCCTGCGCTTCCACTTGGGAGCGAAAAGAAGCGTTCACGAAACGGGGACCATGAAG
>JBHEKR010000493.1:0-12778 GCA_041859365.1 Candidatus Hydrogenedentales bacterium
GACAGGGGACAGGGGACAGGGGACAGGGGACAGGGGACAGGGGACAGGGGACAGGGGACAGGGGACAGGGGACAGGGGACAGGGGACAGGGGACTCGCAGGGTCAGCGCAAACTTGGCTCGGACCATATGGCGACCGGGGGCGTGCCGACGATGGTGCTGCCCGGCGTATCGCGGTCGACCGAGATCAGGGATCGTAGCCTACGAAGCTCACAGGGATTGACATAACCGCCCTCGCTGCGGTCTAATTGCGGGCGATTCATTGAGAGGTTGGTGGGTCGTCCCCGGCGAGACGCTGATGGCTGGTGCGTAAGCTAGGGGAAGTTATTGCCGGGTCTGCTTCCGGGGTTCCGTCGGGCTTCGATTTCGCCGCCTTACCGATGATCTTGACGTAAAGTAGTGTGCAATTATGACAATCTTAATGCGGTTCAAACTTTTCAAAGTGACCACCATTGCGTCGAAATGAGTCAAAGTTGAAAAACTTTCAGGGCAAAATCGGTGGTTTTGGTTGGTATGCGTGATAAATTTGTATTGGCATGCATCCTGCTTTCATAACTCAGCCAGAATGAAGGTAACGGAAGTGTATTGGTTCCACTGAGCAGAACGATTCTATCCAAAAAACGCATCACAGGAGACAGGGTTAAAATGAGAAAGACAACAGCATTATTTGCGCTTGGCGCGGCTCTCGGAATGGTTTCGAGCGCGGGTGCCATCACGATTGACGGTAGTTGGGCCGATTGGTTCAACTATGCAGGCAACACCACCTTCAACACGTGGAATGAAAATGCGGTCACCACGCTGAACATGAACATCCGCACGCTGAACGACGAAGAAGGCCCCACCCCCGGCGGCGGCGGTCAGAACTATGACATCGAGCAGATTTTCTACTACTACGATGACATCGATCCGAACGCGTCTACTGGTGGCAATTTCTACATCGGCATGGTTACGGGTTTCCCGCCCCAGGGCATGCCCGCTGACGGACTCTATGCCGGCGACTTCTTCCTTGACCTCGGCAACACCGGTGGCTACACCCACGCCATCGCCGTGAGCACCGCTGCGCAGGACGCGGCCCGTTATGGCCGGATGTTCGGTAACACCGGCGCGCCGAACTGGTCCGTCCTCAACCCCGCTCCCTTCGTTGCCGCCACCCCTTGGCGCGTTGACGAGACCCAGGCGGGTGCGGTTGACGTAACCGGTACCTACAATCCCAATATCGCCATCGCCCTGACCGGCAAGCACTACTTCTACGAGATCTGCTTCGACATTAGCGGTACCGATGAAGACCTTCTGCTTGACCCGAACAACGGCGGTATCGGCATCCACTGGACGATGCAGTGCGGCAACGACGTGATTGACGTCCGCGACGACAACCCCTTCGTCCCGGTTCCGGAACCCTCCACCTTCGCCCTGCTGGGCATGGGTATGCTGGGCGTAGCGCTTCGTCGCAAGTTCAGCGCCTGATTACTGGCTGAAAAGAACCGAAATCTTCCGAATCAATAGAAGGCAGCCTGACCCTCGGGTCAGGCTACCTCGTTTTATGTGTGGACAGTGGACAGTGGACAGTTGACAGTGGACAGTTGACAGTGGACAGTTGACAGTGGACTCAGTGGACTCAGTGGACTCAGTGAACTCAGTGGACTCATTGGACTCAGTGGACCGGGAGGCGGTGCATTTGGGGTGCCGCCCCAACACTAAATCGTAATCTGCCAACTTCCAACTATCAACTATCAACTATCCTTTGAACACTTTCCCGCGCCTTTGTTAGACTAATGGGCTGAGCGGGGCGCTCCACAAATATAGAAAGAAGGTGTTATGGCCGGCTCCAAGGCCCTTGTAAAAGCGCAGACGCTGAAGGGGTTTCAGGACTTCCTCTCGGGGGAGGTGATGCTGCGCAATGAAGTGATGCGCCGTATTGAGGCCATTTTTCAGACCTATGGGTTTGCCCCGGTGGAGACACCCGCCCTGGAGTACCTTGATGTACTTCTTGGCGCGGGCGGGGAGGAGACCAACAAGGAGCTTTTCCGCCTGGAGAGCCCGGAGGGCGAGGCGATTGCACTCCGTTTTGACCTCACCGTGCCCTTCGCTCGGCTCCTGTCCCAATATCCCGAGCAAATCAAGGCCCCCTTCCGGCGCTACGCCATGGGGCCGGTCTGGCGCGCGGACAAGCCCGGGCCCGGTCGTTTTCGCCAGTTTACCCAGGTGGATATCGATGCCGCCGGTGCGACGGCCATGGCGGTAGACGGTGAAATCATCGCGGTGATGTGCGCGGTAATGGCGGCCTTGGAGGTCCCCGAGTATCTGGTGCTGATCAACAACCGCAAGCTGATCGATGCCCTTCTTGAAGATTGCGGCATCGTGGAGCCCGGCCGACAGAAGCATGTACTCCGGGTAATCGACAAACTAAGCAAAGCCGGCGCGGCCAATGTGCGGCTGGAGCTGGGCGGCGGGCGTGTGGATGATTCCGGCGATCCGATCCCCGGCGTGGGGCTGGACGAGGCCACCATCGACCGAATCATGGGCTTCGTGGCCATTGCGGGACAAAGCCGCGCGGAAATACTTACGGGCATGGAGGGGGCCTTGTCGGGCAGTCCGCTGGCGGTGGAGGCCCTGGGGGAGATGCGTGAGCTGGCGGAGGCCCTGGAGGCCCTGGGCGTGGACGAGACCCGCACCCGCTTCGATCCCAGCCTGGCCCGCGGCCTTGATTATTACACGGGCCCCGTCTTCGAGATGATCCTGCCCCAGGCGCCCGCTTTTGGCACGGTGATGGGTGGCGGGCGCTACAACCAGCTCGTGGAGCGTTTTACCCACCAGGCTATTCCCTGCACGGGTATGTCGGTGGGGCTGGATCGGTTGCTGGCGGCGCTGCTTCACCTTGGCAGTCTGCGCCCCGTGACGACGCCGGTGCAGGCGCTCGTGGTGACCATGGGCAACGTGCCCAAGGCCGAAACCCTGCGGGTGGCCCGGGAGCTTCGGGAGGCGGGAATCCGCACCGAAACCTACTTCGCCAGCAAGAAGAAAATGCAGATGGGCAACCAACTGAGCCACGCCGACCACTACGGGATCCCCGCCGCCGTCATTATCGGAGAAGACGAGATTGCCCAGGGCGTGGTGTCGGTCAAAGATCTGAACGCGGGGAAGGCGGGTCGAGAAGAGATTGCCGACCGTGACGCCTATCGCGAGGCCGGCAAGACCGGCCAGGTGACGGTGTCGCGAAGTGACATGGTGTCGGCCGTGCGATCCGTGCTGGGGATCCCGTCGTAATCGCGGGTCCGGCGCAAAGTTGAACTGTCCAACCGTAGAAGCAGACAATACAACGCGACCCGCCTGCGGGAATCCGGCACGTCCGTGGAAGCGTATTTGGATCGTGATCGGCTAAGTATCTCAGGTAGTTACCGGACGAAAAATCACCTATTATTACCTTTCGCAGATTTATATTGAGTCTGTTAAGAAAAGGCTTGCGGTTCGGCGCGTTACGGTATATGCTAGCAAGACTTATGGAGAATTCTTTTCGTCCTGGACGGGTGCCGGGGCGTGTTCGTCACGCGATTGATCGGTTCACTCGCGCGCTCGGATAGGCTACGGGGTGGTTTGTGTTCGGGAACACATCAACCTGGCAACGAAGTAAGGTATGACGATGCGCAACAAGCTTTGTGTGAAGAAATTCGGTGTTTGGGGAGGGCCTGGCGTAACGCTCCTGGCGGCGGGATTGATCGCTGTCGGGCTATCGGGACCGCCAGTGGCGGCGGAGGTCTTTACAGTCAACCAGTTCTCGGTGCAGGATGTGGGCAATCACGACGCGGCCGACGACGGTGATGCGCTTCTCGGGGATGGCATCGCGGAGCGCGAGGTCGGTCGAGGCAACACCACCCTGCGCGCGGCGATTGAAGAGGCCAACGCCTTTCCCGGTCACGACATCATCATGCTTCCGGGCGAGAAGTCGACAAAACACTACACCGACTTGCCCGCGCTGACCGATCCATCGGGTGTCACGATCATGAGCTTCGGCACCGGCAAGTTTACCATTGACGGGTCGAGCTCTGGAGACCGCTTGGAAGCTTACGCATCGCTTATCAACGGGTCTTTCACCGCGCTCGACGTAAATCCCACGGACGGCCTACTTTCCTTCGCGGAGGCGCGCCAGATCCGGTTCGTTAATTCCGACGGCGTGGATAATATATTTCACAATCTATTTAACATCAGCATAGCCGATTTCCGGCAGTTGGACATCGACAACGACAATTTTCTCAGCGCGGCCGAGCTGACGGCCGTCAATCCAGACGTGCCTGGACTTATCATCCAGAGTCCTGACAATAACATACTGGACATAATCATCACTGGGTGCGCTGGCGCAGGCATCAAAATCCAAGGGGTCACCGCCTCGGACAATGCTATCCAGGGTTGCTTGATCGGCAACGACGGCACGGCCGATCAGGGCAATGACGATCACGGCATTCTTATCGAAAACGGCGCGCACGACAATCTCATCGGCGGGACAACGGTAGAAGACCGCAATGTAATTTCCGGCAACGGGTCGGAAGAAGTCGACGCGACCAATATTTCGAAAGCCTTCGGCCACGGCATCATGATCCGGGGCGCGGGCACCTCGCGCAACGTGGTCATCGGCAACTATATCGGCGTGGATGCCACTGGCGAACTCGATCTCGCCAACGCGTTCAGCGGGATCGAGATTCGCGAAGGCGCCTCGGACAACATAATCGGCGGCACGACGGAGGAGGAGCGCAACATAATTTCGGCCAACGGAAACAACCCGGATGGCTGCGGCGATAACTGCGGGTTTGGTTTTGCCGACGCTTACGGGCATGGCGTGCTGTTGAACAACGCTTCTGACAACATCATCCAGGGCAATTGGATCGGAGTGACCGCGAGCGGAGAAGGGCTGCAGAACAAAGGGGCCGGCGTGACCGTGGACGAGTTTTCGTTGAACACGATAATCGGCGGGAGCACACCCGAGGCCGGGAACATTATCTCAACCCACGCGAACACGACTCCCTTTAACAACGCCGGCATTCTCCTGTTCGGCTCGATCGGCACTGTAATCCAGAACAATAACATCGGCCTAGGGCCGGATGGCAGTCGCGCCCAACTGAACGAGCATGGGATCGAGATGTACAACTGCACCGGCACCGTGATCGGCGGGGTCGGCCGCGGCAACATCATTTCGGGTAATCTGCGTGGCGTGCTCATTGAAAGCTGCCGAGATATTGTCATGCAAGGCAACCTTGTGGGGACGACGGCGGACGGCACGGCGGCGTCTCCCAACCAAGACTCCGGTATAGTGGTTCGAGGGGGGCTTACCGCTCCGAATTTTATCCAGATCGGCGGGAGCGGCGCCGGGGAGGGCAACGTAATTTCCGGAAATATCGACGACGGGATTATCCTGAATGGGATATCAGCCGGATCGAACAATCCCGTAGTGTTTATCGAGGGGAATAAAATAGGCACCGACATTACGGGTACCCGGGCGCTCGGAAACTCAGTCATGGGGATCCTGCTTGACAGCGGTGCGGAATACGTAAACATCGGTGGTCCGGGCGCTGGCCAGGGCAACATCATTTCCGGAAACGGTATCGACGGAATCCGCGCGGCGCGAAGCATCGGCGGGGCGGAGGTGAATCATGTCGTCATACAGGGCAACCTGATCGGCACGGCGGCTAACGGCACATCGTTCCTTCCGAACGGCGAAAGCGGCGTCACGCTGCTTGAAGGCGCCACTCAAAATATCGTGGGCGGTACGGCGGTCGGCGAGTCGAATGTGATCGCGGCCAATGGGCTGTTCGGTGTGCGTATCAAAGGCGGGAGCTCGCACCTGACAGACCGGAACACCGTCCGCGGCAACTCGATATACCGAAACGCGAACAAGGGCATCAAGCTTCAGGTCGAGGGCATCGAGACGGCCAACGCAAATATTGCGGCACCGGTGATCGAACTCATAGGGCCGGTATCGGGCACGGGACCGGCGAACGCGACAATTGACATTTACGGCGACGCCGATGACGAAGGACGGCTCTATTTGGGGCAGGCGACGGCTGACGGTACGGGAGCCTTCTCCGCGGCGCTCGATCTCTCGATGCTCGCGTCGCTATCGCTGGATTCACTTACGGCGACCGCGACCGACGCGAACGGCAATACCTCGGAATTCTCGGACCCCTTTGTAGTCGAGCCTCCGTCGGTGGACGTGCAGCCGGTAAGTGTAGTCGTGGTGGAAGGCGAGGCCTTCAGCCTTGATACGGAGGCCTCCGGTTCCGAACCGCTGTCGTACCAGTGGCAATTCCTTCCAACGGATGGCGCCGAGTTTGAAGACCTTACCGACGGCGGATCGCTCTCCGGCGCAACGACCAACGGCTTCTCCAACAGCAGCGCGCAGTTGACCGACGAAGGCAGCTATCAGTGCGTAGTCACGAATGCGGTGGACACCGTCACGACGGTCGTAGTCACTGTAGACGTCATTCCAGCCAACACGGCCACCGCCGTGGTGTCCGGGTTGACCGACGTTGCAGATGCCAACACGACTTCACCGGCCCACCTGATCGTGGATCCCGGCGCGGATGGCGTGATCTCGCTTCGTGAAGCGATCATCGCGGCGAATAACCGCGCGGGCGCGGATACCATTACCTTTGACATTGCCGGCACGATCACCCTTCAGGGCGGTCTGCCTGGGCTCAATGACGCCAACGGCGGGACCACCATCGACGGCGCGGGCGACATCGTGCTGGATGGCGTCAATCTCGGTGGCAGTATTGTCGGCCTGCAGCTCTCCAGCGCCGAAAACGTGCTTTCGGGCCTCACCATCATCAACTTCCCCGGCCATGGCGTAAGTATTTCGGGCGCCACGGCGACGGCCAACAGTGTGGTTGGCTGCCTTATCGGCACGAACGGCACGGCTATCCGGGGCAATGGCGGTCACGGCATCGAGATCGCGGATCTTGCCTCGGACAACGTTATCGGCGGCGTGGACGCGGCCAGCCGCAATATCATCTCCGGCAACGACCGCAGCGGCGTATACGTCACAGGCGCGCCGAACAATGTGATCACCGGCAACTACATCGGTCTTTCGTCCAGCGGCCTCGCGGCGATTGCCAACGATGAAGCCGGTGTGACCCTGATCGATGGCGCCACGGGCACCTCGCTCGGTGGCGATGCCGACGGCGAAGGCAACGTCATCTCGGCGAACAATGCTTCGGGCGTGGTGATCAGCGGTGCGGGCACCACGGGCAACACGGTCGCGGGCAACATCATCGGCCTGACGGCCAACGGAGCCAACCAGCTCGGCAACGTGGAACAGGGCATCGCCCTATTCGACGGCGCCTCGGACAATATCATCGGCGGAACGGCGATTGAAGCCGGCAACGTCATCGGCGGCAATGCCGGTGCGGCGGTGCTGGTGGACGGCGCGGCGACACTTCAGAATACGATTCGCTTCAACGCGATCACCGGCAATTTCGGCACCGGTATCGAACTGAGCAACGCCGGCAACCTTCAACTCGCGGCCCCGGTCATCACAGGGCTCGGCTCGGTGGACGGCACGGCGCTTCCCGGTGCCACGGTGGACCTCTATGCGAGCACCGATGGACAGGGTGAAACCTACCTTGCGACGGCGGTGGCCGATGGCAACGGCGATTTCACCAGCCCGGTGGACGTGGAATCGGTGGTGGGTCTGTTTATCACCGCGACGGCCACGGACGCTTCCGGCAACACGTCCGAATTCAGCGAAGGTTTCTTCGTGGACCTTGAGCCGCCGGTGCTGACGCTGCTGGGTGCGACGCCGATAACCGTCCAGTGCGGCGGTGTTTATAACGATGCCGGTGCGACGGCGAGCGATGATGTGGATGGCAATATCACCCACCGAATCGTGAAGACCATCACTTTTGATGGCGATGTGGTCGCCTCGGTTAACACGAGCGTTTTGGGAACCTATACAATCACCTATGAAGTTAGTGACAACGCGGGTCAGGCGGCAACGCCGGTGACGCGCACGATGGACGTGGTCGACACCACGGCGCCGGTGATCACCCTGAACGGCGCTTCCGCCCTCCTGCTGGAGTGTGGAGCAACCTACACCGAAGCGGGCGCATCCGCGACCGATGGCTGTGACGGTGACCTGGAGGTGACTATCCTCGGTACGGTCGATCCGACCACGCCCGGCGTCTACCCGATCCTGTATCGCGTAAGCGACGCGCAGGGCAATGCGGCGACCGACGTGACCCGCACCGTAACGGTGGCGGATACGACGCACCCGGTGATTTCCGTGCTGGGTTCGCTTGCGGTGACGCTGGAGTGCGGCACCCCCTACCTGGATGCCGGTGCGACGGTTTCCGATACGTGCGATTCCGCGGTGGAAGTGGAAACGGATAATCCGGTGGAGCCCGGTGTCCCGGGTGTTTACACCGTCCTGTACGATGCCACCGATGCTTCGGGCAACGAGGCGGTTCAGGCTTTCCGCACGGTCACCGTGGTGGATACAACGGCGCCGACGATAACGCTCCTTGGCGGAAGTGACCTGACGGTGGAATGTGGCGTGCCCTACAACGAGCCCGGTGCGGTCGTAAACGACACCTGCGAGAACAACCTCGACTTCATCGTCACGGGTACGGTTAATACCAGCGCTCCGGGCAACTATACGCTGGTCTACTCGGCCAGCGACTCCGCCGGTAACGTGGCGGAGACGGTGACACGTATTGTTCGCGTTGCGGACAATGCCCTTCCGGTGATTACGTTGAACGGCGCTTCCACGGTGAACGTGGCATGCGGCGGCGCCTACACGGAAGCCGGGGCCACGGCCTCCGACAACTGTGAAGGCGACCTGAGCGACGCCATCGTGATTTCGGGCTCCGTGAACACGAGCGTGGCGGGCACCTATACGATCAATTACGACGTAGCCGACAGCATCGGCAACCGCGCGGCGCGCGTATCGCGCACCGTGATTGTGGCGGTTTGCCCGGCGCCCTGCGAAGACCAGTGTGCGGGCGATCCCGACAACGCCATCGACGAAGACGGCGACGGTCTCACGGCGTGTATCGAAACCTGCCTGGGTACCAGTGACTCGGTCATCGACAGCGACGGCGACGGTGTTCCGGACGGCACGGAAGTGGACAACGGTACGGATCCCGTGCTGCCCGATTCCGATCTGGATATTGACGGCGACGGCCTGACCCAGTTGGAAGAGTTCATCTTCGATTCGGATGCGCTCGACCCGAACAGCCCGGCGATCTCCTTCTTCGTCTCGGCGGGCGGTACGGACACGATCGGAGGCGGTAGTTCCACCTCGCCCTGGGCCAGCATCTCCTACGCCATTGCCCAGTCGGGCGCTTCGGCGGTCAATCCCGTGCGTATCATCATTGCGGACGGCAACTATCCCGAAGACGTGGAATTGCTCCCCTGGGTCACCCTCGTGGGCGCCGTGGGCGCACTGCCGCGTATTGAAGGCACCGTATTCGGCGCGCACAACAGCGGCCTGGTGAATATCGAAATCGCGGCCTTCACCAGCGACGAAGTGATGCTGGTGATGGATGACGTAACGATGACCTTGCTCAATGTCGTATTCCGCGGGTCGGCGGCCCGTCCTGCGGCCGGCATCCTGGCGGACGGCGCGCTCACGGCAGACAGCACGATTGACGGCTGCCTCTTCACGAGCGTATCCATCGGCATTGATGTGGGCGGTGCGCTGCCCATTATCCGCCGCTGCACCTTCGAGGACACAACCATCGCCGGTGTCTTTGTTCGCGACACGGCAACCATTGGCGCGGGTGCGTCCATGGGTGATGTGGACGATCCCTCGACCGGCTCCAACCTCTTCAGCGGAATCACCCAGGGTCGGGCGATCATCAATGAACTCGCCACGACCCTGCTGGCTCAGCAGAATGACTGGGGAACGCTGGACGTGAACCGGGTCCAGCGTGATCTTGTGAGCGGACCGGTAACGGTTGCTCCGCTGCTCACCCCGGGCAGCGCCGCCGACACGGCCAGCCTGTATGTGACCGTGTGGACGGCCGAGACGCAGAACCGGATCCGCACGGCGTCGGTAACGGCATCCACGGATGGCGACGCGTCGGTAACGGTGGAGACCAACAGCAACGGCGTGTATTCCCTGCCGATTCTTCGCGCGGGGACCTACACCATCCAAGTAGACGCCAATGGCTACGAGAGCCAGACCCTCTCGGTGACGCTGGAGGCCGGCCAGCTCGGTTCCCAGATTGTGGCCCTGCAGTTGCCTGAAGATAAGGCGGGCGGCCCGAGCTGCTACGGCGAGCCGGGTTCATCCCTGGGCTTCGGGTTGAGCGACTTCCTGGTGGCGGCGCTGCTGCTCGGCGGATTGCTGGCGGGCTCCCGGTTCTGGCGGGTTGTGAAAAACTGATCCTGGAAAACATGGTCCGGGCGGTGCGCAGCGACTGCGTACCGCCCGGTTTTTTGTTTCTATCGTGTTCTGTATCAACGGGATATAGTTGCCATAACCCGCTGCGGCGCGGGGCGGACGTGACGATTTTCGGGTTCGGTCATACTGTATGTGGCTGTCAACGATACCGGGCGAGCAAACGAACCCCTTGACAATCGAGATCGTCGGGTATAATAAGGCAAGTGTGAACGGATCTACTTGCGCCGTGGTGTGCGTGCGCGATCCAGGCAAACGAGTCATATGAAGAAGGGTCGCCGCGAGCAACGGCGATACAGGCGGGTTTAACGATGATACAATTTAAAGGCCTATATGGCGCCGTGTTTCTTGCAGGTGCCCTGACGGCGCTCTCCAGTCCGACCTGGGCGGGCAGCGCGGTGGTGGATACTCTGGGCGACGCGCTGGACGGGGATGTGGCCTCGCTCACCGCGCTGGCGGCGACGCCGGGCGCGGATGGCAAGGTGTCGCTGCGTGAGGCTATCACAGCTTCCAACAACACCTCGGGAAGTGACGAAATCACCTTTTCCGTCGGTGGAACCATCGAGGTGCTTTCCGAGCTTCCGGCACTCAGCGACGCCTCGGGGAATGTTATCCTCGATGGAGCCGGCGCAATCACGCTTAGAAACAACAGCGGGCTTAGCACCGTTGACGGTCTCGTGCTGACCAGCAGCGCGAATGATGTGCGCGGTCTCACCATCCGGGGCTTTGCATCGGGCATCCACATCAAGGGATCCGCAGCAACCATCAACATTGTCTCAGCGTGCACCATTGGCGGCACCCGCGAGGGCGATGGTCCGCTGGTCGATCCGAACAGCATCGGGATTACCATCGGAGAAGGCGCCTCACAGAATTTCATCGGGACGGGCGTGTCGGACTCGGGGAACATACTCTCCAACAATCTCCTGCACGGCCTGCTTATCGACGGGGCTTCCTTCAACAACACCGTGCGGCGAAACAAAATAGGCACCACGGCGGACGGACAGGCCGCGGCCCCGAACGAACTCAGCGGTATCGTACTCAACAATGCCCACGGCAACATGATCGGCGGCGCGAGCGATGCCGACGGGAATCTGATCTCTGGAAACCGGGACAATGGCGTTCTGATCCTGAATCTGTCGTCTCAAAACCTGCTGCACAACAATATCATCGGTCTGGATCTGGAGGAAGAGGCCGCGGTGCCGAACGCCACGGGCATCCTGATCGGATCAAGTTCGACGGAGAATTCGATTGGCCAGGTGTCGCTTGCGCGCGGCAACACGATTTCCGGCAACACCGGCACGGGCATCAGCATCCAAAACGCGGGAAACAATGCGATTCTGGGCAATATCGTCGGCGGGTTTACCAGCAATCTGGGCGATCTCGGCAACGGCGGCAATGGCATCTCCATATCGGGAATCTCCGAGGGTAACCGGATCGGCGACGGCACTTTTTCAGGCGACAACGTGATCAACTTCAACGATGGAGATGGTGTGCACCTGGACGGATTGGCCACGCGCAAGAATCTAGTGAGCCAGAACGAGATATTCGGCAACGGCGGTCTGCCCATCCACATCAGCAACGGTGCGCAGCAGGGGGTTGTACCGCCCACTGTCGAGCCGCTGAATCCCGGAGAGCAGGCTTTCGGGGTAACCGTACCCCTCGGAACAGTAGAGCTCTACGAGTTGGACGAGAGCGGCCTGTTCTTCCTTGAGCGGGTCGTCGCCGACGCCAAGGGCGGATTTCATTCGGCGTCCCCGATTTTCCGAACGGAGCGCAGTCTGCTCGTTGCGACGGTGACGGATTCCAATCAGAATACGTCCGAGTTTACTCCGCCTCAGGTGATCCCCGTTAGCTTGAACGCCAATCCGATACAATTGATCGAACTGTATCTACAGTCGGATCTGAACCGCGACGAACGCCTCAGCCTCGCTGAATTTACGGCGGCGACCGGGCGGGACGCCGCGACTTTTGATGCGGCCGATGCTGACGGCGACGACCTGCTGACGTATGAAGAGCTGTTGGCGTTCTCCCTCGTGGAGGCGGACTTCACGCCGTTGCAGGTAACCACGCTAAGCGACGTTTCCGACGCGCCGAGTACATCGTCGGTGGCATCGCTGTTGCTGGATCCGGGAGCGGACGGGAAGATTTCGCTGCGCGAGGCGCTGCTGGCCACGCAGTTTGAATCGACGGTAAACATCACCTTCTCCGAAGCGGGAACGATCCAGCCGGGTTCGGAGCTTCCGGCGACCAGCAATGTATCGTCGCGGATCTATATCGACGGCAAGGGCGAGATCGTACTCGATGGCAGCCTCCTTTCGAACGGGGAGAGCGGCCTGACCCTTACAGGGGCCGTGAGCCAGGTACTTGGGCTCCAGATCGTTAACTTTCCG
>JBHEKR010000512.1:0-24126 GCA_041859365.1 Candidatus Hydrogenedentales bacterium
AGCCTGCCGCGCCCCCACGTGCCCCTCCCCGCCGACATCTGGACCGGCCTCTTCGTCCTCGCGCTGCCCCAATTGCCCCTTTCCATTTCGAACTCGATTATCGCGACGCACAAGACCCTCGGGGACCTTTTCCCGGAACGACCACAGTCCCTGAAAAAGATCGGGCTGACCTACTCCCTCGTCAATTTGATTGTGCCGTTCTTTAGCGGTATCCCGGTCTGCCACGGCTGCGGCGGACTGGCGGGCCACGCGGCCTTCGGCGCGCGGACGGGCGGCTCGGTGATTCTCTACGGCGCCCTCTATGTCGTCATCGGCCTGTTTTTCGGCGGGTCCGCGGCCCACGTCATCCGGATCTTTCCCCAGCCGGTGCTCGGAATTATCCTCCTCTTCGAAGCGCTTGTGCTCATGTCGTTCCTGCGCGACACCGCCACCGATCAGCGGCCCTTCCTCATCGCGCTGCTCGTGGCCACCGCGGCCATGACCCTGCCCCAGGGCTTCGCCATCGGCTTTGTGATTGGCACGCTCCTCTACTATCTTCCGGCCCGGTACACCTTTGCCCGATAGTCGATAATCCGAACGCTCTCTCTCGGCTTTCACTGTGGGCGCGGCAGATAGCCAGCGCCAATTACGCACGTTTTCGGGACGGATCAGCATGCCCGTCAGCGCACTATCTGCCGCTCGCCTTGGGTGGATGTGGGGCAAGATTAACGCGCCAGGGGTTGCTGCAAATCTCGCGGAGTGCGGCTCCGCCCGGATCGAGGGCTATAGCGCCGGGGTGCGCGTCAGGGGTTCGAAGAAATCCCACAGGGCCTGGCTGGCGCTGAAGTCGCGGGAGGTTTTCCCCACGATGAAGCGCGGGATCAGGCTGCAATCGCCGGGCCAGGTGTGGCCACCTTCCTCCACGGTGTAAAGCACGACCGGGGCGCCCTCTGGGCAGGGATAGGTCGAGATCGTGGTGGTCGTGCCATCCCGCGCACCGTCTTCCATGGGGACCTCGTCGGCCTGGGGGTCGCACCCATTGCGCGCGCGCCAGTAGGCGACCGATTCGTCCACGGACAGGAGGGCGAGGGGCTCGCCGGGTCCGGCGAATACATCGCCGCCCTCCCACGGCAGGATCGGGTCTTCTGTGCCGTGGATGAGCAGCAGGGGAATGCTCCCCGCCGAGTCGCACCGTTCCTGGATTTCCCGGGGCATGGTCGCGCCCATGACGACGGCGGCCCCGGCAAAACGGTCGCCGGCTTCGCACATCATGCGGTAGGTCATGGAGGCGCCGTTGGACGCGCCGGTGAGGAAAACGCGGTTCTCATCGATGGCGTAGGTTTCGGCGATCTCATCCACAAGCGCAAGAATAAACTTCACATCGTCGGGCTCGTCCGATTCGTACCCGTAGTTCCAACTGCGGCGAAGGCCGTCGGGATAGGCCACGATGAACCCCTCGACATCGGCCACGGCGTTCAACCGTGTCATGCGCTCCATGCTTCGGCCACTGCCGGTAAAGGGGTGCAGGGCAATCACCAGAGGCCAGTCCGCATCGGGTGAATAGGCCGGTGGCGTGTGAAGGCGGTAGCTGCGCGTCGTGCCGTCGACGTCCATGGTTTCGCCACAGATCGTGCCGCAGCCTGCACAGCAGACCAGTAGCGCAACGGCGAGCCCGTGAAGGGCGCCGTTGGCGTAGAAAATCCAACTCCTCCGGCTGAGACGGCGGACGACCCCATTGTAATTTGCGTGCGATTCCATAGTGACCTGGCCTTTCCGATGCACCCGCCTGCTACGCGCACAGGCCGTGTACCGCTGATTATGGGCGCAATGGGCGATGGTATCAAGATTGAATCCTGAGACCGTCGCTGATCGGGTCGCCTGGGCGGGTGGTCACCGGGTGTTATTTGGAATCAGCACGTTGGTGGAATCCCAAGTGGCGATGTCCTTCATGGGAAAGGGGCGAGAGGCCTCTGACGTATAGCGCCACAATTCGATGCCCTGGGTTCCGCTGCCGGCGGCGAGATAAAGGGCATCCGATGCGGGCGCCATGAGCTCGTAGCCTATCTTTTCGAAGGGCGTGGGTACGATGTCCCGTACCATTGTCGTACCCGATGCGGTGCCATCGCTGCGCCAGAGCTCCTCGCCGTGCAGGCCATCGTCGGCGAGAAAATAGATCGCCTCGTTGAAGACCACCAGATTTCGGGGCGCGCTGGAGGCGGGGCCCGCGGCAATGTCCCGAACGAGTACGGCGGGTTGATCGGGGCCCGTGACCCAGAGTTCGCGGCCCTCTTCGGCGCGGGTGGCGCTGAAGAACACCATGGTATTCAACACGGTCAGGTTCAGCGGCCCCCTGGCGTCTGTTTCGACTGGCAGGGTGCCCTCGGTGGTGCCATCCGTACGCCAGAGCCCCGCCGCGCCAGCGCCATCTTCCGCCGTGAAATAGACGAATGCTCCGAGGAGCGTCAACTCCCGGGGGGCACTGCTTCCCGGCCCTGGGAAAATATCCTTGAGTAGCCGCGTTCCGGCCCCGCTGCCGTCGGACACCCACAGTTCGGCGCCGTGCTCGATGTCGTTGCACACGAAGTAGAGGACGTCCCCCGCAGGGGTCAATTGGCTGGGGGAGGACGATGGATTGACGCTGGCATCGGTATAGATATCGGCGAGCAGGCCGACCTGGCCTTCCTGGTCGATATACCAGAGTTCCCGTCCGTGGACGGGATCGGTCGCCGCAAAGAGTACATGGTCATCCAGTGCTGCGGGCCAGAAAGGATAGGAACTGTCGGGGCCGGGATAGATGTCCATCTGGAGCCGCGCCTGTCGGGAGGTGGCGCTGGCGAAGAAGAGCTCCTCTCCGTAGTTTGGATCAAGAGCGCTGAAGATGGTCTTGTTTTCGAAGAGCGGGAAGACGGCGTAGGGATCGGAGCCTGTCGGGCCGGGGTAGATGTCGGCCAGCAAGATGGCCGTATCGAAAGGTCGGTAGGTGAACCAGAGCTCCTTGCCCGTCCCCTCCCCTTTCGCTTGAAAGGTGATCCGGTCGCCGTAGGCCTTATAGTTGTAGGCGGAGGAACCCTCATTCCCCGGGTACAGGTCGGTCATCAATCGCGTACCCGCGCTGGTGCCATCGGTAATCCAGGGTTCGATGCCGTGGGTACCGTCATCCGCGGAGAATATGACGAGTTTCCGCGCATTCTCATTGGGTATTGGAGAAAAGCCTGCGGCGGGCGCCAACCTGGGCGTAAAGGAGTTTTCTATCGGTGTGAAATTATTCGGAAAGGAGGGGGCGGGTCCCGGCGCGATATCCAGCACCAATGTGGTGCCTTCGGGTGTTCCGTCGGTCATCATGAGTTCCAGGCCCAGGCCGGACTTCGCCCCGCGAAACAATAGCTGATGCTCATCCAGCGCGAGGAAGTCGGTCTTTGGGGACTCCAATAGGGTCACGAGTTCCAGTTTCTCGTTGTCCACATTGTAACGGTAGAGACCTGGGCCATCCGCCGGATGGACGCCGCTGAAGTACAGACCGCCTTGATGAAGGATTCCAGCATAATCAACCGATACCATCGCGCCATCCGGCGCTATCATGGCGCAAGGTTTTGTTCCTTCGGGTGTGCCATCCGTAACCCAGAAATGAGTAGACGCTCCGGTGCCCCGAAACCACGCGCGCCCATCCGGGCCGGTGCCGATCAACCCGTCAAAGTGATAACTGCCGTCCACATCGAATTGCGTAATTCGCACGGTGCCCGCGGCCGTGCCATCGGTGCGCCACAGTTCGCTTCCACCGGCGGCCGGATCGAGGCGAAATAACATCAGGTCACCGAAATCGGCAAAGTCGCTGATCGTGGAGCCTTCGGACCCCGGCGTAATATCCGCCACCAGTGCAACATCGCCTTTGGAGGTACTGCGCCACAACTCTCTGCCGTGAAGTCCGTCATCCGCGGAGAAGTAGACGTATCCTTTAAAACTGTGGAGTTCCTGCGGGTCGGAGGACGGGGGCGCGTAGGGCGCCGCCGGGAGTTCGCGGCTCAGGCAGAGCAGCGCGGACACGAGGAGCAGCCTCCGCAGTGGACGGCGATTGGTCATGGCTGTTCCTCCTGAAATACGAGCATCAACCCGTGCTTCACATCCTCCAGCTTCTCGAAGCCCCAGCGCGCGAGCGCCTGATTGCTCTCGCCCCCTTCGAGGACGGCGTTCAAGCGCCATCGCTGGTGCGCCTGGGGCTGGGCGAGGGGCCGGAACTCTGAAAGGGGAATGCGCAACTCCGTTTGCCACGGGCCACCCTCGACGGACGAGGCCACTTCCCAGTCGCATCGCCAGGGCACCTCACGCTCCCCGGCGCGTGCGCGACTTTCGACGATGCCCTCTTCATTGATCACGACCTGAAATTGCTGCGACAAGCCGGAAGGATCTTTGATGCCCGATTCAAGGGCGATGCGAAGGCGTGCACCAGGCGCCGAGGTCTGGGAGACGAACCCGAGTATGAGCGCGTTGTCCGACCACCGGGCACGCAATGGAGCCTCGCCGGATGCCGCCTCGGCGCCATCGGACGCGCCATTTGGAAGTTCCTGAATCCACACTGGCTCTTCCAGTCGACCGTTCACAGCAATCGCGGTGTCCGCCCGAGGCACGGTGAGTCGGCCCTGGGCGAAGCCCGGCATGAGCTTCTCCACCTCGGAGGCCCAGGAAAGTTTTCTGGGAATGAGTTCGTTGTAAATCAAATTCTGCAATGCGGGGCTGGATTCCAGGCGCCGAATGAAGCTCGTCTCGTCGTAGGCCGTGGCCAGCGGCTTCGCCACCAGAAAGTCGGACGCGGTGGCCTGGTCGCGCGTGTTGGTCCTCTCCAACTTGAGGGAAATGCTGTTCCCCTCCCGGTCGAGCAGGGCCTCCCCGCTGATGGTTCCATAGCGAAAGCTCCCGCTGGCGGGCGACAGATACTCCGCCCATCCGCCCGTCACGGTGAAGCGGTCCCGACCGCCCGCTCTTGACAGCGTCAAGTAGGTCAACGCCAACTCGCTCAGGGACACAATACGGCCCGAGTCACCATCGGACGAAAGCATCCAGATCGCATCGCCGTTCTCCGTGTCGCCGATCTGTTGCGGGCGCAGGAACACCAGGGGCGCGCCAATCCCGGGCGATACGACCTCGGTTGACGGGGCGGCGCTGGACCGGACGGCATCCGGCTGGAGCAGCCACACGGTCAGGCCACCCAACATCAGGAGCCCCGCGGCGTAGCCCCCACGCGCCATCCATCTTCCTATCGGTCGCATACCGCGCTTAATCTGGGTGCTCCTCAACGCTGCTCGGACGGTTCGCGCGGTTTCACTTTCACGAACGGCGGCAAACTCCGGCGTGGCCTGCAACGCGTGAAGGGCTTCCAGCGATTTCATGGTGGAGCCGTTGCCATTGCTTGCTATCAAGACATCAACCAGTTCGCCCAGCTCCGTCGACACCGTCGGGGACGCCTCCGAAAGTGGAGGCAGCGGCGCCACGAGGTGTTGCCGCATGATGGCCATGGGGCTGTCGCCCGGAAAAGCGACCTTACCGCTCAGCATCTCGAAGAGCATGACCCCCAGAGAATACATGTCCCATCCGGGGCTTGGCTCCAGCCCCTCCCACGCTTCGGGGGGCGCATAGCGCGGGGTGCCCATGAAAAACCCGCTGGAGGCCCGGCTCTTGACCGAATCCATCAGGTGGCGGGCGTAGGCCGTGGCCAGGCCGAAGTCCGCAATCTTCGCGATACCCTGCTGGGTGAGCAGAATGTTGGCTGGCTTGATGTCCCGATGGATGACCCCAACCGCGTGGCAGGTGACCAGCCCCTCCAGAATGTCCCCGGCGATCTGAGCCGCCATGGGGGCTGGAACCGGGGCATTCCGCATGAACTTGTCCAGCGACAGCCCGTCGACATACTCCATGTCGATGAGAAAGGTATTCTGCACCAGCTCCAGACCATGAACGGCGACAATGTTGGGGTGGTGGAGCGACGAAACGGAGCGGGCCTCCTTCTGAAAGCGCTCCACAAACGCCGATTCCCGGTTCAGGTGCTCAAAGAGCACCTTCAACGCGACCGTTCGCTTGAGCAGCTTGTCCTCCGCCAGATAGACCACCCCCATCCCGCCACGCCCCAACTCCCGGATGATCGCGTACTTCTCGGACTCCAATACAGAACGGTCCACCAGTCAGAAACCCCTTCAATTCCATCGGCCGGTGACACTGCACCCGCGGCTACGCGCGCGCCCCGCCGCCCGATAAATAGTGCACGCAATCAATATAGTCCATAAATGCCATGATGTACAATTCTGAATGCGGGAGTGGATGCGGGGGTTGTGGATGAGCCGATTCCGGCGAGCAGCGTTACCAATCTCCAGTGGAGCTTAAACGACGTCCCCGGGGCCGCGAACGCTCCCATCGATCTGGACACGGTGTGGGGCTTCATTGAGGGCGAGGGGGCCGTGTACGAAGAGGTATATATCGTGCCCGTTTCCGCTGACGACTCGGATATCTGGGTGACATTTGAACCGACGGAGCCGTGGACGCCGGTCGACACCGTGCCCCCCTTCGCGCTCGGCTCGGGCGACGTATATGCAATCGGTCCCGACAGCGTTTACAGCGAGCCCAGGCGTGTCTGGCTCCCTGTGCCCGCGGGTTGCCGCGCCGATGAGGCGGTGCTTTACTTCTACCACGCCTGCGGAAACGACAATGGCTGGTACCTCGCAGACAATATCGAGGGGTGGCTCGTTCCTAAAAGCTGTCTTACGATGGAAGAAACGGGCGCGGTTTACCTGGGCTTCCTCGTGGATCGCGTGCGTCATGAAACGAAATCTTCACGAGGGACGCCCCTCCCCCGCCGCCCCTGCCGGAGTGGTGGGATTTTTACGGCGCGGAGCATGAACACGCGCCCCCTGTGGCCTCCCGCGTGCCGATGTCACCAACCCTGCGGCGGACTTTCCAGGAAATTTTGGAAGTCCGAAGTAATCCGCGCACCGTCCCGGATCTACACAGCCCCGATGGCCCAGTCGTTGCCTACTGTTCCACCAGGGCATGTTCGCGTTACGCGTTGCAACCTTGCTTCGACATTTCGGTCCAATTTTCATCCACATGCTAACCGTCCGTCGCAGGACGAAAAGCCGATCTCATTTCAGTGCAATGGACGCTGTAATTCCTTGAACGACGCCACACTGCCTGTTCCCATGCACTTCCCCCCCTCAGTGGAGTCTCGTGCGTCGGGGGCCTGGCGGCGCATCCCTATTCCCATACAAAATTCCAGGTTGTGTCCGGGTCGAAGCGCTTGATACGGCCCGCAGCGGTCGCGGTCTTCGGGCCAAGATCTTTCTCGTACACCGCGCCGAGATGGTTCACGACGAAGCTCGTAACACCCGAATGGCCGTAATCCATGGGCCACGCAATGAGGGCGAAGCCCGTGGTCATGTCGCTCCCTTTCAAATAGGAGGCGCTCCCGCCCGGTGCGTGCTTGCCCTGGCCGGTGACTACGCGAAAGTAGTAACCCATGTAGCCTTTCGATTTATCCACAGGCACGGACGCATCGGCCGCGGCGAGAAAGGGGCCGAAGGGACTCAAGTCTTCCACCGACTCGGAGGCCGACTCCCAGTAGAGCCCGTCGCGCTGACCCGGTGAGCTGAGGATCTTCTGGGCGAATTCTAGAATGGTGTCGCCATCGCGATCGACCAGCGCATATTCACGCTGGGCGTTGACAAACTCGCGGCAGACCTCGATGGCCGCGAGCTCGTTTCGCCCAATCCGGCGCTTGAGCAGTTCATCGAATCCCGCTTCCGTATCGAAGCGCCAGCCACCACCCTCGGCGATGATCGGCATGGGAAAGGGCCAGAGCTCTTCGCCGAGGAGCAATACACGCTCCGAATCTGATCGCTCCTCGATACGTTGAACCAGTTTCGCCATCTCGGCGATCGCGGTCCGGTTCGCGCGCTGTTCGGCCTCTTCAATTCGCCCGGCCTCCGCCTCAAACAAGGGGCCGAAGATGGCGATTAAGGCGCTCGTGTCGTTGTTCTCGCACGCAGCGATGAATTCGACCGCTGCGACTTCGGGTGATTCAAAAATCCGCTGATTGGACGCCGCCTCCTGGGCCGAGGTAACACCGGCGACGAGGGCAAACGCAGCGAGCATGAAAATGGTGCGGCTGTTTATCATGGTTCTTTCCTTTAGGTCCGTGTTAACGCCTGCCACGTCCGCCACCACCACGTCCACCACCTGCGAATCCGCCCGCCGAAAGACTCGATGCGCCGCGGGCGCTCTGACGGGACAGCGAACTATTCTGTCCTATCGCGCCGAAGGCGCCCGCCTGGGTTCCAGGGTTTGCGTAGCCCCGAGATGCCGCGCTCGAGCGCGGATCGGCGATGCCACGAGTATCCGCGATGCCACGGGTATCCGCGATGCCACGGGTATCCGCAATGCCACGGGTATCCGCGATGCCACGGGGGTCATAAGCGCCGCGAGGGTCATAAGCGCCACGGGGGTCATACGCGCCACGGGGGTCATAGACGCCTCGCGGGTCATAAACACCTCGCGGGTCATATATGCCACGGGGGTTGTAGGGGGTGGCAACCGGTCGCCAGGCGCCCACCCATCCGTAGTAGCCGCCATGGTAGATGGTGTATCCGTACCAGTCGCAATCGTCGTCCGCGAAGGCCGCGCCCACGACGACGCCCACGGCGAACCCGATCAGCGCGGCGGCGGCCTCGTCGTCATTGTCATCTTCCACGACGACCGTGGTGGGGGCCGGTTGCTGTACGTAGATCACCTGGGGATCGTAGACAGGCACGTAGATTACTTCCGGATTGGCCGGAACGATCTTGATGACCTCTTTCTCCACCACGACGACTTGCTTGTCGTTGGATACCAGGTTGCCCGCTTCCTGGGCGAGCTTTCGCACATGCTGCACGGCCTTCATCACGTCGGCCTGCTGGGCGATGACGGCATTCCCCAGGTCCCGAGTCCAGCTCAGCTTCTCGTCCATGCTGTACAGCACATCGGGGAATCGCAGGAGGGCCCTGACACTGGGGAGCCAGGGGACTTCCGGGGATTCTTCGACTTTGCCGCCATGAGCCCGCAGGTAGCGGGCGGCTTCCACCACATCGGTGGGCACCGTGGAGGCCGGCAGGATATGGGACAAAATCGAATCGGGATACAGGGCCACCGGCGCAACCAGCGTCTGTAGCTGCTCCGCCGTCTTTTTCGGGGCGGGCTGGGTCGTCTGTGCGCCGACCGGGGGGGTGATCACCGTGCCGAGCAGTGAAAACACCAGGAACATCGAAATCAGGCGTTTTCGTTTCATAACGGGGCGTCTCCTTTTCTTTCCCGCCCCCCCGCGTGCCTCGTGCGGAGGGGCCGGGACGGTGTACCGGGCTTAATCGATTGGAAGCAGCGCGTCCTCCCACCAGTCTGGCGGGGGCACGGCCACGGGCTGGAACGCAACGCGCTGCTGCCCGGCGATCGGCGGAAGCTGTTCCTCCACCTTCGCCTGGCGCGAAATAATCGCTTCCTTCGTGATATTGATGACGGTAAGGTCCTGGGTCTGGACGACCGGGCCCTGGTAGACCTCGCCGAGCTCCTCGAACAGCATGGAGACGACCTGAGGCGACAGCAGGGTGTGCCAGAGACCGCCCAGGCGGGGCTTCACGAGATCGAACACCTTCCCCACGGACGTGGGTGAGGTATGGGCTGCATTGAGCGCAAGCGTCGCCCGCTCGATGGAGAGACCGGACGCGGCCGCAAGCGCCGCCGCAGGCGGGAAGCACTCGTGGATCAGCACGTCCACGCCTATGCAGGCTTCAACGCAGTGCTTGCACGGGCGGGTGTCGCCTGAATGGGCGAAGGAGAGGCCGCCGAAGTCCACGCGATAGCCCACGGCGCCGCTGATGCAGTGGATGGCCGGAAAGGAGGTCACGGTGACGCCATTCTGTTCGTAGACGACCTGAGTCTTGCTGAAATCGAACTCCGTGGTGACGGTCCTCATGCTGTCCGGATTGATGGCGCCGTTGCCGGCCGCCGTGTCCCAGGCCAGGGCCTCGTCGATCGCCTCCATGAAGTGGCGCGTGCCCAGCCGGGGCTCGGTGCCGCTGGGCCCCCAGACATACACCGGCCCATCGGCGCGCCCCACTTTGGAGAAGCTGCCGCAAAGCGTGATGATATCGCTCGTGTGGTCGGCATGGAGGTGGGTGAAAAATACCTTGTTGAGCTGGTTGACGGGCAACTTGAGGCTGGCGTAGTTCTTCATTGCGCCGGTGCCCAGGTCGAATATCAGAATGTCCCGTTCGGGATTGCCGATTTCCACCAGAATGCTGCCCGAGGACTGGGCGCGGGTGGGCCATGGGTTGCCACTGCCCAGCACCGTCACACGTATTTCGCCATCTTCGAGGGCCTCTTCGCCGGGAATGAACGCCTTGGCATACTCCCGCTTCGGTGTGCCAACAATCGGGGTCAGGGTCATCGCTTCCGTACCGCCGAGGAACGACAGCGGCGGCAACGTCGTGGATTTATGGTTGGTCATCGCTTCCTCTTTTCAGTTGTCTCACATGCGTATTTTCGGAACAGTTCCTCGATCTCGCCAAATCGCTCCCGGCACGACAAGCGCACGGACAGGCTGCGCCGTGGCCGCAATGCACCAAAGTGAAAAGCGAAACCGTGGCGCTATTATATAGGAACACGGCCACAATAGAACCCTGCGGAATCGCAGTGGTCGCTCCCTAATCCGTCTGTCGCGTCGTTACCGACCGACGGGACGCCTGTGGGGCGCAGCCATCGCGGCCACGCCCCGCCACCACCGGCATTCCCCACGTCTACGGTATCGTTCCCCGGAAGTACCGTCGAAAGGGCAGGATTGATACAGCCATGAGCCAATTTTTTATGTTCGTGAGCTGCACGCCCCAATGAGCGATGTCCAGGGGCGTCTCGCGACACGTCACACACATCGTGCCCTTGAATAAATACTTTCCCGATACGGGCCTGTAAGTTTCCACGATGGCACTTGGACGGAGGTCGGGTGGACGCAAACCGGACACGATTCTGGAGACGCTGGCACTCCACCTGACATGGGCAGCCGCATGAACGATCAGCCTGATCCCTGCTCATCCTTACCCCCCAGTAGCCATCAATCGATCGCATAGCCCTGAACCCGTTTTTTGCATCATTTTGCAGGAACAGGCGACACCTGTCTATTGGACCTTAGGCCAATACGTATCCGGGCATGGCAACTACCCAAAACACCTCGCCCTCCGTCTCGAGGGTCGGCGCCGACAGGTCGAACTTCAGGCGGAGTGGCGCGACCAGCGCCTGCGCGTCACCGGACCGGAGCGCATACGGTCCAACGGACTGCGCCGCCCCGACCTGGCGGGCGGCCTGCCGGAGTTCCTGGAATTGACCGCGGGTCTCGCCATGCCGGGTCTCGATCTGTTCGAGACCATGCTGACGGTCTACGCCACTGCGACCTGTGGGCGGCTGTGGGCTCGTTTCTCGAAGCGCTCCGTCAGACCTTCGACGTGGACGATGCATTTCCCGACTGCAGTGAGGCCAGACGCCCCGCGTACCCCAGTCGTGCGCAGCCGTCGCGGCGGCACGCTGCTCCGAGGAGGGAGAATCATCCTGCCGCTGGAAGTGGAATCGATGCGAGATCCCGATGAACGTTCCGCGTCTGGGACTGGCGCGTACTTACTTCGGGGAAAAAGCAAAGATTCGGGCAACCTGCAATCCGCAAGTTGCCCGAAGTATCCGATGTCGATTCCCTCTGGCAATTATTTTCGCGCCATCCGCAACTTACGCAATACCCCGACCATGCGGTCCACCTCTTCACAGGTGTTGTAGAATGCAATCGAAGGGCGCACTGTGGCTTCCACGCCGAAGCGGCGCAGAATCGGCTGGGCGCAGTGGTGGCCCGCGCGTACGGCGATACCCTCTTCGTTGAGCGCTTTGCCGACTTCCAACGTGGTGTAGCCTTCGAGCACGAAGGAGAGAACACTGGTCTTCTCCCGCGCCGTGCCGATCAACCGCAACCCTGGAATGGTCTTCAGGTATTGCGTGGCATACGCGAGCAGGTCATGCTCGTAGCGCGCCACGTTCTCAATCCCGATCCGCTCCAGGTAGTCCAGGGCCGCGCCCAGGCCAACGGCATCGGCGATATTGCCGGTACCCGCTTCAAATCTTGCCGGAGCCGTCGGCTGATAGGTCGTCTTCTCGAAAGTGACGTCCTCTATCATGTTGCCACCACCCTGCCAGGGGGGCAGACTGTCGAGCAGCGCTTTCTTCCCGTAGACCACACCGATGCCGGTAGGGCCAAAGATCTTGTGGCCGGAGAAGACAAAAAAGTCCGCACCGAGGACCTGCATGTTCACGCGCAAGTGGGACACGGATTGCGCGCCGTCCACCAGCGCCAGCGCCCCCACGCCGTGTGCCATGTCCACGATTTCTTTCACGGGCGTGATGGTTCCGAGGGCATTCGACACGTGGGCCACAGCCACAATTCTGGTGCGGCCGTTGAGGAGCTTGCGGTATTCCTCCAGCAGGATCTGACCGGAATCGTCCACCGGAATCACGTGAATCTTCGCGCCCTTCTCGGCGGCAATCTGCTGCCACGGCACGATGTTCGCATGATGCTCCAAATGGGACACCACAATCTCATCGCCTTCGCCGAGGTGCTGCGCACCCCAGGTCTGTGCAACCAGATTAATCCCCTCGGTCGCACCGCGAACGAACACGATCTCATCTGCGGACGCCGCGCCCAGGAAGCGGGCCACTTTCTGTCGCGCACCCTCGTAGGCGTCCGTGGCGCGCGCCGCCAGTTCGTGAGCCGCGCGGTGAATATTGGAGTTCTCATTGGCATAAAAGTACGCCAATCGATCCAGCACGGCCTGGGGTTTCTGCGTCGTGGCTGCATTGTCGAACCACACCAGGGGCCGCCCGTTTACCCGCGTCGACAGAATGGGGAAATCACGGCGGATGGCGAGTACATCAAAGGGCGGATGGGGATCGCGCCCGATCGCGGGAATCTTTCCTTCGTCGTTCGCGACGGGATCGAGAAAATAAAACCCCCGATCCCCCTGGGGCGACTGGGCCGTCTGCCCGCCTCGCGGACTTTCGCTGAGGGCATCGCGAACCAGCGCCAGTACGTCGAGATCACCAGGCATCCGATGACTCTGCGGCGTAACACGGTCCCCGCCCTGCGCCTGAAGGGGGGCCGTCTGAGACCCGGCTTCGCCGAGGAAATAGTAGGGCGATGTGGATGGCGTTGGGGCCGAAACTGACTCCACCGCCGGCACGCCCGCACCCACGGCCTCGGGCACACCATAGGCCAGCGCACCGGGGAGCTCGACACCCTCCGGCGCCGCTGGGACGGACGTTGGTGCGACGCCATGGCCTGACGGAGACGCCCCCGCCGGCAACGAAGTCTGTCCCGGGCTGGTTGGCGTAGCACGGAGTGCACCGCGAGGATCTGCGCCATCGGGTGAACTCGGAATCCCCGCGCCGGGGATGCGGGCATCTTCCTGAAGAATTTCACGCACCAGGCTGAGTAGGTTGTCTTCTCCCGGCAACCCGTGAGAAAGGGGTGCGTTCGGCCCGGCGTGGGCTGGAACGCCGGACGGTTTGCTCGACGGCGCGCCCGCTTCACCCAGAAAGTAATAGGGCGACGACGGCGCTGCTGCCGTTTGAGATTCCAGGGGCGGAACGCCCGATCCCACGGCTTCGGGCACACCAAGGGCCAGGCCCCCTGGAAGTCGCCCCACTCCGGGCGCTCCTTGCGCCACGAACTCGGGCGCGCCATTCCCGGCGGGAATGGCGGGCACAAAGCGCGGCGTCTGGAGCAGGAGCGGCGAAAACGGATCGGGCTCGGAAGGCACCCTCCCCGGGCTCGCCAGGGTTTGTCCCGGCAGCGCCCGGAAGAATTCGTTGGCGAGACCCGTCAGGATGGACTCATCCAGAGGACCCGCCGCGATTCCCGCGACGGGCACCCCGAATTCATTATTTGTAGGTGTCTCGGTAGTCATGGTACTTGCCGATCTCCACATCATCCAATACGGCCAGCGCGTCGTCAGTCAGGATAACCAGCGAGCAATAGAGCGAGATCAGGTAGGAAGAGATGGCGTTTCGGCCGATTCCCATGAAGCGCACGGAAAGTCCCGGGCTTTGCTCGCCCACGAGGCCGGGCTGGTACAGGCCCACCACGCCCTGGCGCTTCTCACCCACGCGCATGAGCAGGATCTTCGTTTTGCCATCCACGATCGGTACTTTATCCGACGGAATAATGGGGAGACCGCGCCAGGTAAGGAACTGGGAGCCGAAAAGGCTAATCGTCGCTGGCGGAACGCCCCGACGCGTGCATTCCCGGCCGAATGCCGCAACCGTGAGCGGGTGCATGAGGAAGAAGGCTGGCTCTTTCCACACCTTCGTGATCAGTTCGTCCATATCATCCGGCGTGGGTGCGCCGGTGCGCGTCTTGATGCGCTGACTCGGTGCGCAATTGGTCAGAAGACCATAGTCGGGGTTGGTGAGCAGTTCCCCTTCCTGCTTCTCCTTCACCGTCTCAATGGTCAGGCGAAGCTGTTCCTTGATCTGGTCATAGGGGCTGCTATAGAGGTCGGAAATACGGGTGTGAACATCGAGAATCGTCGCCACGGTGTTCAGGAAGAACTCCCGGGGCTGTTCTTCGTAGTCCACGAAGGTAACCGGCAACTCGGATTCGTCCCGTGCGCCGCAGGCTACTTCAACTTCGGAGGGGTTTTTGACTTTATTGTGCCTGTAGATGCCCGCTTCAACGGGGACCCACTGGAGCATGTGTACCAGCCAGCGCGGGGTGATGGTGGAAAGCTGGGGTACGGTCTTCGTGGCATTGGCGAGCTGCCGTGCGGCGTTGTCGCTCAATGCAAGCTGAATTCTTTCAATTTCTTGGGCCATGTCTTTCGTCCTTTGGTGACGGTGACATAGGCGTGGCACTCATTCGTTTCGTAACGTCACTCGTGTCGACGGCCTGATACACCTGAATGGATGCCGTTGCACTTGTGGCGAAAGTCTAGCACAGGGGGGCGGGAGTTTTAAATGCCACGCGAGAAAATCGGGAAGCCAACCAGAACTTGTGGGGCAATTCTTCCGTGAAGTTCCGCGCCTTTCCGTGGTCAATAAGCACTGAGGCGCTTCTTCAGCCCCAAATCCATATCCGTCACGTGGACCGCCCACCGATTTATGTGGGATACTCATGGGGTGTATAAGAGCATGAGCAGTTTGCGAAATCGCCCGAATCAAGTGGCCGTTCCTGCGCGCCGTCCAAAGAGGAGGAAATCGATTGCCTACGATATCCATGTTCTACGGAATCCTTATCCGGATGTTCTTTCAGGACGCGGAAAGGCATCATTTGCCGCACATACTTGCTGACTATCAGGGCGAGGTCGCCGTGTAGGTGATCGAGGATGGCCGTGTGCTGGCAGGCGCGCTGCCACCGAAGAAACACAAGCTGGTAGTCGCGTGGATTGAGATACACCAGGAAGACTTGATGGCGGACTGGGAATTGGCCGAGAACGGTCACAATCCATTACCCATTCGAGGATTGGATCAATGAAGATAGCAAGCGTCACATCGAGGGAAAACGGCACCTTGCACGTAATCACCGAAGACGGGCGTAACGGCGCATTCGATGTTCGCCCTATTTGGAATCGCCAGCCTTCCTTCCGCTGAAGGATTGCGCCGAGTTCTCCCAGGTTCGCAATGGCGGCTACTACATCGAATGGCGATGTGGGGCCGATCTGTCCGCCGACACCATCGAGGCACGCTGGCGGGAATGTCCCACTTCGGATGCCGGGCAGAGGATTTAGCGTTGCCAGGCGTTGTGCCAAGCGATGGGAGAGGACGGTGGATAATGACAAAATCCGAACAGGCCATAGCCCAAGTCACTTCGGCAATGGAAAAGAAGAGCAGGTACTTGCATGCCTGCAACGGCGTGCGAAACGTGGCACGCGGACTCATTGGAACCCTGTTGGTATGCGTTGTTGGGTCGGTCGGCGTGCTGGCATACCTGTTCGCATCGGAGAGTTTTCCGCCGAAGACCGAACATGTGCTGGGAACAGAGCGATGGAAGCCATTTCTCGAGAGCAGTACTCACTACAGTGAAGCCCTTCAGAATATGGATGATGGAAGTCTCGTATTGATTCTACACCCCAAAGTCAGCGACTGGAATGACTACCTGAATGCCGTTGCCGAGGACGCCCAGCGTGTCGGCTGGGTCAGTACGCCAGACACGGAGGGCAGATGGGCGGAGCGCCCATATCATATCCGTGGGTACGCGCGTAAATCATTGAGGAAATATTCGGATACCGGCGGTGCCGTCCACGCCTACTTCACGCGCGAACTGGGTCCGCAAGAACCGGACTGGCTTGCTGATGAAGTCGTGGAACTAACCCATCTGGAGAAGTCGGGTGAAGTGATGTTTGTCTCGTTCTATCGTTAGGGCCAGGAGTCTTGTGTCGGTTGGCGCCATAAGGGCTTGGCCATTCCTGTCCGGCACAAGGGGGGTGTCTACGAGTTCGTTAGGGCTTCCCGGCCGCGATGGCGAGGGAGTCGCCGTTCTTGATCACGGTGCTGCAGAGGCATTGTTATACCCAGGACATCTTCGGCCAATCCCGACACAAGAAAACACAAACACACCGAAACAACCGCTCACGCACTGGATTGTCATTGTCTGTTTGTATTTGCTTGTGCTTGTATTCAGCAATCCGACGCTATCCCGATCAAATACCCATCAAATACGCAAGCCTTTGAAAATAAATGCCTTATGTAAATACTTAAGTTGCTCCTCCCGTTCTCGATCAAAGAAATCAGGCCCAGTATGGCACGTAGCGTTTCAACTTATTTGCAGCATCCGGATCGAGCGCGCGAATCTTATTGGCGAGTAGAGTCTCCCGCAGAAGCCGCGAGGCGGCCGCGGAGTTCTGCTTTTCAATCTTGAATCTCTGGCGAATCGATTCGTTGTTGGTTGCCTGATTGGTAACATAACGAAGGCAGCAATGCTGATAGACGGCTTGCACCCGATCTTCCGGCGTCAATTCGCCAAGGCGTTTGTAGCGTGAGAGGATGATGGTTGTGTGGCGCGTACCGACCCGACACCGATAAGGAGGGAGCTGATTGGCTTCCAGTTCGAAGACCACCGCGTCCATGCCGTGGCCGCGTTCCTCGCAGATTCCCAACTGCCGAAGGGCATCGGCGAATTGCTCGTTGCGGGATAGGTTTTCGTCGATGAAACGGTCGACGTCCAAGACCGGAATTCCAGGGTTGGTTACTTCAATCCGGTCGTCATAAATCTCCACCGTAAGTACCGTGCCGCGCTCATTCAGGTCCTGATGCACAATCGCGTTCCCGATAATCTCACGAATGGCCTTTTTGGGGTAGGCGTAGGTCGTAGTCCGAAGTGCCGCTTCAATCTCTTCATTGGCTGGCAAGTGATCGCAGATGTAGTCAACCAGACCAGCGAAACCCGACGCATAGCCCCTCTGCCCCGTTACATCCTTACCATTGCGGACTTTAAGCTTGGAAGTACCTTCGTAGATGATTACCCGAACACCCTTCCGTGCCACCGACTCAAACTCCGCGAGTTGCTTGGCGAAAAGTAGCGCGCCCTTGTTAGTGATGGTATATGCACCCGATTCGGTTCGAATGAAACCTTTCTCCTCGAACGCCCGAAGAATCTCCAGCCGGGTTGACGGCATGGGGCGATTCATGAGGTCGTAGTAGCTTTGGACATCCAATAGCGACACGACTTCTTCCTCGGAACAAGCCGTTCTGGCGGGTTGGCTGACAAATTCTGCTTGTCCTTCTTCGACTATTTTGCGCAATTGGTCCGCTGACATTGGCGCCAGACTCTCACCAGCACGCATCCAGAATCGACCGCCGTATTCCACGGGGGTTCCAAGTGGCCTGCTTGGCACAGCGAAAACCAGAACCCGGCCGTCGGGGTGCTGCAATTCCGTCCAGTCAATCTTAAGTTTCAATCGACCATATAGTGCGCCAGCCGTCTCTGCCGGTGCAGGAAACGCACTTGTACCCACGACACGCCGCGGCGGCTTGTCGGAGACGCCAAAAACGATTTGGCCGCCGCGTTCGTTGGCGAGAGCCACGCAGTAGTTGACCAACTCTTCGAAGTCAAAGCGGCTCTTCGCCTCTTTGAATTCGACGTGCTCGTCCTCCGAAGGGAGCTGAAGCAGTCTGTCAAGTTCTTGCAATGTCATTGAATACTCACTTGTTCCGAGACAGAGGAAGTTATTCCGAAAGTATAGTCGCTTTCCCTCACTTAAGGACACTACAGCGGGAACTTCCAGGCCCAAAGCGAGCTCAAAAGAACTCGCGGGCACTCCGACTTACACCAGAGCGCCCGCGTTATCGTTTCAATCCTGTGGAACCCTTACAGCCCAAGATCCTTATCCGTCACCGCGCCTTCCGACGCCGACGACACCAGCTTCGCATACTTCGCGAGCACGCCCATCTTGTAGGGCGCCTTGGGGGCCTTCCACTCGGCCTTGCGGGTCTTGATCTCGGAGGCGGGCACGTCGAGGGTGATCGTGCGCTTTTCCGCGTCGATGGTGATCTGGTCGCCGTTCTTTATGAGCGCGATGAGACCACCCTGCTGGGCTTCGGGGGTGATGTGGCCGACCACGAAGCCGTGGCTGCCGCCGGAGAAGCGACCGTCGGTGATGAGGGCCACGTCTTTACCCAGGCCCTTGCCCATGACCGCCGCCGTGGGCGCGAGCATCTCGCGCATGCCGGGACCGCCCTTGGGACCTTCATAGCGAATCACGATGACGTGACCCTTCTTGATGGTGCCGTCGAGGATGCGCTTGAGGGCCTCTTCTTCGGAGTTGAAGCACTTGGCCGTGCCGGTAAAGTGGGTGCCTTCGTTGCCGGAGATCTTGGCGACCGCGCCCTGCACCGCCAGGTTGCCGTAAAGAATGACGAGGTGGCCATCCTTCTTCTTCGGTTTGTCGAAGGGAAGAATGACTTCCTGGCCCTTGGGATAGGGCTTCACGTTCTTCAGGTTTTCGGCGAGGGTCTTGCCGGTGACGGTCATGCAATCACCGTGAAGCAGGCCGTGATCGAGCAGGATCTTCATGAGGGGCGGCAGACCGCCGATTTTGACCAGCTCGTTCATCACGAACTTGCCGCTGGGCTTCAGGTCGGCCAGCACGGGAACCTTTTTGCCGACGCGGGTGAAGTCGTCGAGCTCCAGCTTGACGCCCGCCGTGTGGGCGATGGCGAGGAGGTGAAGCACGGCGTCGGTGGAGCCGCCCAGGGCCGTGACCACGGCGATCGCGTTCTCAAAAGCCTTCTTGGTAAGGATATCGCGGGGACGGATGTTATTCTTAATGCAATGGAGCACGGCGGCGCCCGCCTCGCGGCAGTCCTTCGCCTTATCCTTGGAGATGGCGGCCTGGGCGGAGCTGTTGGGCAGGCTGAGGCCCAGGGCTTCAATGGCGGAGGCCATGGTGTTGGCCGTGTACATGCCGCCGCAGGAGCCGGGGCCGGGGATGGCGCACTTCTCGATTTCCTTCAGGCCCGCATCGTCCAGACGACCGTTGGCGTGCTCACCCACCGCCTCAAACACCGAAACGATGTCCACCGGCTTGCCGTGGTGATCGCCCGGCATGATAGTGCCGCCGTAGACGAAGACCGAGGGACGGTTGAGGCGCGCCATGGCCATCACGCAGCCGGGCATGTTCTTGTCGCAGCCGCCGATGGTCACGTAGCCATCCAGGTTCTCGCAAGCTACGACCGTCTCGATGGAGTCGGCGATGACTTCGCGCGACACCAGGGAGTACTTCATGCCCTCGGTGCCCATGGAGATGCCGTCGGAAACGGTAATGGTATTGAAAATGATGCCCTTGCCGCCCGCTTGGTTCACCCCCAGCTCCGCTTCCCGCGCCAGCACATCGATGTGCATGTTGCAGGGCGTCACCATGCTCCAGGTGGAGGCAATGCCGATCATGTTCTTCTTGAAGTCCGCGTCGCCAAAGCCCACCGCCCGCAGCATCGATCGGCTCGGCGCGCGCTCGGGGGATTCGGATATCTGCTTCGAAAACTGGCGATCCGCGTCGGACGCCTTTCCGCCTTTGGGCATGACTTCTCTCCTTCGATGGTCCTGATGGGTGATGGCGTGCTCTAAGGTTCCCAAGGTATGCGCACGCCAAAGCGGGGATTATACGCCGCAAATGCCGCAGGGGGCAAAATAGTCGGCAATGGACAATTGACAATGGAAAACGGGAATCAGGTCATCGGTCTTATCCGTCGTATCCGTCCTATCCCCCAGGCTATGTTACACTGGCAGCGGACTTGGGTGAGGTGGAATTTCCAGGAGACAAACCCCATGGAGCAACCCACACACTTTGAAGGCTTCGAGCCCCGCCACGATGATTACTTTCAGATCCGAAATGGTCGGGGCCGACAGCCCGATGTGGCCTACTCCAACAAGAAGCTCTGCTTCGTCGCGACAGATCAGCAGTTTCTGGCCGACCTGCTCCGAGAGCTTTCCGACCGCGACGATTGCTATTTTGTGAAGTTCACGACGGCGCCGAAAGACGGCATGTATCTCGGTCGCTGCTTTTTATTGACCGATACCGCCGTGGGCGAGCTCTGGCAGCACTACAAGGTCCATCCTCGGCTCATGTGCACTGTTCAGGATGATGACTTCACGGCGGCCTTCCGTGAACTTCCGGGCGATACGTGAGCAGCCGTGCGGCGCGAGCAGGAATTGATCTGACCGATCCGTCCGACAGCCAATCCGGGGAACTTCTTCAATGACAATGACATATACTTTCCAGGCAAACACGAGGAAGTGCGCCCCTCAGTATATGTTACGTGAGCTTGACGCACCATTGTCGGCTCGGTATGCTCGCTCAGTTTGCAGTTGGTAATGGAGCGTTTCAAACATTCCACACCATCAGGAGGATAACAATTGAGATATGCAAGTATGATCACCATTGGCTTTGTTCTCGCCGGCATATGCGTGTCGAATTTCGCGTGTTCACGGCGGGTATTGACCGAGCCCGAAGCGCGCCTGACGCCTTCCGCGCGACCAACGCCTACGGTGATTGAGCACAACACCCCGATGAATTGGATCGCGGTTGCCGGACGCCGCCCTTTTACCTTCAATGCACCGCCGGGCATCGTAGAGAAACCCGTTCAGGGTGAGGACTCGCTGGTTGGAATGTGGCAGCTCGACGATATTGAGTTGAGTTTTGACTACGGAATGTATTCTTCTACACTCGATGAGTTTTCGAGTTATCGGGGCTACTCCCGACAGGATGTCATTCTCGATGGCAGTTTCGCCGAACTCGTTCAAACAGATGACGGCCACATGGGGATCGTGTTTCCAAGGGTGCCCGCAGGACAAAAACTCACTATGTACGCGTCGTATACTGAACCGGAATCACGAGATACGGTGAAGAAAATGCTTCTAAGCATCCAGTTCGCGAAGCAACCTTAGTTGCCAGCGTTCGTGGTTGCCGCTACAGAGCCGCCGCACTCAAAATAATATCAAGGTCGCACGTTTCCACGTTGGAGCCAACCATGCAATTAGGACGGTCGTTAAATCCCATCTGTCGAATCATTCCAGCGGCATCGGCCTCCATCCTGATCGCGCTTTCGTTTTCCGGCTGCGCGATGTTCATGATTCGTTGTTCAAAAGTGTTCATCCCTTTCACCGCGCGCGCGGTGGACGAACAAACAGGGCAGCCCATCGCCGGGGCAGCGGTTTATCGCGGTGAATTTGCCACGCGAGATCCCATGCTCTCCGACCGCATGGTCGCCGAAGCGACTCCAGATGGCCACGTTTCCGGAACCACCTCCACGTTTATCCACACCGACACCCCCTATTCCCCAAAGTATCGCGAAAAATACAGGCAGATTCGCGTCGTGTTGACCGCACCCGGCTATGCACCTCATGCGCTCTATCTCGGGATTCCCGAAGGACCCGATGTGACCGTGGAGCTTGGCGATATCGCACTCAAGCCCGTCGTCGAATCCTCCCAGTTCGACGCCACGCGCTACGACTTCACCGTCGACGGTGCGCACGGCTTCGTCATTATCCCACCAGGCAAGGAGTTCGGCGGCTATCACCCGTGGCTGTGGTACGCCCCCACCTTCATCGGCGGACTTCCCGGTGATCGGCACTCGCAGTATTTCAAGCCCCTGCTCGACGCCGGTTTCTTCATTGCGGGTGTGGAGGTTGGCGAATCTTACGGTAGTCCCAAGGGCACCGAGACCTACGAGACCTTCTACAAGTACGTTGTGGAGTCTTTCAATCTCTCCCCGAAGGCCGCGCTCCTTCCCCAAAGTCGGGGCGGGTTGATGCTCTACAACTGGGCCGTGGAGCACCCGGAATCCGTCGCCTGTGTCGCGGGTATCTACACGGTGTGCAGCTTCACCAGCTACCCCGGCGTGGACAATGCGGCCCCGGCCTACGAAATGACACCCGAGGCCCTCCAGGCCGCTTTGAAAGAATACGACCCCATCGAACGCCTTGCGCCCCTCGCAAAGGCAAAGGTGCCCATCTTCCACATCCACGGCGACACGGACACGGTCGTTCCCATCGAAAACAACGCGGGCGAGTTAGTTGAGCGCTATAAGGCCCTCGGCGGCCACGCCACGCTTAAGGTCGTTCCCGGAAAAGGTCACGAAGAAGTGGACGAGTTTTTTACGGACCCGGATTTTCTGAATTTCATTCTGGAAAAGGGCAATCCCGCAGCAATTCCATGAGTCGGCGAAACGTGCCACGCGATCCACCCGTCAGGGCGGTTCGTGTGCGTTGAGCTTCGAACACTCAAAGCTTGGAACGCACTGTGTCAGAGCGATTTGTCGATCACGACCCGAATCTTGATTCATCCTGGTACCCACTTCGGCATTTCGGACGTGGAGCAAAAGGGCCAGGGCTTTCGCATCTAATTCTACAAAATAGTGGAATTTCCCTTCTTTGGTGATTTCTCCTTTGGTTCGTTCCTCTTCTGTGTCTTGTTCGTGGCCTTCCTTTTTGGGAACTCCTTCTCCCGTTCGGCCCGCGTCTGGCGGATAACTTCGTCGACATACTGTTCCACGAGTTCTGTGAAGAGTTTGTACCCGGCAATGGCGTCCGTCACAAACTTCACTTCTCCGGCGGGGACGTAACGTACCACATTCTTGCCGTCTTGCCACGTCTGGTGGTTGTAGTGGGGGCGCTCGCCCATGGCACACAGCTTGCCACGTTCCATCCGCTCAATCTGAGCCATCTGCTCCAAAAGCTTTTGCATTTTCCTGGTCGATTTCATGGACAATAGTATATAGGTTTATATATACTTCTGTCAAGCCAACGTCAACAGGAGAAATTAGCATGCGCGAAACCGACCGCTCCCACGAGACCTATGAGAACATCATCGAGTGCTTCCAAGATGTGCCAGACCCGCGTGTCAAGCGCACTCAGGACCACAAGCTGATTGACATCCTCGTCATAGGTCTCTGTTCCATGATCACCGTCGGCAAACACTTCACAGACATGGAAACCTTTGGAGAGGCCAAGGAAGCGTGGCTCCGGACCTTTCTGGAACTGCCCAACGACATTCCGACTCACCACACCTTCAACCGGGTCTTTTCCGCCATTGACCCCGAATGTTTTACGGCGTGCTTTGTAAAGTGGGCGGGGGGAATATGCAAGGCGCTGGAGAACGAAGTCGTCGCCATCGACGGAAAGGCACTGCGCTGCGCCCTGAACGCGGGAGATAAAATTCCGTATATCGTGAGCGCCTGGGCCGTGAAAAACGGGCTGAGCATGGGCCAGGTCAAAGTAGACGAGAAGTCCAATGAAATTACCGCCATCCCCGAACTATTGCGGCTGCTGATCATCAAAGGATGCATTGTCACCATTGACGCCATGGGAACCCAGAAAAGCATTGCGGGTGAGATCGTTGAGGCGGGGGCCGATTACGTCCTGGCCCTGAAGGGCAACCACGGAAACGCCCATGACGAGTTCAAACTATTCTTTGACGACGCGGTGCCTGCGGGAAGCGACGCCAAGACACCCCGCTCCGATGCCATGGATTTCCACGAAACCATCGAAAAAGGACACGGTCGAATCGAGACCCGGCGATACTGGCACACGGAAGATATCGATTGGTTTGAGGACAAGAA
>JBHEKR010000218.1:0-21066 GCA_041859365.1 Candidatus Hydrogenedentales bacterium
AGCTTCCGCTTTGCCGTGGCCCATGACGACGCCATGGTGTATGTGGCCATGGATGTAAGAGACGATGCGCTGGAGGATGTGAGCGAAGCGCACCTGCGCGACTTCGGGCGGGCCATGTTCCGCGCGATGGGCTCAGACCCCGCCGCGGCAAAGCTCCCCATTGAAGCCGTGTTGTCGGTGGTGGATGGCCCGGGCCTCAGTGCCGAAGACCGAGCGGGATTCGAGAAGTCGCGCAAAGTCCCGAAGTCATCGGCGGAAGTGGGCGGGAAATTTGCCCACCGCGTTTCCCAGGGCCGCATGACCCTGGAGTTTGCCATGCCCCGCGCAGCGCTGGAGGCCGCTTCCGGTACGTCGACGGATCACGTGCAAATCAACGTGGCCTACAACGACTATGAAGGCGCCGACGCGCGCTTCGGGTTGTCCTACCTGTTCTGGCATCCGCTGTGGAATGGGGAGAGCGACTCGGCGATATTGGGGGTGTTTAAGCTGGATTGATTCACGCCAGCTTTTCCGCCAACCAGGCGAAGGCTCTGTCCTGCATCTCCCGGTTGAACTCGTGGGGACCGTCGAAGAAGACACCTTCGAAGTTCTCCGTTGCGTTCATCTTTGCGAAGATCTTCTCCACCTTGGCGAAGGCCTCCTTCGCGTTTTCCAGCGGATAGAGCTCGTCCTTCAGCCCGTTGACACACATGAGGGCGCCGGGCCAGTGCAGGCCCGCGAGATCGGGCCAGTCGAGCTTGTTGTAGAGCCCGGGCACGAGCTTGCTGAAGCCCACGATGTAGCGTACGTTGTTGCGGATCAGGGGCTGGTAGCCGCACATCCAGCAGACGGCGACGGATGCGCGGACTTTCGGGTGGAGTGCGCCAAGGAAAATGGTGCGCACAGAACCGACGCTGAGACCGGTACATCCCACGCGCTCGGGGTTCACTTCGGGCCGGCTACAGAGGTACTCCGCCGCGCAATAGTCGTCCCCGGCGATGATGCCGGAGAGGGTGGTGCCGGTGGCGAGGGCCGTGCGGCCGAGCAGCTCTTCGTGGGCCCAGGAGCGCGCATTGAACTGCTTGATGTCGTCTTCCGTGACGTCCAGCGTTCGCTTCCTGATGCGCTCGGGGTCGGCTTCGAAGTACATGGCGCGCTCGCCCCAGTGAATCATATCGGGCACGGCGACGACATAGCCCAGGCGGGCCAGTTCATCGGCGATGTCGCGCCCGCTGTAGTACTTGTCTTTGAATTTTTGCAGCTCCGGATGGACCGGCTCAACGCGGGTAAGCTTTTCCTTGCCCCAGAGGTAGAAGCCGCCGTGGTCGTGTAGCGCCACGATGCCCGGCGCGGGTCCGTTGAGGTTCTTCGGTACGAGCAGGTAAAGGGCGGTGCGGAAGCCCGCCGTCGTGCTGATCATTACGCGCTCGCGGGTGAAGTCGCCGCAGTCGGTTCTTTCCACGACCTCCGGATTCAGATCGAAGGTCTTGCCGAAGTGGAAGCAATCGCGGAACTCGGCGCGCGCCGCATCGGCCCACGCCGCGGGGTCCGTGTACTGATCTTCAAGGAAGCTCATCCGGGGCACGCACTGATCCGACAGATTCTGAAACAAATTCCAATGGGTGCCGAGATCGGGATCGGGCTTCCACTGGGTTTCGGGAAGCTTATCGGCCTGGGCAAAGGCGGGGGTTGCGCCGGTGCCGAGGGAGGCGCCTGCGGCGAGTGCGCCGGATTTGAAGAAGTCGCGTCGTTTCATTTTCATTTCGTCTCCAGATTGGAAAACTTATCGAGATAATACAGCAGCGTATGCGTATTCCAGTAGCAATTCATGACCGAGTTCACCGTGCCCTCGGCGATGGTCTGGTTGTACATGGCGCGGCCCTGTTCCAGGAACTCGGTGTCGCCCGTGAGTTCGCCGGCGTAGAGCACAGCCGGGGCGATGAGGATGTGATAGGTGCTGTTCTTCTTGAAGTGGGGATTGTGGGAGTAGCCGTAAACATCGCCATCGACCCCGCGCGTTCGGTTTTCCGCGAGGATGGATTCGGCCATAACCACGACGGCCTCGGCCGCCGCGACGTCGCCGCTGTGGCGGTAGTAGTCGTACATCGGCTCCATCAGTTGCGCCACCATCCAGGGCACGTTCCCGCGATAGCCGTAGTTGCCGTGGATCTCCGCGTAGGTGCCCCGGCGGGGGTCGATGCGCTTCATGGCGTCGTGGGCCAGGGCGCGGGCACCTTCGAGGTATTTCGGGTCGCGGGTTTCGTCGTAGGCCGCCGTGAGGGCGTAGAGCACGCCGGCGTGATCGCGCACGCTCACCGCGCCAATGGCTCGGTTGGCGGCCAAAGCGGAGTCGGCCACACCGAGGGCCGCCGCACGCGCATCGCGATCGCCCGTGAGCCGGGCGTAATTCAGCATCCCCTTCATGCGCTGGGTGGGATTCCATGGATCGCCCATGCTGTGATCCTTGCTGTAGAGCCCGTGAATTGCGCCCACCCAGTCGGGGTGCTCCGCGGAGGCGTAGCACACATCGATATCCATGATGTGGCGCACGGAAGCCTCAAGATGATCGAACCAGCGCGCGTCGCCCGTCATGAGGTACTCGGAGAAGAAGCCCTGCTGTGTATCGTAGTAGCCGTTGCGCCAGGTGCCCTCTTCCGCGTTATAGGGCAGATCGCCCCAGTGGCGGATCCCGGTGGTGTAGAACATGGACGCGGGTATCTCGCCATAGGTCTTCTGCATGAAGGCCGTGAGTTCCGGGAAGCGCGCGGCATCGTGGGGCGCGGCGGGACCAAAGGCGCCCGTGGCGCAGGCGTATTCCGCGCTGAACAGCCCGGGAGGATTCAGCATCCACTCGGCACGCGCCGCGAAAGCTTCCGCTGTCTGGCCGGGATCGGTGATGTTCAGCCAGACCTCGTAGCGCTTCGCCTCGCCTTCATGGGGCCCATAGGCGGGCATCGCTTCGGTCGGGCTGAAGAGTTCGATCGAAAGCGCGTCCCCGGCCCAGGTCATCTGGTTGGGGAACTGTTCGGCGAAATGGCGCACGGATGCAATCAGCCCGCCCTGATCGCCCGAGAGGCCCATCCAACCCGGGGCGCGCCCCGTGCGAAGGGACTCGGTGGCACCCGAGATGCGCCAGGCCTCGGCATCGTGCTGCTTCACCGAAACAGGCTGATCCGGACCAAAGGTCTCGCCACCCGCCACAACCGATGTGATATGCTGCCCAGTCCATGGAAATCGCAAGACCATCCGTGTGATGGATCGCGTTCCTGGGAGATCATGGAAGACGCGAAACTGAAGCCGGGCGACCGGCTCTCCGGCAAAGGTCAACGCCCGCAATACAAAGCGTCCAAAGTCGGTCCCGCCGGCCTTGACGCGGCCGCGCACCTCGACCTCGCGATGCACGGGACTTTCCTCAAGAACTTCGGTGGCATCGGGGTAGAGTGCGGCGTCCATGCTGTCGATAGTGAGTTCGCCGTGGGCCCCTTCCACGCGCCCGTCTCCTTTGGCCACATGAAAGCGCAGTGTGCCATCAGGAGCGGTCTCCGAAGCGAAGGTCAGACCGCCCCGGAGCGCGACGGGCACCACCGGCGATGGAGAGATGCTCAACTGGAGCGCTTTTGTTTCCGGGGGCACCAGAGCCGTCACCACGGCGATGCGGATACTGCCATCGGGCCAGGTATTCATCGTCCGCGCGACGGACGGCATGGCCGCTCCCGAAGCATCCGCCATAAGTATGTGCGCGGGGTCGAAGACTGTCCCCATGGGGAAGGGGATACCGCTCTGCAGGGGAAAGGACACGGCGGACGCGGGCGTGTGTCGCAGCGGGAGAGTCACGGGAAAGGTGGCGGCGGTGCTGACAGGCGCGAGGGGCCAGCGCGATTCGTGGGTTGTGCGCGTAAGCCCAATGGCGGGCATCGCGCCCGGCTCCACCGCTTCGTCAGCGGGTGCAAGGGCTACGTCGCCAACATAGAGGTGGGTCATAAACTTCCAGGGGTCTTCTTCCTTGATCCCGTCCGTATCGCCCACGCGCCGGTGGTCGCCCGGCAGGCGCTCCATGCTGCCCGCCACGTCCACCAGCCGAAAGGCCACGCGGATGGTATCGCCCGGCTTGATGCTCTCGGGCACATCGACGCTGAAGCGCGTGGGCAGCGCGAGATCCGTGGCGTCGGCCACGTCCTGCTGCCAGGCGACTTCGCCATTGATCAGTAGTTGCTTGAAGCGGTGGCCCGGCAGGTTGATCTGGCCAAGCCAGCCCTCCGTCACGGGCTCGGTTGCACCGTCGTAATCGTCGCTCATGTAGAATTGGAGCGTGACGGCGCCGGTCCACGCCGCGGGAATCGTGATCGTCTGCTCAGCGGTCGCGGCAAAATCCCTGTCAGAAACTTCCCAGGGGTGATGCAGCACCAGCAGGCCACGCCGGTCGGTCCAGGATTCGAACTTGCCGGTGTTGGTCAATTGCCACGCGGCGAGATCGAGGGGGAGTGGGGTGGCCTGGGCACACAATGAAACAAGGAGGGCGGCGACGACGGCCGCATGGGAAAGTATCGAACGCAGATTCATGGTCCGGGAATCGCTTTCAAGGTCGCAGGGACATCAAGGACAAGAGAGACGGCAGAAACAGGGCTCAACGGAACCTCGGTTGCCTACGCCGCCCCCGTAGACTAAACGTCACGACCATCCAATTCAATTCGCGATCTGGCCGACCTTCTCATTCTTGAGATGTTTGACGACAAACCACGTTGTTAGAAGCGCGGAAACCGTGAAGATCCCGTGTACCACGATGAGCGAGGCGTGTTGCGTGAGGATGCCGTCGAGGCGTCCGCCGCCATCGGGTGGGAAGAGCAGGTCCTTGTGCAGGAAAGAGCGGGCGCATCCGGACAGGTAGCAGGCCCAGACGGAGAGCAGGAGCAGGCGCTCGACCGCGCGGGGTCCCTTCATGAGCCGGTAAACCAGCACGCCCGTGATCGCGGCGCAAAGCGCGGGAATAAGCTGCTGCCATACCGGGGCCAGTGTATAGCCGAAGTGATCGGTGTCGCTCAGGTCGCGGGTATAGTCGAGCACCGTGTGGTATACCGTAAGCGTGATTGCGGCTTGCCATGCGGCATGCAGCGAGTAGAGTCCGAAAATAATTGTAATCGCGCCAAAGGTCATGAATTCGAAGAGGACCGACAGGCCCAGGCGCGTCCCTTCCGCCGTCAGGCTGTGATGGTCTCGAAAATTCTCCGGCAGCAGGTCAAAGATATAGCCCCGGCCCACCATCATGATCACGATGAAGGCCAGCAGGCCCAGAAAGGGCCCCCAGACCGCTTCGGGCGCTTCACCCGCCTGCCCGGCGCGGCGAAGCGCATCCCGGTTGAGCCACGCGCACCAGCCGAGGGCGGCGCCGAAAATAAAGCCGAAGGAAAACTCCATCATCTTCCACCAGCCCACCCATTGCATCTCGGGCGGGCCGAAGGCGAGCCACAGGCACCCGCCGCCGAAGCCGATAGCACCGCCGAGGCCGCCCCACAGGGAAAACTGCAGCGGAATGGAAAAAGTCGCTTTGGTGCCCCGTGCCCGCAGGAAGGCCAGCAGGGCGACCGAGGCCAGCAGCAATCCGGCCCAGGACTCGTCGCGGGGCTTGTCCAGAAGGTTGGAAAAATAGAGGAAAGGATACTTGGGCTCGTTGAACACGCGCACACCGATGACGAAGGCCGGAATGGTGATCAGCAGGGCCAGGATCGTGGTCCTGCGATCATAACCCGTACGGTCAAGCCCCAATCCGAGCACCGCGCCGCCAAGGAGCCCCCACACGCCGCCCTTGATGATGCACCCGAGAACGCCCCATGACAGGGTATCCCATTCGCGCACAAAGCCCAGGGTCTGCCCATAGGTCTCGGTGCCGCCCTGACCCACGCCCAGGGCTCCAAACACCGCCGCCATGGCCGCCGTCTCCATTCGGTAACCCAGTAGGAACGTGGTGGACAGCGCCACAAAGACGCCGGGGATCATCGCGCCGTAGGGACCGCCGCCGATGTAACCGCGCAGTCCCCAGCCCAGAAGCATGGCCGTGGCGGGCAACAGCACATAGAGCCAGGCGGGGTGATCGTTGCGCGTTTTCGTCATCAAAATACCCTTCCGGTTATACCGTGGCCTTGGTGGCGCCGGTGGAAATACCACCGTCAACGAGAAGCGTCTGGCCGGTGATGTAGGCGCTGGCATCCGAGGCCAGGAATACCACCGCGCCGTCGAGGTCGTGGGGCTGGCCGGGGCGCTTCAGGGGGATACGATCACAAATATACTCGACCCACGCCTGGTTTTCATAGAGCACTTGGTTCTGCGCGGTCTTGAACCAGCCGGGCGCCAGGCAGTTGACCGTGATGCCGTGGGGGCCCCAGTCGTCTGCCAGGCTCATGGTGAGCTGGCGCGTACCCCCTCGGCTCGCGCAATATGGCCCCAGGCCCGCGTAACCAAAAACAGAAGTGACGGACCCAACATTGATGATGCGCCCGCCGCCCTGGGCGATCATCTTGCGGGCGACCGCCTGGGCCACGAAGAAGGTGCCGCGCAGGTTCGTTTCGAGGACAAGATTCCAATCGTCCCAGGTCACGTCGAGGGCGGGCTTGCGCGCGTTGCAGCCCGCATTGTTTACGAGGATGTCGATGTGACCGTAGTGGGTGTGGGCGGTTTCGATCGCCTGCTGGATGCTGTTGTGATCGCGCACATCGAGGGTCACGGGAAAAGCGCGACGCCCCAAGGCCTCGATCTCGGCTTGGAAGGGCGCGAGGGTGCTGGCATCGCGACTGGTGATGACGAGATCGGCTCCGGCGCGGGCGAGGGCGCGGCCCATGTACTGGCCGAGGCCACGGCTGGTGCCGGTGACCAAGGCGACTTTGCCGGTGAGGTCGAAGGGGTTGGGGGTCATGGGAAGATCCTTGGCTTTAGCGTGGTGACCGAAGGTGGGTTAAGCTTCCAGCTTGACGCAAAGTCCACGCTGGCAATCAAAGGGCTCGAGCTTTCTTGCGGCCAATCGGCATCGCGGACAACGCCAACGGGGCCCTCGAAAAGTATGGCGGCCTTTGTGTCAAGCTGGAAGCTTAACCCACCTTCGGCGGGCTTTGGAAGCCCACGTTGGCGCGCCTTCCCACGTTGGCGCGCCTTCCCACGATAGGCCGCTCTACGGGATCGGATTTGTCCACTCATGGCTGGGATCCGTTTGGGCAGAGCACCACCTTCATCAAACCGGGCTCTTTGTTGTAGAGCCGGTCAAACCACGCCGCACCTTCGGCCAGGGGGGCCACCGCACTCATCAGCGGCGACACATCGATGGCCCCGCGCGCGATCATGTCGAGGCAGGCGGGGTATTCGCCTTGCGACGCGCAGACGCCGAGCAGGGTGATCTCGCGGGTGACGGCGAGTTGCAAGGGGAAGTCGATCTTCGGCGCGAGGTTGCCCACGAGGGTGATGGAGCCGCCCTTGCGCACGCATTGAAAGGCCGAGGCTACCGTTGCGCCGATGCCCACGCATTCAAAGGCGCGATCCACGCCGCGACCACCGCTCAAGGATAGCACTTGCTCCGCGAGGGTTTCCGAGCCTGCATGGAAGCCGTGATCCGCGCCGAGGGTCTTTGCCAGCGCGAGTTTGTTGTCATCCACATCGATGGCGATGATGGTGCCGCACCCGGCGAGGCGCAGGGCCTGAATGACGAGCAGTCCGATCATGCCCGCACCATACACAACGACAGAATCGTTGAGCGCCATCGGTGTGCGGTTGACTGCATGAAAAGCAATGGAGACGGGCTCGACCATGGCGGCCTTTTCGAAGGAAAGATCGTCGGGCAGGCGATAGAGAATGTGCTGCGGCACGACAACGTAGTCCGCGAAAGCGCCGTGCTGACGGTAGTCTTCGCAGGAGACGCCAAGCACGCGGCGACTATCGCAGAGGTTGATTTCGCCGCGACTGCAGAAGAAGCACGCGCCGCAGGAGATGGTGGAGTCGAAGGTGACACGATCACCCACAGACCAGCCGCGCACGTTGGCGCCTACAGCCGCAATGGTGCCCGCAGCCTCGTGGCCCATGATGATGGGCGGGCGACGGCGGCCCGTGCTGCCATCCATCCCGTGGACATCGCTGCCGCAGATGCCGCAGGCGGCCACCACGATGAGGACATCGTCGGGGCCCGGCGCGGGATCGGGCGCGGTGGTGTAGGCGAATTTTCTGTAATCTTCGAGGATCAGGGCGTTCATGGGGAGACTGCCGGTAAGTACTCGCTCAATTTAAATACACACACGAAACTGAAGAGCAAAAATGCCGCCACCAGGCCCACGGCGATCAGAGGGCTGGGCTTGACCAGATGGCGCAGCTCTTCGCGGAAGAACTTCGGCATCACCTTGTACAACACCCAACCCACCACGGCGGCCTGAATCGGCGTCAGCAGGAGCCCGTCCAATATGGCGCCCGTCTGAACGAGCAGCACCGGCTGGTGGCCCTGAAAGAAAATGATGAGCATGTTGGAAAAAGCAATGAGCAGGAGGAAACCGCGAAACTGGTGTCTCCATTCGATCCGCTGGGTCGCCGGGAAGAGCAGGCGCGTGCAGTCCGCCAGCAGGCGCGGCCAGCCGGCGAATTGGCCCATCATCGTGCTGATCATCGCCGCCAGGCCCGCCAGAACAAACAGATTCGCGCCGATGGCGCCCCACTGCGCGCTGAAGATGTGGGAAAGCTGGAAAGCCACCTCCGCACCGTCCGGTGCAAGCTGCTTCGGCCCCAGCACGCCCGCGCCCGCAATCATGAAGGCCATAGTCACCAGAATGCCGAGAATAACGGCGGTCGACGCGTCCACCGAAACGGCGCGCCGCCAGCCGCGAATCGCATGGATATCGTCTTCACCCAGCGCGGCGAGTTGCGCTTCGTCGAGGGGCTTGCCATAGCCCCGTCCCTGGGTCATGCCGTAGCCCGCGCCGATGACCCAATAGGTGTACCACACCTGGCTGGCGAAGCCGCCCGCAGCCCAGCCGAGGAGGGGCATGATCTCGCGCCAGGGCGACGTGGACGCGCCTGGCTTGATCGCCCAGGTCGGCGCCTCGGGCAGATTGAAGCCGAAGACGCCATGAAAGATTGCGCCGAATCCCGGCCAGGTTGCCGCGGCCACGGCTACGGTGCCCACGATGATCGCGAGTACCAGCAGCGACATGATCTGCTTCAGCGGCCCGAAAATGCCGCTCCAGACCACCGTAATCACCAGTAGCACCGCCAATGCGGCGAAGGCCGTCGGGGGAATGCCCGGCACAAAGTAGCCCGCAAAGGCGCCCGCCGCGCTCGCCACGGCGGCCGTGGAGATCATGCCGGAGCAGACCTGCCCCACGAATACGGGCCAAATGACCCAGTTGCGCGGGCCGGGCGCGCGGCCCAGCATGTCGATCATGCCTTCGCCCGTGGTGACGGTATAGTGGGCGCCCGCAAGGCCGATCCAGAATTTCGTAAAGATGGCCATCACCGGCACCCACAAGATGGCGACTCCGAAAATCGCCCCCGACCGCGTGGACAGGATCACTTCGCCGGAGCCGATGTATTCCCCGCACCAGACGAGGCCGGGGCCGATGGCCAGCAGCAGCATCCAGCCGCGCGGCGGGGCCGCAATGGCGGCGGTACTTTTGTGTTGATTTGTCATGGTGGTGCGCTCTCTCCCTGCCCGGCCAGACCCACGCGCGGGATGGCCGCGCAAAACCGGCTAAGCTTATCGAAACCGCGCCCAGGTATCAATCTTCTTCGTCCGAGATTTGTGTGGGATGGGGGGAATCAAGCCGTCGTCTAACGGTAAGCCGGGGCGCTGGGGAACGTTGGATTCCATCGAAACGCCGCAGCGGCTGTCCGCGCACCTGCTCCAGGCGGCGGGCCTTGCGTATTGTTTGCTGACCCAAGTCAAGAGACCAAAAGAAGGGGCTGCTTGAGAATTAAAGCGCGCATTGCCTCAGCCTGGAAGGCCAAGCCACGTTGGCGCACCTCCCCATTCCAAATTAACTTCAGAAGGCTCCAGATCGCCAGAGAGCCCAGACAACTGGCCCACGGCTTGGAGGCGATGTAGCGCTTCGAGTAAGGGACTTTATTCGGCCCAAGAGACTACGTTCTATTTGCCGGGCCAGTACAGCCCGAAAAAGGGTTCGTATTCACCGAACGCGGGATAGGGAGCCCACAGGCGGGTCACATCCATCGTGCTTACACTCGGATCGGCGCAGCCGGTCTGAAAGCGTTCTTCTTCCTTCATCACGGAGCCGTCCTCGCGAATGTAGTGACATTCACGGGTCTCGAAGGCCTCGCTGCTGCCCCGAAAAGTTTGCACCGTGGCTGTCGTCATGAACAACTTTCCCTCCGCGCGCACCTCAAAGAGGCAGGTGACCCACTCGCGGAGACTACGGTCAAACAGGACAACGCTTATGCATTCCTTCCGCACGTGGATAGCGGAGCAGGGGTGGTTAGGTTGGCCGACGAGCACAGTGTAGGGAAGTCGGCTATCGTGGAGTGCTCGCGCGGCGTTCAAGTGTAGCCATTCGCCAGGTTGCTTTTTCCAACGGTTCCAGTGGGTATAGAAGTCGTATCGCATACGTCCGAAAGTACTCCTGAAACCGGTTTTGTCCGCCGCGCCCTCCCGCGCTCTGAAGTTTACCATGGATTTCGTAAGGGCGTGACACGGCCTGATCTACTCCGGCAGGTGAATTGAACCGATACGCGGGCGCTCTCATTGTTGGCGTTGCAGACCTGGAAGGCCGTGTCTGCCCCGTTCACGACTCGATGCGGAAGCATAATAGGCCATTCTCCTTTGGGTTCACGGGCGCGCGTCAGTCCCTGTGGACCACCATAAAGGTTAGATAGTTATTGCATAGTGACGTACAGTTGTGGAAGAATCGCCTGATGAGATGTGCAACGATTCTTTTAGGCCTGGTTATTGCGTTCCTTTCCGCGTGCGCGGCGGAGGAGCCCTATTCCTCGCCCGAAGTAGTCAAGCTGGCCATCGGGCCCGTTGCGTCACTTTCACCGGATTTGCGCCGCGCGTTTACGCCCAATGGGGACTTCCCGCCGCTGCCGCAGCCGGGTCCGAATGACTGGCTGGCCATCAACCCCGAGCGGGGCCAGACCTTTAACCAGTTCACGCGTTCGAATCCGAACAGACCCACTCCACCGCGCGACGTGATCTACCTGCAACCGCTGGATGCCTTTGCGGGTGGCGACCCGGAGATTCTGGCGAAGCTGGAGCGCTTCGCGGGGGCCTTCTTCCCCATGGCCGTGAAAATGCAGGCACCCATTGATGTGTCGCGTCAGGGCATCACTGATCGGGTAAATCCGATGACGGGGCAGCGCCAGTTGCTGAGCACGGATCTACTGGATTTCCTGCGCAGGGATCTGCCGGACGATGCCTACTGCCGCCTCGGCTTGACCACGATCGATCTCTATCCCGAGCCATCGTGGAATTTCGTCTTCGGCCAGGCGTCGCTGAAAGAGCGTACGGGCGTGTACAGCTTCGCGCGATATGAGCCCCGCTTCTATGGCGAGACGTCAAAAGCCGGCGACGACAAGCTGGCGCTGTTGCGGAGTTTCAAGGTGCTGGCCCACGAAAGCGCCCACATGTTTGGCATGGAGCACTGCGTCTACCTGCGCTGCATCATGAACGGGAGCAATCACCTGGACGAGACCGACGCGAGCCCGGTGCACCTGTGTCCCGTGTGCCTTCGCAAGCTGCAGGATAGTATCGGGTTTAACGTCGCGGAGCGCTATCGCGCACTGGAGGTGATCTATCGGGAGGCGGGGCTGCTGGAGGAAAGCGCCTGGGTCAAAAAGCGTGCGGCGTATGTGAGCGGCAAATAGCCCCGAACATGGAAATTGCCCGGCACCCCTGGGGGTACCGGGCAACGATTCACGTTGGAGTAGATTACGCGGGACGCGCTGGCCTCAGACCGTTTCTGGCACCACAAAGCCTTCGCGGTACACGCGGGTCAGGTAGGAATTTGCCTCGTCGTCGTTCTTCACCTGTTCCTTCTCCGTGTCGATCTCGAGCACGCGGTTCAGGCGCGCGCCGGTGAGGGCATAGTGGGACAGGGCGGAGGAGTAGTGGCCTTCGATGGGTGGCGAGGTGAGCTTCTCGGCGCTACGGCTGCGGACGCAGTCGATGAAGTTCTGGAAGTGATTGACGGTGTCGCCCTCGGAGTGTTCCTTCACGAGTTTGCCGCCCTGATAGAGCTGGTAGCCTTCGTAGCTCGGGAAGGACATGTAGCCCTTTTCGCCGTAGAAGATCACGCCGAAGGACTTGCCGCCCACTTCTTCGTTGGACTCCCAGAAGCGGACTTCCAGCGTCATCATCTTGTCTTTGCCGTCTTTGCCCTTGAACATGTAGGACGAGGACGAGACGTTGAAGACTTCCTTGGCGTCTTCCCAGAGGAAGAGACCGCCCATGGAGGCGACGCGATAGGGCACGTCGACCTGAAGGCCCCAGCGGGCCGCATCAAGCTGGTGCACGCCCTGGTTGCCGATGTCGCCGTTTCCATAGGCCCATTTCCAGTGCCAGAAATAGGGAACGAAGATGCCCTGGCCCTTGTCATTGACCATGAAGGGCTCTTCCTGCGCGGGGCCCTGCCAGAGGTTCCAGTCCAGCTCCGCAGGGGGCGTGCCGGGCTTGGCCTTGCCGATGTCGGGGCGATTCTTGAAGCACACGCAGCGGGCCATGTAGACCTCGCCGATGGCCCCGTCGTGGAGCATCTGGATGCCTTCCTGGAAGCCGGGGTTACTGCGGAGCTGCACGCCGTGCTGGACGATCTTCTTGTACTTCGCCGCCGCTTCAACCACCTTGCGACCTTCGAAGATGTTGTGGGTCATGGGCTTTTCGACGTAGACGTCCTTGCCAGCCTGGCAGGCCCAGATGGCGCCGAGGGAGTGCCAGTGATTCGGTGTCGCCATGGAGATGACGTCAATGTCCTTATCTTCGAGCACGCGGCGGATGTCCTGCTCGAACTTCGGCTCTTTCAGACCCTTGTCCGTCAGGAACTCTTTGGCGCGGGGCGCGAAGAGGCGGGAATCCACTTCGCAGAGCGTGGAGATTTCCGCGCCCTTGATCTGCGGATACATGGAAAGGTGTTCCTTTCCGCGTCCGTTGATGCCCATGATGGCCACGCGAACGCGGTCATTCGCGCCGGCCCATGAGGTCTTGGACGTGCCAATCAGTAGCGACGCGGCCGCCGCGCCTTTCACGAAATTCCTGCGGGTCATTTCTTTCATTGGAGAATTCCTCTTGGTATGCAAGGTGAGTAAATCAATTTTTTCGCACCCCTCCATGGTAGCGGAGCGGTGGGAACTTCGTCAATGGGTCATTTTCAGAAGGATACGATGGGTTTTATGACGCATGTAGAGGACCAATTCTGATCGGTCCGACCTATCGGACCCGTCTCACGGGCCCTTCCGTTTCAAAATTTCTTCAGCGAGGCGCTCGCGCAGTGCGGGCAGGACTGCCGGGCCGCTCTTCCAACTGCCCCACGTGGGCACGGCCTCGCGCACGATGGCCTCCACCGCTTCGGCGCCACCGAGCGATTCCAGCAGCGCGAAGTACTCGTAGTCTTCCATGCCGTCGCGAAGATTCTTCAGTCGGATGGAGGCGATGGGTCCGTCGATGCCCACGGCGTTGCCGGGGTAGAAGAGGGCGCCTTCGCCATTCCAGCGCACGCGGAAGCCGGGATCCTGCCAGGGGTCGCGGTCGGGCGATCCGTAGTAGACGAGGGACCAGTAGAGGAGGCCCGTGATGCCGTAGCGGCGGTTGAGCCAGGGGGCGATGCGGTAGGACGTGACGGGGAAGTCGATTTCCCAGAAGGGCGGCAGGTCGGAGTTCACCTTCTCGATTTCGGGGTGATACGGCGGAGCGGTCTGGGTCAGGGCGGTGTAGCTCCACACATGCTCTCCCTGCGCCTGAAGCCGCTTCGTGCTCGCTTCGTCCACAAAGCCGAAGAGGGGACACCAGATGTCCATGGATTCTTCGAGCGAGGGCCAGGCGGGATCCTGGGTGTAGGTCTGCTCCACCACGAGCCGACGGATCTTCGGGTGGGCCTCGCGCACCAGCGCGCCCAATTCGCGCACCCGCTCATAGGCCTCGATTTCATTGGGCTCATCCAGCATGTAGAGGTAGGCGCGATCCGCCCAACCTTTCTGCTCGAGGTAGTCGTACCAGGAGCGGTAGAAGCGCAGCGCTTTCTCGCGGTCGGCATCGCTGTACGGCGCGGAGGGAATGTGGAAATTGGTGACGTGGTGGCGCGCCACGAAGGCCGTGATGGCCTGATCCGCTTCGGGCGAAAAGGGGACCACCCCATCCTCCCCCGCGGCGGGCAGGAGGTGACGGGGAATCTCGGGGCTGATGCGGTGGGCCGCCAGCTCGGCGCTGTAGCGCTCCTCCAGTTCGATGAATTCCGGACTGTCGCTTTCCAGCTTGTGGTAGGCCGCCAGCGAGCCGAAACCGCCAAAGTGATTCTCGTGGGTCGGGCCGGCGGGCAGGGTGAAGTCCCATACGGTCAGCGTTACGGGCAATTCCACCGCCGCCGCATTCTCGGCCGTCACGCGGAGGGTGGCGGTGTAGTCGCCCGGCGCGGCATTCGCCGGCACATGGACATCGAGCCAGATCCCTTCGTTGTGATCCTGCCAGAGATCAAAGGGCGTCCCGCCATAGGCCGCGCCCTCAAGCTTTTCACCATCCCAGTAGAGCGGCTTTAGCTTTTCACCCGTCTGGGGATGGACCAGCGGCACCAGCGCATCGGGAATCAGTCCCGGAGCCTCGGTGGCGCGGGGGGACGAATGGCGGACATGGACAGGCACCCCGCGGAAGAGCACGGCGGCCGATGGAGGAAGCTGGGTCCCGTCGGGGAGGGCAAACGGCGAGAGACTCGCATCCACCTTGACCAGATTGCCGCCCAGGGCCCTGATGGCGAACTGGAGCGACTCGGTCTCGTTGCGGGCGGCCCGAAGGGCGGGCGGGGGAAGGATGGTGAGATCACCGCTGGGCCGAAGGCGCTCCGTGGGGCCGAAGGGTACAACTTCCAGGCCGACCTGGGCGAAGGCGCACGGTGTCACGGCGGCGATCAGGGTTACGAGACAGGGGGCAAGGGCGCGGCAGCGCATGGTACAGATCTCCTCGGTTCGGTGGTCTGAAGCGGGCGCGTGTCCGTGGGCGTGGGCCACGGGGGTGGTCCGCCGATCCTCGGGCAGTATACGAGTGGCCTGTGAAGGAATCAACGGTGGCCATTAAATTTATTGACAAAAATGCGACTAATTACTAAAATAAGAACTAAGTTAGAAGCTACCACGAACCTGAAGTTGTCTAACTTTTTGAATCGAGTTTGCAAGCGCAAAGCGAAAAAGTGGGACAGTTTTTATCTATTTGGGCATAATATAACTCAAAAAAGAACAATATTTTGCAGTGGCTGCCGTGGTGAAGTGTGCCGCTGCGTTGCGTTAAGTCACCTGCTTATAATGAATTATGTCGAAAGCATGTCGTTGGCATGACGGTTGCTTAATGCATGGAGTGACCTGACCCTCTTTCCGCTTGGTGTGTGGCTATTGCACTATCCGAAAACAGGGCCGCAGCAGGAACCGGGAGAGTGAAGGAAGATCATGGTCGTGAATGCCACCAGTGTGTCAACGGGCGAAGATTCGAAGGCAGGTTTCTTGAGTGCGCAGAATCTTCTGCGTTTTGGCGCGGTCGTATTTCAGGTACTGCTCGTCGCGCTCATGTTCAAGGCGGTACGGCTGGAGAGTGAGGCGTTTCGCCAGTTGCTGTTGATCGTGGCGGTCGCTTTTCCCATCAATCACATGCTTCCGCTGCGCTTCCGCCTCCCATTTTTTGTGGCACTCAGCCTTGGTTGTCTCATCTACCTGATCGGTGGGCAGAGTCCGGCGAGCGCGGCCTGGCTCATCGGCATCGGCCTGGTGCTCATCGGCCTGTGCCATGTGCCCGCGTCGATGAATGTGCGCCTGGGCCTGGTCTTCGGCGCGGCGCTGATTCTGGCGGTGTTTCGCGCGGGCTGGGTGGCGTCACCGTGGCCGAGCACGATCTGGCCGATCCTCGGCGCCATGTTCATGTTCCGCCTGATCATTTACGTGTACGATCTCGTGCACAAGTCGGCGCCCTTCAGCCTTTGGCGTTCCCTGGCTTATTTCTTCATGATCCCCAACATCCTCTTCCCCCTCTTTCCGGTGGTGGACTACCAGACCTTCTGCCGGACCTACTACAACGAAGATCCCTACAAGATCTATCAGACGGGCGTGAAGTGGATGATCCGGGGCGGCATCCAGCTTATCCTCTACCGCTTCCTGTACAAGTTCATGATCGTGGGACCGGCGGAGCTCGAAGGGGCCTCCGGCTTCTTCCAGCACATGGTCTGCACCTATCTTCTCTATCTGCAGGTCTCGGGCATGTTCCACACCATCGTGGGACTACTCCACCTCTTCGGCTTCAACCTGCCCGAGGGCAACCACCACTACGTGCTCGCGTCGAGCTTCACGGACTTCTGGCGCCGGATCAATATTTACTGGAAGGACTTCATGATGAAGGTCTTCTTCTATCCGCTGTTTTTCCGGCTGCGGAAACTGGGGACGACCCAGGGCATGATCTACGCCACCCTGATTGCCTTTTTCGCCACCTGGGCGCTCCATGCCTACCAGTGGTTCTGGCTGCGTGGCGCGGCCCTCTTCACCTCGCAGGACATCCTCTTCTGGGTTCTGCTGGGCATTCTGGTTACCGTGAGCGTGTGGAAGGAAGCCCAACCACAGAAGAAGCTCGTGCCCAAGACCACAGCCGACAGCGTGAAGCTCGCGGCCATCCTGGCGCGGAAGACCGTGGTTACGTTCCTGACCATTACGTTCCTGTGGAGCCTGTGGACTTCGGATTCCATCGGCGAATGGCGGGCCACCCTGCTCCAATTGCGCAACTGGGATCTGGAAGCGGTGCTGAAGATTGGCGGGGTGCTGCTGCTGCTCGCGGCCACGGCCATCATCGTGGGGCGGGACCAGTGGCAGATCGGCGGCGCGGCGAAACTGCGCGCTTCCAAGGCTCAACCCTACAATTTCTGGCGCAACGCCATACTTAATGGCGTGACCGGTCTATTCGTCATGATCATGGCCCTCTCCGAAGTGCAGAGCCACATGAACCCCACGCTGGTGGCCGTGCTTGACGCCATCGAGAATCCCTCGCTGAACGCGGCGGACGCGGCGGAGATGCAGCGGGGCTACTACGAAGATCTGATCCAGGTGGATCGCTTCAATCCCGAGCTCCAGGCCATGTTCAACAAGCAGCCCAAGAACTACTTCGACGAGTGGCGCAAAACCATGAATACGAAGCGGGACGACTACCTCGGGGTTGCGATGACGCCTTCGGCAAACATGACCTACGAGGGAAAGGTTTACACCACGAACGAATGGGGCATGCGCGACAAGCCCTACACGAAGGAAAAGCCCGCCGGTGTGAAGCGCATCGGCCTGATCGGCTCGTCCCACACGATGGGCTGGGGCATCAGCGACGCCGAAGTTTGCGACGTGCTGGCGGAGGACCGCCTCAACAGCGAGGGCATGCCTTACGAGCTGCTGAACTTCTCGGTAAACGGCTACGACCCGATCCAGAAGGCCATCGTCCTCGAATCGAACATGCTGAACTTCAATCTCGACGCGGTGTACATCTTCTGCCACCGCATTGAAAAGACGTGGATCGTGGATCACCTCGTGCAGCGCGTGAAGGGCGGCAAGGCGCTGCCCGATCCCTTTGTGGAAGAGATCGTGAAAAAGGCCGGCGTGACGCCCGACATGGACAACGCCGTACTCAAGATCCGGCTGAGCGCCTATGGTTCGGAGCTCCTCGAATGGTCGCTCAACAAGTTTGCCGAGTCCTGTCGCGCAAAGGGCGTAAAGACCGCCTTTATCTATATGCCGGAAAAAGGCCGTGTATCCTTCTCCGACAACGATATCAGGGAACTCTTCGACTTTGCGAAGAAGGCCGGTTTCGACATCATCGAGGATTATTCCGGGGCCTACAAGGGCTACCCGGACAAGGAAATCCAAGTGTCGGATTTTGACGATCACCCCAATGCCCTGGCGCACCGCCTCCTGGCGGAGCATCTGTATGAAACCATAAGAAAGAATGACGCGAGTCTTGTCGGCGGCGCCGTGGCGCAGGGCCAGCCCGTCGCGGCAATCGCAGCCCCGTAAAAAGTTACAGGAAAGAGGAAAGCCCAACATGAGCAACACGACAGAAACTATCCAGGCCGACGTGAAGGCCTACATTCTCGATACCTTTCTCCCCGGCGAGGATCCCGACTCCCTCGATCAGGAAACGCCGCTGATTTCCGGCGGAATCCTGGACTCCATCTCCACGGTGAAGCTGGTGACCTTTCTGGAAGAGAAGTACGGCATTGAGTTTCAGGCGCACGAGATAGGTTCGGACAACCTCGAAACCCTCACCCTGATCGCCAACACGGTCAATGCGAAAAGCGCGGCAAAGTAATGAACCAGCTACACCAGCTTCTTGAGGGCTCCGCCGGGGCCCATCCCGACCGATGCGCCGTCGTGGACCCCGAGCGCGATGTTTCCGCCAACTACGCGCAGTTCCAGAAGTTGGCCGAGGCCATGGAAGCACGGCTGCGGGCCGCGGGTGTCACCGCAGGTGACCGTGTCGGCATCTGCATGCCAAAATCCATCGGCAGTCTCGCGGGCGTCTTTGGCGCGCTTCGCGCGGGTGCGGCGTACGTGCCCGTGGATTCCACGGCGCCGCCCGAGCGCAACGCGTATATCTTTTCCGACTGCGCGGTGCGCGCCATCGTTGTGGCCGAAAAACTGGCCGAGGGACTCATCGCGGAATTCGGTGGCGAACGCCTGACCAACGCGGGATCCCTGGATTTTCTGGAGCCTTTCGGCGTGCCGATGGTGCTTCTGAAGGCCGAGTCGGATCCCGCGCAGACCTTTGCGGATGTGGACACGACCAACCTGGCCTACATCCTCTATACCTCCGGCTCGACCGGAAAGCCCAAGGGGGTAATGCATACCCACGCGACCGGGCTGGCCTTCATTGACTGGTGCAGCGAGGCCTTTGAGCCCACCTGTGAAGATGTCTTCTCTTCCCACGCGCCTTTCCACTTTGACCTGTCGATCCTGGACATCTACGTGTGCCTCAAGCACGGTGGAAAGCTGGTGTTGCTCGGCGAGACGCTGGGCAAGCAGGCCAGCAAGCTGGCCGCGGTGATCGCATCGGAAAAGATCACGATCTGGTACTCCACGCCTTCGATCCTGCGATTGCTCGTGGAATTCGGGCAGGACGTAGCCCATGACCATTCCTCCCTCCGCATCATTTTCTTTGCGGGAGAGGTCTTCCCCGTGAAGCACCTGCGGGCGGTCATGGCCATGTGGCCCCAGCCGCGCTATTTCAACCTCTACGGCCCGACGGAAACCAACGTCTGCACCTACTACGAAGTGCGGGGCGGGATTCCCGAAGAGCGCACCGAACCTTTCCCCATCGGCGTGGATTGCTCCGGCGACGTGGGCATGGTGGTGGACGCGTTGGACCAGGAAGTGCCCCGGGGCGAGGAGGGCGAGCTCTACGTCAAGGGCGGCTCTGTCATGGTGGGCTATTGGAATCTGCCGCAGCGCAACGCCGAAGCCTTTTACGTCGATGCGAACGGCGGGAAGTGGTATAAGACCGGCGACGTGGTGAAGATCGACGAGAACGGCGATTACGAGTACCTCGGGCGCCGGGATCGCATGGTCAAGCGCCGCGGTTACCGGGTGGAGCTGGGCGAGATCGAGGCGGCGCTTTACAGTCACGAACTGGTGACGGAAGCGGCCGTGGTGGCCACGCCCGATCCAGAAAATGGCGTGATGATCCGCGCTTATCTCAATTGGACCGGCGACAAACCCCCGTCCCTCATCGCCATGAAGCAATTCTGCTCCAAGAAAGTGCCACTTTATATGATTCCCGACAAGTTCATCGCGGTGGAGACGCTCCCGAAGACCTCCACGGCGAAAGTGGACTACCAGAGACTGCTGGCGATGGAATAAACCCGAACAGACCGCGCTCGTTATCACGGTCCTCCGTGGTAGTGACTAGATTTGCGCTCCAGCGTGAACAATGTTGAGAAAATGCCCAGATATCGCGGGTGCTTTGTGTAAACGACAGTTTTGGTACGCTCTTGGCCCCGGAGGGGCCGGGGAACTTAGCCTAGGGTGAAGCGAGGTACGAGCGAAACCCTGGGAAAATCGCATGCCATCGCCCGAACCCCCGACGGGGGTGCCGGAAAGCTTGGAGCTACGAAGGCTTGCTACGCGCACCCGCGAAAACGATTCTCGCAAGAACCCACGCGGTCATGTTGAGCGCGATGGATATCGGATCAATTCGGCGGAGCTTCTGCCACCCCCTTCGGGGGTTAGAATTTGATGTAGATTCAGATCCCAGGGTTACGCTCGTACCTCGCTTCACCCTGGGCTAAGTTCCGCAGCCCCTCCGGGGCTAAGGCAACGCAATAGTTAATCAAGTGAAACGAGAGCTCCTATTGGGGCACTCTCAGAAACGTTAAAAAGGAAACCCCCATGGATTTCTCCCTGAACGAAGACCAGAAGCTGCTCCGCGAGCAGATCATCCGCTTCGCCCAGAATGAGTTGAACGAAAACATCATCGAGCGAGACCGGGAACAGATCTTCCCCCACGACCTCTGGCTGAAATGCGGCGAGATGGGCCTTCAGGGCCTGCCCGTTGCCGGCGACTACGGTGGCAGCGAGCTGGATCCCCTCAGCGTGGCCGTGGCGCTGGAAGCCTTCGGCTACGGCTGCCGCGACGGCGGCCTGGTCTTCGCCGTCTGCGCCCACTTGCTCGCCTGCGTCATCCCCATCTCGCGCCACGCCACGCCCGAGATGAAGGAAAAGATTTTGCCCGGCCTTTGCGACGGCAGTCTCATCGCCGTGAACGGCATGACGGAAGTAACCTCCGGATCCGACGCCTTCAGCATGGCCACCCGCGCCGTGAAGGATGGCGACGGCTACCGGATCACCGGCGTGAAGATCTTCAGTTCCAACGGCCCCGTGGCCGATGTGGCCCTGGTCTATGCC
>JBHEKR010000343.1:0-3487 GCA_041859365.1 Candidatus Hydrogenedentales bacterium
GGGTGTCGCTGGTGTAGGCCATCAGATGAAAGCCCGCCACGATCCAGTTGCGCGCGAGGAGCGTGCGCGCCTCGATCATCGGCGGCTCCTTGCTGGCGATGCCCAGCGTCACGAGCATCCCCCGAGGCTTGAGGCACTTGAGGCTCTTCGCGAAGACCTCGCCGCCCACGGTCTCAATTACGAGGTCGCAGCCCCGACTGCCCGTGATGGCCTTGACCGACTCCTGAAAATCCTGCCGGGTATAATTGATGGCGTGGTTGCACCCCAGCGACTCGATAAGCGCGCATTTCTCCGGCGTGCTTGCCGTGCCGATGACCGTCGCGCCGATATTCCTTGCAATCTGCACGAGTTGGGTGCCGAGGCCGCCCGCCGCCGCCTGAATGAGCACGGTCTGGCCCGCCGTGAGCCGCCCCAGGGTCAGCAGCGCGTGGTAGGCAGTCAGGTACTGGCAGGGTATCGCCGCCGCCTGGGAAAAACTGAGCTGGGTCGGCTTGGGCATCACCTGCCCGATCTTGGCGACCACATACTCGCTGTAGCCGGACTGGCAGAAGGACATCACCTCGTCGCCAGGACTCCACTGGGTCACGCCATCGCCCACCTTTTCCACCACGCCCGCCACCTCAAAGCCCGCGCCGAAGGGCGCCTTGGGCCCGCCGGGGTATAGGCCGTCGCGCTGCATGATGTCGGCATAGTTGATGCCCGCCGCACGCATGTGGATGAGCACCTCGCCGGGGCCGGGCTCAGGGACGGGTACATCGCGAATTTCGAGGACTTCCGGGCCGCCGAAGGCGGTGGCGACGATAGTTTTCATGGGGTAGGGTCTCCAGGCTGGTTAGTACTTCAGGCAGCATAGCAGCGCGGGGGAGGGAGGGGCAACGGGATGCCAAAGTGTGCATGAATATTCCTGTCCATATAACGGTATGGGTTCCGGGGGGTTGACGCGCCAGGGGGCAATACGAACATCTAACGGAACGCAAATACGCAATTGACATGGCCGGGCTATGCTGCGCACATGAACCACCAGACAAGAAAGGAAATTACGCGATGAACAGCACCACGACTGATACATTGGAAAGCCCGTCGGCACGGAGCGAGGGCGGAATTACCCTGCTGGAGGCCTACAGCGCCCTCGCCAGCCGGGAATCAAACCGGATTCCGGCCGTCGCTATTCCCTTTCCCGGCCAGCCGAGCGGTGCGGACCCGGAAAGTCGCTTGTGGACCATGAAACTCCGAAACGTGGGCTGAAATCCAGGCTTCGGCCGGGGGCCGTTCAGGATCCGTCGCAGCTGAACGAGATTTTAGGGGCTCGGGGGACTTTCTCAGCGTTGTAAAGAGTGTTTATTCCTGCCCGGCTTTCTGGTATTCTAGTCCCCTGTAGGGTCTGTGACGTTCACAACTTAGCCGAGATCAACAGGATGAGCGAACAAAACAAACCGGATTTTCAGGTGCCCAAGCCCGGGGGGCGCTCCAATCTGGCCAAAGCCATAGGTGGCTTTGAGCCGGGCGATATCATTGCGGAGCGCTACCAGGTCGTGCGAATGCTGGGCAAGGGCGGCATGGGGATTGTGTATCTCGTCAACGATCTCAAGCGTGACCGCCAGATCGCCTTGAAGACCCTTCTGCCCCAATACGCCACCAACCAGCAGGCGGTCGGGCGCTTCGTGCGTGAAGTGAACGCCGTCCGCCAGTTGAACCATCCCGGAATTGTCAAGATCCTGGCCGCCCGTCAATACGGCTCCCTGCTTTACTACACAATGGAATACCTGGACGGAAAAACCGTCCGCGATTATATGGTCAAGCGGGGTAAACTCGGCCTCGGCTCCGCGGTCCGCATCCTTTCGCTGCTTTGTGACGCCTTGGAGCATGTGCACCAGGTGACAGTTCACCGGGACATATCCCCGGAAAATATCATCCTCCTGCAGGACGGCACCATCAAGCTCCTCGATTTTGGTCTCGCCAAGCTTCAGGACCCCAGTGGCGCCCAGTTTACCCGCGTCGGCGCCACGCTCGGTCGCATTCAGTACAACGCTCCAGAGCAGTCCTTCAACGCGTCCGAGGTGGACCAGCGGGCCGATATTTACTCCATCGGCATCATTTTCTTTGAGATGTTGAGTGGAAAAGTGCCCCGGGCTTTTGAGCCCATTTGCGAGCTCTGCCCCGAACTGCCCAAGGAAGCCGACCGGTTTTTTGAGCGGGCGCTCGCCCGGGATCCCAAAGATCGTATCGCCAATGCGGCCGAGTTCCGGGAATGCATCAACACGCTCTACCAGATCAGCACCGGCGCGGTAAAGCCGACGGACGAGCCCAACACCGAGGGCGGCTTCCTGTCACGGCTCATCGGGAGCATCCTCGGCATCTTCAAGCGCTGAGCCGGGTTGCTCAGTAGCCCTCTTTGCTTCCATGATCGAACTGACGATTGTCCTTCGGTCCAAACCATCCCACCATCCACCGGCTGTTTTTCGCGCCGTAGATGTTGGTCTCCGGGGCCCACTCCCACTTCTCGCTGGTGATGTGTCCATCCGCCCACAGCACGTTCGCCCGCCCGTAGTGACGAAAATGCATCGAGGGTGATTGAAAGCCCCAGGCCGCCGCGCCCCGGGGTTCGTCCGCCGATACGAAGTGGGGTGGCTCCACGAAGCTGTATTCGATGAGATACCCGTTCTGCGGCATCGCCGCATCCGCAAACAGCACCGTCTGGGCGGGGTGCTGGATCCTCGAATCCAGAAAGCCGTTTCGCGCCGCACTCACCAGATCGTTCGTCACCGCGAGGGTGGAGCCGATATAGGCCATGTTGTAGCCATAACCACCCGTGCCCGCCTCGAAAACGTTCGGCTGATCACTGTGCTGAGAATACTCGAAGAATTCCGGGCACGTTTTCACCCTGGAGTCCATCAGATACTCCGCCAGGGGGCCCTTCTCGGGAATGAACACCGAATTCTGGTTCGGCGTTTCGCGCACACCGTGCCAGCGTTTATAGCCGCCCGCATGGTCGGGCGGCGCACCCGGAAGCATGAAATCAAACATGTCCTCGGCCGCCGGCACGCATTGTCCATCGTGCTCCGCCGCGTACATCGTAACCGCCAGGAAGAGCTGGCGCAGGTTGCTCGCGCACTCCACCGCACGCGCCTGCGACCGCGCGCGGGACAGCGCCGGAAGCAGCAGCGCGGCCAGCAGCGATATGATCGCGATAACGATCAACAGCTCCAGCAGCGTGAAACCGAGTTGTCGGAAGTTCTTCTGGATGGGGGTTTTCATGGATCCCATCTCCTTCTGACCAACAAGCCTGTCATCGACAACGCCAACAGGAAAATATCGCCGAGGTATTGCTGGATGGGCCGAACCAGCGCCGACTTGGACACGGGGCAACCGAGAGGTTCACCTTCACCCTCGCCTTCACCTTCACCTTCACCTTCACCTTCACCTTCACCTTCACCTTCACCTTCACCTTCACCTTCACCTTCACCTTCACCTTCACCTTCGCCTTCAC
>JBHEKR010000456.1:0-2590 GCA_041859365.1 Candidatus Hydrogenedentales bacterium
GCAAGGCTGCTGTGGACGCTTATGGTGCGGTGGATGTGCTGGTGAACAATGCGGGCATCTTCAAGTTCGCGCCCCTCGGCGACATTACGGCGGAACACTTTCACGAGCAGTTTAACGTCAACGTGCTCGGCGTGCTCCTCACCACCCAGGAGGCCGCAAAACATTTCGGACCGGAAGGTGGCAGCATCATCAACACCAGCTCCATCGTGAGCACCTATGCCCCCGCTTTTGGCTCGGTGTACAGCGCGACGAAAGCTTCCGTGGACGCGATCACCAAGTCTCTCGCGAAAGAACTGGGCCCGCGAAATATCCGGGTAAATGCCATTAACCCGGGCATGGTGGAAACGGAAGGCACCCACACGGCCGGTATCGCGGGCAGCGAACAGGAAACGGCCATGGCCACACAAACCCCTCTGGGACGAACGGGGCAGCCGGATGACATCGCGCCTGCCGTGGTCTTCTTCGCATCGCAGGACTCCAAGTGGATCACCGGCGAAACACTGTACATCAGCGGCGGCTTCCGCTAGGCTGAAGGCTGAAAAATGGGTCGTATGGGTCAGCATGAAAACTGAGACCCCATAAGCCCCAAAAAGACCCATCACCCAACAACGATCGCACAACCCAAAAGGAAACCCCACCATGCCCAATTCACTCAGTGGAAAAGTTGCCCTTGTCACCGGTGGATCGCGCGGCATCGGCGCGGCCATTGCCCATGCCCTCGCGGATCGAGGCGCGGATGTTGCCATCAGCTACTCGGCCTCGGGTGCCAAGGCCCAGGCCGTTGCCGCAGAGCTCGGGGCCAAGGGCGTGCGCGCCCACGCCTTTCAGGCGGACCAGACCGATCAGGCGCAGGTCGCGGGCCTGGTACAGAGCGTGGCCGCTCATTTCGGTCGTCTGGATATCCTCGTAAACAACGCGGGGGTCTTCTACCCCGGCATGATTGGCGATCCAAATACCGACGTGGTCGCTCTCGATCGCCAGCTCGCCATCAACTACAGCGCCGTAGTCACCGCCATCCGTGCGGCTGCGATGCTCCTTGGGGAAGGCGGGCGCATTATCACCATCGGCTCGGCCCTGGCGGATCGCGTGGCCTTCCCCGGGATCGCTGACTACTCGGCCACCAAGGCCGCCGTGGTGGGTTACTCCCGGGGCGCTGCGCGCGACCTGGGCCCGAAGGGCATCACGGTGAATGTGGTCCAGCCCGGCTCCACGGACACGGAAATGAACCCCGAGGATGGCCCCGGCTCTGAAGGGCAAAAGGCACTCATCGCTCTGGGTCGTTATGGCAAGCCCGTGGAAGTCGCGGCGGCGGTCGCCTTCCTGGCAAGCCCCGCGGCGTCATTTATCACCGGCAATGTGATCACGGCCGATGGCGGATTTACCGCCTAGCAGGCAGTAGGCTTCAGCCAGCGACTCCGTGATGCACTATCAACTATCAGCGGCACGCAAGCCGACGAGGAAAATCTTCCCATGCCAAAGCTACTCGTTCTCTACTACTCCATGTATGGCCACATCGAAACCATGGCGGGCGCCGTTGCCGAGGGTGCGCGCTCCGTGGACGGGGTGGAAGTAACGATCAAGCGTGTTCCCGAAACCCTCTCGGAGGAATCGGCGAAGCGCAACGGTGTAAAGCTTGATCAGGCCGCCGAGGTGGCCTCGCCCGGCGAACTCGGCGAATACGACGCCATCATCTTCGGCACGCCCACGCGCTTCGGAAACATGGCCGCCCAGATGCGCAACTTCCTCGATCAGACCGGTGGCCTTTGGGTGAAAGGCGGGTTGGTCGGCAAAGTCGGCAGCGTCTTCACGAGCACCGGCACGGGTGGCGGAAACGAGTCCACCATCATCAGCTTCGTCACGACCCTGATGCACCACGGCATGATCTACGCTGGCCTGCCCTACGCCTGTCCCGAACTCGCCGACATCAGCGAGGTAAAGGGTGGCAGCCCCTGGGGCGCGGGCACCATCGCCGGGGCGGACGGCTCGCGCCAGCCCAGCGAAAAGGAACTCGCCCAGGCCCGCTTCCAGGGCAAACACGTGGCGAGCATTGCGGTACAGTTGAGCAAGTAAAGAAGGCGTATAGTCACACTGAAACCATACAGGGACGGCAGCGACATCAGAAACAGCAGGGTTTTGAGTACCTGTGGTCTCTGTAGTCACTGCCGTCCCTGCGATTGTCAAAGCCCGTGCGAAATCCTATTCCCCAATCGTCTCCGCGATCAGTTTATAGGCCGCGGCCCGCTGTGCAGGTGGGAAATCGTGCTCCGCATCGGGATAGGCCGCCTGCAACTTTTGTGTGGAACTGAAAAGTTCAAATACCTGCATCGCCGACGCAACGCATTCGCGCACGCCGGGATTGTCAAAGTTCTCATCGCGGAGGGGCGCGTTGATAAACACGGCCCGGGGCGCGATGACGCCAAGAATCTCGGTAAAATCGAAGGGCATCTTCGCGGGGTCCTTGTCGAACTTCGTTACGATGGAGGGCATGTAGCCCTTGTGGCTCCAGCCCGTTATATCACCTCCATAGTACTTCGGAAAGCGCGTGAAGCCGCAGCTCGTTACCGCCACCTTGATGCGCGTGTCGAAGGCG
>JBHEKR010000280.1:0-28579 GCA_041859365.1 Candidatus Hydrogenedentales bacterium
CCCTCGCCCTCGCCCTCGCCCTCGCCCTCGCCCTCGCCCTCGCCTTCGCCTTCGCCTTCGCCTTCGCCTTCGCCTTCGCCTTCGCCTTCGCCTTCGCCTTCGCCTTCGCCTTCGCCTTCGCCTTCGCCGGCGGCATTTACAGTGAACGTACGCACCGCCTGTGTGGCGTGGTTGCCCGACGAATCTGTAACGTCATAAGTGACTGTATAATCGCCCACGACCGCCGTATTGACCGCCGATGTGTTAATCACAATGCTGCCGGTAAGGTCGCCGTCGTAGTCGTCCGAAGCGGTGGCGCCCAGTTCAGTGTAGGCGCCGCCGACGTCGATTGTCTGCGGATTTGCGCCCACAAGCCAGATCTCCGGGGCTGTGGAATCAGTGGCTGTCACGGAACGTTCTGTTCCAACGTGCGTTACCCCGTTGCTGTCATCGGCATAGGCCCGGTATACGTAGGTGGTTCCCGCCGTCAGATTGGTCAGGGGCATTTGGCCATCCAGCGGGGCACCGTCGTCCGCGGCAAGGGCGGACGCCCCCGCCTCGGCGAAGTCCCACGTGTTCGAGCCTTCCTCGCGGATCGCCACCCCGTAGCTATCGAGGGTTATCCCCGAGCCCGCCGGATTGTACACATACCCCGTGGTAACGGTGAGGGCCGCTGGCGCCGTAGTGGCAGTCCCTTCATACAGCACGGTAGATTGCCACGGAAGATAGGGGCGGGCTTCTCCCTCCACGATCGCCCAGTCCGGCGTCGTAGTGAAATCAAAGCCCGAGAAGGAAGCCTGCAGCAGCATATCCGCGCTCGCAAGTCCCGTAGCACCGCTGAGCGTTCCGCTGCCTATGCCCGTATTGGCGCCTGAGGTCTCCGTATCCCAGTAGCACGTAGTCACCGTGCCGAGGTTTTCCCCGGCCAAGCCGCCGACCGCGCTGGTCCCCGAGACGCTGCCCGTGGCGTAGCACGAAGTCATCGTGCTGGAGTCGTTCGAGCCGGTCAATCCGCCGACAAACTGTTGCCCCGACGCGGCACCGGTAGCGTAACACGAACTCACCGTGCTGGAGTCGTTATATCCCGCCAGGCAGCCGACAGCATCGGTGCCCGAGACGCCTCCGGTCGCGTAGCCTGACCTCCGCGTGGCAAAGTCGTTATATCCGGTCAGGCCGCCGACATACTGTTGTCCCGAGACGGCGCCGGTCGCGAAGCACGAGCTTATCGTGCCGTCGCAGTACCCGGCCAGGCCGCCGCTGAAGTCGCCACTACCCGAGACGCTGCTGGTGGCATAGCACGAAGTCGCTGTGCCGGAGATCCACCCGGCCAGGCCGCCGACAATATAGGTTCCCGAGACGCTGCCGGTCGCGTAGCACGAACTCATATCGACGAAGGCCTGACCCACCAGGCCGCCGACTGTATTTTCCCCGGAAACGGTACCGATCGCATAGCACGAACTTATCGTGCTTAAGGAGTTCCCAACCAGACCGCCGACATTGTCCTTCCCTGTGACGCGTAAGCGCGCGAGGCCCACGTTCCGTATGGCGCCGCCGAGGCCCACTGAGCCAAACAGGCCTGCAAAATCCTGTGATGGGCGGTTGATCGTCAGCCCCAGGATTATGTGGTCATTTCCCTCAAACGAACCTCGGAATTGGTTCGCGTTATTCCCAATAGGTGAGAAGCCCAAGCCGCCATTCCACGCGCTTGTATCCCCCGCGTCGATATCCGCAGTCAACTCGAAGTATATCCCTGAGGCCCACTCGGAGGTGGTTTCGCTCAAACGCAGCAACTGGCCCAGGTTGGCGATCTGGTAGGGCGAGCCGGAAGAGCCATCACCGCCGGCGTAGGCAATCTGAGAAGCCACACCCGACAGCGCCTGCCAGGGCAGGTAGGGTCGGGTTGTACCGTCGAAAATACGCCAGTCCGGTGTCGTAATAAAATCAAAGCCGATGAAGGAGGCCAGCAGGAGCATATCCGCGCTGCTGAGGCCCGTAGCACCGTTGAGCGTTCCGGATCCGATGCCCGTGCCCGTGCCCGAAGTCTCCGTATCCCAGTAGCACGAACCCACCGTGCCGAGGTTATCCCCGATCAGCCCACCGGCATTCTGTTGTCCCGAGACGCTCCCGGTCGCGTAGCACGAAGTCACCGTGGCGGATTCGTTTGTCCCGGTCAGGCCGCCAACATACTGTTGTCCCGACACAGCGCCCGTCGCGTAGCACGAATCCACCGTCGCATAGATGTTGAATCCGATCAGGCCGCCGACATACTGTTGGCCCGAGACGCTCCCGGTCGCGTAGCACGACGAACCGATCGTCTCTTCACAGTACCCGACAAGGCCACCGGCGTATTGGCCAGTACCCAGGACGTTGCCAGTCGCGTAACACATACTCAACGTGCCCCGGTTGCGCCCGGTCAGGCCGCCGACCATTTCGCCGCCCGAGACACTGCCGGTCGCATAGCACGAAGTCACCGTGGTGCCGTTGTACCCGACCAGCCCGCCGACGGCGTTAGTCCCCGAGACGCTGCCGGTCGCGGAGCACGAACTCACCGTGTTGCCGTTGCTCCCGGTCAGGCCGCCGACGAACTGAAGTCCAGAGACGCTGCCACCCTCAAGACCCACATGCTGGATGGCGCCGCCGGAGCCCGTACGCCCAAATAATCCCACATAACTCTGCGATGGTCGGTTGATCGTCAGCCCCGAGATTACATGCCCATTCCCCTCGAACGAACCCATAAATTGAGTCGCGTTATTCCCAATCGGCGAGAATCCCAGGCCGCCGTCCCATCCGCTGGTGTCCGACGCGTCGATATCCGCGATCAACTCGAAGTAGTTCCCCGCGGCCCACTCGGATGGGGTTTCACTCAAGCGCAGCAACTGGCCCAGCGTGGCGATCTGGTAAGGGGAGCCCGAAGTGCCGTCCCCGCCGGCGTAGGAAATCAGAGGAGCCACACTCGACTTCGCCTGCCAGGGCAGGTAGGGTCGGGAGTCACCATCGAAAATCTTCCAGTCCGGGGTCGTGGCGAAATCGAAACCGCCGAACGACGCCTGAAGCAGCATATCCGCGCTGCTGAGACCCGTCGCGCCCGACGTTGGTCCGGCACCATACGCCGTGGCCATACCGGAAGTCTCCGTGTCCCAGTAGCACGATGTCACCGTGCCCGCGTTGAAACCGACCAGCCCGCCGACATTGAGTTGCTGTCCCGTGACGAGACCCGTCGAGTAGCAGGAACTCATCGGCCCGAAGCCGGAAAGGCTCCCGGCCAGGCCGCCGACCTTGTCGGAGCCCGAGACGCTGCCGGTCGTGTAACACGAAGTCACCGTGCCGCCGCTATTCCCGACCAGCCCGCCGACCAATTCGCCCCCAGAGACGTCGCCAGTCGTGTAGCACGAAGTCACCGTGCCCATGTTGTTCCCGACCAGGCCGCCGACATAGAGGTTCCCCGACACGCTGACGTCCACGAGGCCCACCCGCTGGATCGTGCTGCCGTTGCCGGCCTGCCCGAACACGCCAACTTCATACTGCCCCGGCCGGTTGATCGTCAGCGCCGAGATCACATGACCATTCCCGTCAAACGAACCAAAAAACTCACTCGTGCTGTATCCAATCGGTGAAAAACCTGCTCCGCCATTCGAGGTGCTCGTCGCCGACGCGTCAATGTCCGCAGTCAGGACAAAATACTTTCCCGCGGCCCAATCGCTTGACGACCCACTCAATTCCTCGAGGTCGGCCAGCGTTGCGATCTGGTAGGGATCACCCGAGGTCCCCCCGCCGCCGGAATAGACACCGGCACCGGCACTCAGTGTAAGCAGGAATGACAGGAGAATCAGGAACAGACAGGAAAATCCGAGCCTGAATGGCGACCGGCCCCGAACCGACCCGCGCCGCACGCAATCGCCGCGGCAATCCCGGGCTGGCGCTGGAATGGCCGCGCCGAAAGGCGAAGTACCTGTTGCATGCGAGATGGTTACAGGGATACTCAGGCGAAACATGGACATCTTACGACCTCTCTGGATAATTCGAATCTCGAAATTCGACCGTCGAGTTCGCGAGACCGCCTCACCGCGAAAATCAACCTCAATCAAATACAGGGAGCATCAATAAGGCTCCTGAGCTGGTTAAATGGTTACCCCCCGGGGCCATAATCCGAGTTTTACAGCGCTCACGTGGATACAAATCTCCCGAGGAAGATCAATTCGCCCAGGCACTACACGACCTCCCGATGCCCAAACCGCTGCTACTCGGATTATAGTTTACGATCGTTACGATTTGTTCCCGGTGACTCTGGACGCCTGCCCGCAAAAAGGTACCACACGTGGTGAAAGCTGTCAATACTGTTACGGTCACTAAGCCAATTGAGCTGTAGAACAGACCCTGTCTCCTTATCTGTAATCCTGCAGTCCCTGTCCGAAGTAGATATCCGCCAAGCAGAAAAAACACGCAGAGCAGTGAACTATTCCCCAGGGCAACGTAATTTCACGTCATGTGCCTGGCCCAGGCAAGGTGGAGGCTGTCGTTGACTTTCGCCATCATGTGAATTGCTCAGCCCCCTTGCCAACAGCACACCACTGATGCTATATTCAGGCATTCAATTAACCCAAGGCCATCTTGAACATGAACGTTGCCCAGACCCTGGACCGCCTTCGCGCGGATACTGATTTTTGCCGCAATCTGACAAAATGGCACACGATCCCGCCGCGTGAGGCACGTTATGCGCCTTTTCCGGAGGCGATGCATCCTGATCTGGTAGAGGGGATGAAGAAGCGGGGCATTCATCAGCTCTACACGCACCAGGCGGACGCGATTGCGGCTACGCTGGCGGGGGAACACACGTGCGTAGTGACGCCGACGGCGTCGGGCAAGACGATGTGCTACAACCTGCCGGTGCTGAACAAGATTCTGGAGAATCCGCAGGCGCGGGCTTTGTATCTCTTTCCCACGAAGGCGCTGTCGCAGGATCAGATGAACGAGCTGAAGGGCACCATCGACGCGATGAAGGTGAAGATCGGCACCTACACCTTCGACGGGGACACACCCGCCTCGGCGCGTAAGGCGGTGCGGAGCGCGGGGCATATCGTGGTGACGAATCCGGACATGCTACACGCGGGCATCCTCCCCCACCACACCATCTGGATCCGGCTCTTTGAGAATCTGGAGTATGTGGTGATCGACGAGATCCACCATTATCGCGGGGTCTTTGGCAGCCACCTGGCCAACGTGGTGCGGCGGCTGAAGCGCATCTGTGCGTTCTATGGCTCGCACCCGAAGTTCATCTGTTGCAGCGCGACCATCGCGAACCCCCAGGAGATGGCGGAGCGCATCATCGAGGAGAAGGTCCACCTCATCGACAATAACGGCGCACCGGCGGGCGAGAAGCATTTCCTCTTTTATAATCCGCCCGTGGTAAACCGGGAACTGGGCATCCGCAAATCATCGGTGAAGGAAGCGAGCCGCCTGGCCGCGTCGCTGCTGTCGAAGAACATTCAGTCTATCGTATTCGCGCGGAGCCGCCTTCGGGTGGAGGTCTTGACGACCTACCTGAAGGATGCCGTGCGGAAGATGGGCAAGAGCCACAACCTCGTGCGGGGCTATCGCGGGGGCTACCTGCCTACCGAGCGGCGCGAGATCGAACAGGGCATCCGCAATGGCGAAGTGATGACGGTGGTGAGCACCAACGCGCTGGAGCTGGGCATCGACATTGGCGCGTTGGACGTGTGCATCATGACGGGCTACGCGGGCAGCGTGGCGAGCACCTGGCAACAGGCGGGACGCGCGGGGCGTCGCAATTCGGTGGCGCTGGTGGTGCTCATCGCCACAAGCGCGCCCATCGACCAGTACATCATCGCGCACCCGGAATATTTCTTCGACCAGCCGCCGGAAAGCGCCACGGTGGACCCGAACAACCTGATCGTGTTGACGAGCCATCTTAAATGCGCGGCCTTCGAGATTCCATTCGTGGAGGGCGAGGCCTTCGGCCTGGACGCCACATCCACGGGCGAGATCCTGGACTACCTGGTGGATAACCGGGTGCTGCGCAAGGTGCGCAACAAATGGCACTGGAGCGCGGACACCTATCCGGCTTCCGACATCAGCCTGCGTACGGCGGCGCCGGGTAACGTGGTGATTCTGGACACCTCGGACAATGGGCGGGTCATCGGCGAAGTAGATTTCTTTGCGGCGCCGGTCGAGGTCTATCAGAACGCGATCTACCTGCACCAGAGTGCCCAGTACACCATTGACGAACTCGACCTGGAGGACCGAAAGGCCTATGCGCGGCCCGTGGAGGTGGACTACTACACGGACGCGGAGACGAAGGTGGACTTGAAGGTACTGGATGTCTTCGAGAGTAAACCGGAGCATGACGTGGAGCGTTGCTGCGGGGAACTCAGCGTCACCTGGCTCCCGACAATCTACAAGAAGATAAAATTCGGCACCCACGAAAATGTGGGCTGGGGCGAGATTCACCTGCCCGAGCAAACCATGCACACCACCGGCTACTGGATTGAGTTCCCCCAGGACACCGCGGATCGCTTCGGCTTCGCGAAGGAGGAGATGGGCGAGGCGTTGAACGCGCTGGCGAGTGCCCTGAAGCAGGTTGCGCCGGTTCAGGTGCTCTGCGATCCGAGCGACATTCGCGCCCAGGCCATGCTGCGTTCGCCGGTAGGTGAATTGCCGACGATTTACCTCTACGAACGCTATCCCGGCGGCGTGGGGCTCAGCGAGAAATTGTTCTACCACCACAAGCGTATGCTGGAGGCCGCCGCCTCGCTCCTGTCGGATTGTCCCTGTGCCGAGGGCTGTCCGAGTTGCGTGGGCAGTGTTTTGGAGACGGGACAGCACGGCAAGCGTGGTGCGCTGGGGCTGGTGCAGATGGCCCTGGGGGCTGTGGTGAAGAAGCCCGAGGTGATCGCATGAGCGACATGAAGAAAAAGCTCGACGCGCTCAAGGCCATGACGGGCCTGGGCACCGGGGCGGAGTTGAAGCGATCCGTGGCGAAGGTGCCGCCCACGGCCGATAGGACAGATAAGACTGATTTCCTGAATGAGGTCGATTCGGCGGTCCCGCCAAATCGGTCCTATCCGTCCTATCCGTCCGATGAGCCACCCCCACCCACCGGCAAGCTAGCCGACCTCCTTAAGGCCCATGGCCTGAAAACTGGGGCCGCCCTGCAACGCGAGCAGGGCGCCAATCCCCTACCGCGACGTGCACTCCCCCGGGAGGAGCGCGCCCTGCCCCCGAGCAACGTGAATCGTCTTCGCGGCCTCACGGATCACCTCGGCATTTCGCCCCACCATGAGTTTGAGTCCGAGTACAGCCGCGCACCCCAGATCACCCAGGAAGAGCGCGACGCGGGCACCTACACGTTGGAAAACCACATCCCCGGCGAGATCATCGGCGATGCGGACGGCGGCTTTTACCTCATCCGTCACGACTATCCACTGGACTACCGCCAGGGCATCGTGGAGCTGGGCGCGGCACTCCAGAGCAAATCGAAGCACATCGCCTTCTCCGCCTGCGATCCGGAGCTGGAAGATTTCGATCCGCGCACGGCGTGCTTTGTGGATACGGAGACCACCGGGTTGATGGGCGGCACGGGCACCGTTGCCTTTCTGGTGGGCGTGGGTTATTTCATCGAAGGAGCCTTTCGCCTGGACCAGTGCATCATGCGCGACTTCGACGACGAAGAACCGATGCTGAACTACCTGGCCGAGCTCTTTGATCGCCACGACACGCTCGTGAGTTATAACGGTAAGAGCTTTGATCTGCCCCTGCTGCGCACGCGCTTCATCCAGAGCCGCATCCCCTTTCGCGGCGACGGCATTCTCCACCTCGATCTCGTCCACGCCGCGCGACGCTTCTGGAAGCAGCGCCTGAAGGATTGCAGCCTGGGCAACGTGGAGCGCGAGATACTTTCGATCTGCCGCGACGGTGACGTGCCGGGTTACCTCATCCCCCAGCTCTGGTTCCGCTATCTCGAAGAGCGCGACGCGCGGCCCCTCGAAGGCGTACTCCACCACCACGAGATGGATATTTTGTCCCTCGTCTCCCTGACCGCGTGGATGTCCCAGTGCCTGGACACGCCGGGGGGCCAGGGATTCGCACACCTGGAGGACAAGCTCTCCGTGGTGCGGATCCATTTTCGACAAAAGCACTACGACGATGTGATCGAGCACGCACGCCTATTCTTGGACGAAACGAAAAACGTCGCGCTGCGCCGTGAATGTCTGGAAATGCTGGCCCTCGCCTGCAAGCGCCGCGAGCGGTGGGAGGAGATGCAGCAGGCCTGGGAGCAGGTGCTCGACGCCTTCCCCGGCGATCCCGAGGCGAGCCACGAGCTGGCGAAGCACCACGAGCACCGTACGCGCGATCTCGGCACCGCCGCCCGCCTCTGTCGCGAGGCCCTCACCCATTATGCCACCCGCGAAGGCACGGCGGGCCTGGAGCGCAGCGAGGCGCGGACCTTCCGACATCGCCTGGAGCGGATCGAGAAAAAGCTGGGGAAGTACAAGGGCGAACTGGAGTTCTGAGGGAGCAACCTGTCTGAAAAAAAATCGGACCGATCAGTCGGATCTGACTGATCGGTCCGATGATTTATTTCAAGGCAGCGGGCCCAGCGGTGTTTTCTTCTCCGCGATGGCCTTGGCGCCGTACATGCCAAGGAACTGATTGATGTCCATGGAGCGCACGTCGAGTCCGCCACCGCCCATGGGCACCATGACAATCCTTTTGTCCGCGAGCGCCTCGGCAATGGCCAACTTGACCACTTCCGCGCTACCCGAGCCGGACAGGGCCTCGTTCATCTTGCGGATACCTTCCGCCTCCGCCTGGGCCTCGGCGAGCGTTGCCTGGGCGATCCGCTCCTGCTGAAGGTAGTACGCGTCGGCCTGGATAACGGCCTTCTGGTACTCGCCATCGGCGGTGGCTTTCACCTTGGCAATGGTGGCTTCCGCCTCTTTCACCAGCGTGACGAACTCCTCGCGGCGCGCGTTGGTCTCCGATCGCAGCTTCTCCACTTCCTGATCGGCCACCTTCTTGTCCTCAATGGCCTGTTGGTACGCGGGGGAGAAATTGTAGTCCTGAAGCAGAACTTCGGTAACCACCACGCCGTAGTCCTTCAGCATTTCGTTCAGCTTGTCCTTCACCACCAGAGCCTTCGCGCTGCGTTGATCCGCCTCGTAGAAGTTCTCTGTGGTGAGTTCCCCGAAGATATCCCGGGGTTTGCTCCGGGCTATCGTACGCACGATGTTGTCCCGCACCTGATCATCGTCGGTGCCCACCCGTTGAAGGATATGGGCGGCCTCCTCTGGATTGATGTGATAGGAGATGATCACGTCGAGGCTGATGTCGTTGCCGTCCACCGTCTTGAACTTCAGATCGTCCTGATTGCCGATGTTGCTGGCATTCGGATCTCCGGCCATGACCAGCTTCTGAATCCGCGTATCAAAGGTGTGCCAGTCGGTGAAGAAGGGCACAAAGAAATAGGTGGAACCGGGGGCGTAGGGCTCCTTCTGAACACCTTTGCCGCCGAAGGGCGACCAGGTGACCGTGCGTACACCCACTTCGGTGGCGCCGGTGCTATAGGGCATGCAGTCACTGGCGAGCAGGGTGCATCCAGCGAAGAGCGCGGCGAGGGCCGCGTTGCGCGTACTCATTGGACAGACTCCGTGTTTGCGGGGACGGCGGGGGCTGGGCTCTTGCCCGAAGTCGCTCCCTCCGTCACGCCGAACGTCTTAAGGACCGCATTCAGATCGAGGGGATTCATCCCCTGCTCTCCGCCAGCGGGCAACAGGATTACGTCGAGTCCCTTCAGGATATCGGTCATCTTAATCGCCACCATGGCGTCTGCGCCGAGGGCCTGCATGGCCTGATTCTTCAGTTCCACACCCTGGGCTTCCGCCGTGGCCACCAGCAGATCCGCCTCGGCCTCTTTCTTGCGCACGTACAGATCCCGCTCCGCTTCCTTCTCCACGCGGTAGGCGTCGCCTTCGGCCTCTTTCACCTTGACGAGGTATTCGCCTTCGGCCAGGGCACGCTGGAGCACCTGGTTCTGTTCGGCCGCGCGGCCCTTGGATTCGTTGGTAAACACCAACTGGTCCTGGAGCTTCTTGGCCTCAATATTATCCTGAATGGCCTCGCTGTACCGGAAATAGCGCACCAGTACGTGCTCCACCACCAGGCCCTCGTCCTTCAGCGTGTCATTGAGAATCTGCTCCGCCAAATCCGCCTTTTCCACGCGCAGGGCGGAGTCGTAAAACTCCTCCGTGGTCAACTGCCCCAGCGCTTCCTTAAGCACCGCCTCCGCCTTGGGCAACAGGCCAAGTTGCAGGTAGTTGTCCTCGGGACCGAGCTTCTTGAAGACCTTGTACGGATCGTCGATCCGATAGAGGATCGTGGCGTCCACATCCACGAAGAAACCGTCTGAAGTCTGGATTTTCGCTTCCCGATCTACATAGATGCCGTCGCGCTCCGCGCTCTCGCGGTTCGTCATTTCGAGCACCTGGGAATTGCGCGGCAGGGTGTAGACTTCCTGAACCCCAAAAGGAATGCGGAAGGCGAGCCCCGGCTCGTAGATTTTCTCCTGCACGCCCTTGTGCACGCCAATCTTGACGACCTTGATGCCGAATTCGTTGGGCCGTACGTATTCAAAGCACATATTGTAGGCGACAATTACGCCTACGGCGATCAGGGGAAGGGTTATGGACAGTCCGGCGAGTTTGCCCGCTCGTCGCCCTCCCGTTCCCCGTGGCGGGCCGCCTTCGGCGCCGCCCACAAATTCAGGTTTTCGTGCCATGGTTTAAGTACCCTTCGTTGGTAAGTTGGGAATTACACGACCTCTACCGCCCTGAACCCGCATTTATTCACCAGCGGGATGGCCCCTCCTACCACATGAGATCATCCGGCACCGGAAACTCCGCGTAGGGATCATCCGGCGCGAGGGAATCCTGAGCATTGTTCAAGAGCACCAGTCGGGCCGGTGTTCGTTCTTCGATCTTCTCCGCTATAGCGCGGGGCACGAGGTGGTAACCGCCGCCGCCCCAGACAATTCCGGTGGCGCCATCGCGCAATTGGACCTGGATTTCCGATGATACAAGCAGGCTCTTCACCTTCCCCTCATCGGCGAATTTGTAGTCGACGGGACCTTTGGTGTTTCGCATCGCGTGCTGCTTGATCAAGTCGTCCGACTGGGCGTGGAGTGCCTGTGCCTTCTGCTCGACTTCCCGCTCCAGATTGAGCTGACGGTCCCGTTCACGTTTTTCTTCTATGGCCTTCTGCGCCGCCACTTGCTCCGGCGTGGGCGCGGCCTCCTCTCCGTCGGTTTCCTTCCGGCGCTGTCGGCGTGCGATATTCTCTTCGTGGGCCGCGGCCTTGGCCTGTTTCTTGGTGGCCAGGCCCGCTTTCAACAACTGTTCTCGAAATAGGTCGTTCATAGGTCTCATGACTCTGCTGGAAAATCAAGACGGACGCGCGCACCATGCCGCCGATCCCTCTCCCCCGCACTATGCGTCCTCGACGCTGATAGAATCAAGAAGTCCCGCGCCAGGGCAGCCTCGTCTCTTACGCACACGCCGGGGTTCAGGGCCGATGCAGGTGCGTGGTTTGCGGGATATTCGCACCTTGACAGGCTCGGGTAAAGTGTTTAAACTTCATTCAGGGAGACGTGTGAGATTTTTCAGCGTCGTAAGGAAGGCAATCGATGGACGAGAACACGGTGGAACACGCTGGGGCCGATGAACAAGACTCGGCGCTTGAGTCCGAATTCAAGCAATTGCGCCAGCGGCACAAAGCTCGATTCGAACAACTTGCGGGCCTGATGGCCACGATCCAGAGCCTGTCCGAGTCCGCAAAGGCCGAGTCGGACTCGCTGGAATCCCTGGAGCAGTCGGCCCACGGACAACTGAACTATTTGAAGAAGAGTCTCGAAGAGAGCGTTTCGGGCCAGGGCGGTTTTGAATCCCGAATCCAGGAATTGACCGAGGCCCTCTCCGCCGCAGAGCGTGAGCGGGCAAATCTGGCGGATCAATTGAGCGCGGCCGAAGGCTCCGATACGGAATTGCAATCCCTGCGCGAGGAGTTGGCCGCGACCACCACGTCCCTGGGCGATGCCCAGGTACGACTGGCCACGCTGTCCACTGAGCTGGAAGAGGCCCGCGCGGAAGGCGACGCCACACGAGAGCGCCTCGCGGCAATCGAGCGGGAGTCCCTGGGCCAATCGGATGATGCCTCGCGTTTGCAAGAACAGATTGCGGAGCTTCAGGCTGAGATCGCGCAGAAAGACGAGCTACTTCAGGATGCTCAGGCCGCGCTGGATGAAGCGCAGGAAGAGCAGAATCGGGTCAGCGCTGAATTTGAGCGCCTCAAATCTATCCAGCAGCATGCCGAAGCCACTCAGGAAGGTCTCAAGACTGAACTGCTGGCCGTACAGCGCGAATTGGAGACCCTCAAGGAGCGCTATCGCGAAGGACTGAGTTCGGATGCGGCGCTGGCGCTCCGGCAGCAGGTCACCGAGACCGCCGCACAGGTAAGCGCCCTGGAGAAAGAATTGCTTGAAGCGCGGGAACATGCGAAAAAATCCGTCCTCGCCCAGCAATTGACCGATGCCATTCAAGAGACGGAGCGCCTGGAGGAAGAAAACGAACGCCTGCGCGCGCAATTGGGAATCCTTGAAGACGGACGACGTCTCATGGACGGCGACGTCGAATTGGAGACGGCGGGTTCCATCGCCTATGTTGAACCCCAGGTTTCGCGCTCTCCCGAGGATGAACTGCTCCGGATACAGCGGTCCGCCCAGAAGTGGACCCACGGGCCGAAGCGGGTAATCGGGCAGATCCTCCTGGATGCCGGGGTCATCAGCGAAGAACAGCTTGAGAAAGCCCTTGAAGTCCAGAAGAGCAGCCCCCAGCAGCATCTGGGTGCGCTCCTCGGTGAGTTGGGCTTTGCTTCCGAGGAGGCGATTGCCCAGGCGCGCGCGAGCCAGTGCGGCGTGGACTACATCCGGATTACCGAAGACACGGTTGATCCCGACGCAGCGGCCCTGATCAACCAGCGCCTCGCCTCGCAGCACAATTGCATTCCCATTTCCGCCACCCCCAAAACCATGGTGCTGGCCGTGACCAACCCCATGGACCTCCTCGCAATTGAAGATGTGGAGCGGTTCACAAACCGCAAAGTGGATGTGGTCGTGGGCACGGTGCCCGATGTGGCGCAGGCCATCTCCCGTTATTACTGGGAACCGGAGTAATACCTCGCCCCGAAGCAGGAATTGAATTCGCGCCACAATCCAGTTAGTCTGAAGCTCAGACGCGCCGCCCCAATAGGCAGTATGGATGGTGGCGCGGGTTTCTTTTTGATGACGTTGTGTGCCGTCAGCGCAACCGCCTTTCAGCGGCGTGCCATAACCACCGACCTGCAGGAGCGTACCCCATGGCTGTCAATCCAGTGTCTCATGATAGTGCCTTTGACGTGGTCAATCCCCGCACGGGCGCGGTGCTGTACCGAGTGGAAGAGCCCGATGCCGATGCCCTCGCTGGTGTGATGACCACCGCCCGCGCCGCCGCGCCCGCCCTCCGCGCCATGTCCGTATCCCGGCGCCTGGAATTCGCGGGCCGAATCAAGGCCTACCTCCGGCAACACAAAGAAGCCATCGTACAGCGGATTGTGGATGAAACGGGCAAACCCCGCATCGAAGCCCTGATGACCGAGGTCTTCCCGTCACTCGACCTCATTCAGTATTACGAGAAGAACGCCGAAAAAATCCTTCGCGATCAGTCCGCGCCCACACCCCTGCTGCTCATGGGCAAGAAATCCAAGATCTACTACGAACCCCTCGGTCCCGTGCTCATCATCTCGCCGTGGAATTACCCCTTCAACCTTTCCATGACGCCTATTCTCACCGCCCTCATCGCGGGTAACCCCGTCATCTTCAAGCCATCGGAATACACACCGCTGAAGGGGCTCCTGGAGGAGATATTCCAGGCGGCCGGATTGCCCGAGGGCTTTGTGCAAGTGGTCTATGGCGCAAAGGAGACGGGCAAACGGCTCATCGACCTTCAGCCCGCCAAAGTCTTCTTCACAGGCAGTGAGGGCGCGGGCAAGGCCATCATGGCCCAGGCCGCGCAGTACCTGATCCCCGTAGAGCTGGAACTCGGCGGCAAGGACCCGATGGTGGTCTTCGACGACGCCTCCATCCCCCGGGCGGTACAGGGCGCGCTCTGGGGCGCCATGACTAACGCCGGCCAGACCTGCACCTCAGTGGAGCGCATCCTCGTGCAGGACCGAATCAAGGATGAGTTCGTCCTCCAGATGAAAGACGCCATCGAGGGGCTGCGCACCGCTCCGGGCACCGCCGACACTTCCCACAACAAGACCCTCGACATGGGTTGCATGACCGCCGACTTCCAGATTGCCAAAGTGGAGGCCCAACTGGCCGACGCCGAAGCGAAAGGCGCGAAGGTGCATTGCGGTGGTAAGCGGTCGGACACCTCCCACGCCTTCCCCCCCACGCTTGTCTCCGATATCACGCCCGACATGGCCATCTACGGCGAGGAAAGCTTCGGCCCCCTGGTCACGGTGCAGGGATTCGCTGACGAAGCCGAGGCCATCCGCCTTGCCAACGACAGTCGCTATGGCCTCTGCGCCAGCGTGTGGACCGCCGACCTCGACCGGGGTGATCGCGTCGCGCGCGCCATCGTGACAGGTGGCGTATCCATCAACAATGTACTCGCGACCCTGGCCAATGCCGCGCTGCCCTTCGGCGGAACGAAGTACTCCGGCATGGGACGCTACAAAGGGCCCCACGGCCTCTATTCCTTTTCCAATGTGAAGTCCATTCTGGTGGACAAGAACAGCAACAAGAAAGAGCCCATCTGGTATCCTTACTCGGAAGAGAAATACGGCCTCATCTCGGCCCTGATCGATGCGTCGGCGGAGGGCGGAATCAAGGGCCTGCTGAAAACGATTATGGTCGGCATGAAGCTGGATAAGTTTACGAAGATGTAAGAGACCGCCGGGCCCCATAAGACCCATAAGACCCATAAAAACACTCGGAACCCAACATGATTCACTATTTGAGCATCGTCTTCATTGCAGCCCTCAGCACCACGTCCGTATTCGCCCAGCCGATGGTAACCCTCACCGCACACGAAGAAAACCTCGACATTGCCATCGGCGGTCGTTCCGTGGCCGAATATGTCTGGCTGGACCCCGAACTGCCCCGTCCCTATTTCAGGCAGATCACCACGCTCGACGGCATACGGGTCAGCCGCAACTATCCCACAGACCCCGTGGCCGACAAGGGCAACGATGACCATGCCACCTTTCACCCGGGTGCCTGGCTGGCCTTTGGCGATGCCTCGGGGGCGGATTTCTGGCGCAACAAAGCCGTCGTGCGCCATCTAACCTTTCTCGCGCCGCCGAAGACGGGCAAAGGCTCGGGGACGTTCACCGTAATCAACGCCTACGACACCATCGGCAAACACCCCAAGACCCTTTTCACCGAGACCTGCGCCTACACCATCACCGCCACGAAAGATGGCTACGTCGTCATCGCGGAGTCGGAGTTCAAGCCGGAAGACGCGGACTTCGCCTTCGGCGATCAGGAAGAAATGGGCTTCGGCGTGCGCCTGGCCACGCCCCTGAGCGTGAAGCACGGTGATGGCTTCATCCGCAACAGCGCGGGCGGCGAGCAGGAAGCGGGCACCTGGGGCAAGAGCGCAAACTGGTGCGCAGGCTACGGAAAAGTCGGCGAGCGTTGGGCCGGCATGAGCGTCATGGCCTCGCCCGACAACTTTCGCGACGCTTGGTTTCACTCCCGGGACTACGGCCTCATCGTGGCCAATCCCTTCGGTAAGAAAGCCATGACCGGCCCCAAGGATGACGCCGTCGCCGCAGACAGCACGCTCGTGGAGAACGACGGCACCTTCAAGGTGGGCTTCGCCGTTTATGTCTTCAGCACCGAAGGCGAGCCCGACCTGCCCGGCATGTATTCGGCCTATCTGGCAGCACGCAAGGCGGCTGTGAACTAGCCGCCTTTCGATTGATCAGTCAGATCGGTCGGATCCGCCTGATCCGACCGATCTGTCGTTTTGCCTGCCGACAGCCCGATTTACTCCAGCCTTGTCTTCTTCACCAGTTCCATAAACTCCGCGCGATAGCCACCCTCGTCGCGGCCTTGGCCCTCCTTCGCCCACGCCAACACCTTCGCGCGATCGACGCCGCCCTTGTGCTGCGAATCGCGGAGTAGCATCCCGAAACCCGCCACCGCCGCCGCGAACTTGAAGTCGCCCGACATGGCCTCGAAAGACTCCGTGCCCTTGTTGTAGGGGAATTCGAGCAGCGCGCTCGTGTCGCCTTCCGGGGCCTTGTAGCGCAGCTTCAAGTTAAACAGTTCATCGGCCACCAGCCCCGACGGCGGCACGATGACCACACTGTCCTGCTGGTAGCGCAAATCGTCCACGGCCTTCACCCCGGCGGGCACAATCTCGTAGAGCGCGGTGACGGTATGCCCCGCGCCGATTTCGCCCGCGTCCTTCGTGTCGTCCTTGAAATCCTCCGCCGCCAGCACGCGATTTTCATAGCCGACGAGACGATAGGACGAGACCTTGGCCGGATTGAACTCGACCTGAATTTTCACATCCTTAGCAATAGTCTGGAGCGTACCCGAGAGCTGCTCCACGAGCACCTTCCGGCCCTCTTTCTGGTTGTCGATATAAGCGTAAGCGCCGTTGCCCTTGTCCGCAAGCATCTCCAGCGTGTTGTCTTTCAAATTGCCCGAGCCAAAGCCCAGCACCGTGAGAAAAACATCCTCGTTGCGCTTCTGCTCGATGAGGCTGAGCAGTTCCTCTTGCGACGTGACACCCACGTTGAAGTCGCCGTCGGTCGCCAGAATTACCCGATTGATTCCCCCCGTAATAAAGTTCTCCTGCGCCGTGCGGTAAGCCAATTGAATCCCCGCGCCGCCGTTGGTCGATCCGCCGCTTTGTAGTTCGTTCAACGCGTTCATGATGGATGCCTTACGGTCCCCGCGCGTTGACGGAAGCACCAGGCCCGAGGCCCCAGCATAGACCACCATGGCGATCCGGTCCCGCGCCTCCAATTGCTCCGCCAGCATCGTGAGCGACTGCTGCACCAGGGGCAGTTTATCAGGCGATTCCATCGAGCCCGACACATCCACAAGAAAAACCAGATTCGCCGCGGGCCGCGCCGCCGCGCTAACCTCCCGTCCCTTGATCCCGATGCGCGCCAGATAGTGCTCCGGCTGCCAGGGGCACGTCGCCACTTCCGTCAGCGTGGCGAAAGGCGCATCGCCCGCGGGCGCGGGGTAGTCATAGTCGAAGTAATTCAGCATCTCCTCAATGCGAACGGCGTCCCGCGGCGGGCGCTGGCCATCGTTGATGAAGCGACGAATGTTCGCATAGGACGCGGTATCGACATCGATGGAGAAGGTCGAGAGCGGGGCCTGAACAACGTCGTGAAACGCGCCATCCGCCACGCTGGCGTAGGACTCAGCGGACCTCTCAGGCGTGGGGCCCCCCTCAAACATTATTCTTTCGAGGTCCACGTTGGGCAATCCGTCGGTGGTGGATGCCGACATGCCCATGGCATCCTCCGCAGCCACTCTTGCCGCAGGCTGAGGTGCCGACACCGGTGCGGGTGCGCTCGCGTCCATCGCCTGGTCCACCGGTTTGTCCTTCCTCGTGGTCGCACACCCCGGCACGAATATGGCAGCAAGAAGCAACATCGCCCAAAACGAAATGGCATACGGATAGTGTTTAGACATGGAATTTCCCTCGGTCAAATACTGAACTGCCCTGCACCAACGCGACACCACGATTCGGCTCGCTGAGAATTGAATGCCCGAGGAATGGGAAAGGTTCCCGCGATTAGAATTGAAGAGTCCAAAAGCCGCAATCAAAGCACAGGAACCACGGAGACAAACCGGAAATTCACGAAAACAAAAGCGTTCCATACCCCTTAGGAAACGCTCTTGGTAAGGGCCCAGGACAACTGGATACTCGCGTTCATTCGCGTTCATTCGCGGTTCAAATCTCTTTCGTTTTCTAACCAATCAACTTGCGATAATCTGCGTAAATTTGCGGTTCAGCTTTTGATTACTGCCTCGGATGCTTAAAGTGTAGCCAGGACGAATAATTCACCCCCCACGCGGGTACTCCGAGCACAGGAAGCGCGGACTACGCTTTTGTTCGGGGGCGTGCTACACTGGCAAGCATACTCAGAAACAGGCCGCCACGCGGCCCAAGCAGGAGGAATGAATCGCATGTTTGGAGCAATCGGACGCTGGTTCCGCTCGGTGGGCTTTTTTCTTTCGGGCAATCTCGACGCCTCGCGGCGCGGCCTGGACACCAACCCCCACGCCGTGGCGGCGCGCTATGACGATGTGGTGCGGGACAAGACCACCCGCTTCCACCAGTACAAGCAGGCGGTGGCGGGCCTGATCGCCCAGCAGGAGGGCAAGATTCAGTCGGCGAAGACCCTAACCGAGGAAATCCGGCGACTGGAGCAATTGAAGGCGGGCGCCCTCGCAAAGGCGAAGAAGAAGGTGGAGGAACTCAAGAGCGGCGGTGCCGGTGAAGACCTCATCCGCAACGACGCCGAATACATGAAGTGTCTCGCGGCCTACAACGACTTCAACTCCACCCTCACGGAGAAAAACGCCCACGTCGAGGAATTGGAAAAGGACATCAACGACTACGGCGAGCGCATCAAAGAACACAAGCTCCAGATGCAGGGCCTGATGCGCGAGATCGAAAAGATTAAGTCGGAGTCCAAGGACGCCGTGGCCGATGTCATCTCCGCGAAGGAAGAAAAGGAAATTTCCGACGCCCTCGCGGGTCTCTCGAAGGACGGCAGCGAAGCGGACCTCCAGGAATTGCGCAAGCTCCGCAATGAAGTGAAGGCCGAGGCGCGCATCTCCAAAGAGCTCTCAGGCACGAACACCAAAGTGCTCGAAGAGGAATTCCTGGAGTATGCGCGGCAGTCGGAAAACAGCAATGAATTCGACGCCCTCATCGGCCTCGCGGGTAATGCCGAGAAGAACGTTACCACCGACGAGATCAAGCAGGCAGACCGCCTTCCCGGCCTGCCGGAATAACCCCGGCCCGCGCTGATGGATGCACCCGCCCATGAATTTCTGCGGCAGGCTGGCCGGATTCTCAATTCCGGCCAGTCTCGCTCCATCTCGCTGACGGGCAACATCCACGACCTCTTCCACACGCCGGAAGACGGCCATGTGCCCCTCATCGATTTCCTGATCCGGCACTGGCGCATCCCCAGGCACATCCTCCTCGTCTACGAATTGAACGGCCCGATCCGATTCGTCGATAGCGCCGATCTCACCATCGTGCGCGAGGCCTGGCTGAAGTGGCGCACGGGCCTGGGCAGCGACGACCTCGCCATCAAGCGCATGCTCGCCCCCACCAACACCGAAGCGCAAACCGCCCTCGTCCAGCGCGATTTCGACCAGCAATTGCAGCAGGCCGTGGGCCAGCCCACCGTGGCGCTGGAGTTCCTGCGCCAGTTGTGTCTCTGCTCCCGCGGCGCGCCCGGCGGCAAAGCCCCGCTGGAAGCGAACCTTATCATCCTCATCGAAGCGGCGGACCTGATCCTGCCCGAGGGCGAAGCCGCCCACCTCTCGGATCGCGATCGCCACCGCATGAGCGTGTGCCACGATTGGTTTTCCGATCCCGGCTTCATCAACGGCGGCGACTCCGTCGTGCTCATCGCCGAATCGCGCAGCCAGATTAACCAGCGCGTCGCACGCCTGCCCCACTTGCTCGATGTGCCCGTGCCCGCGCCGGACGAAGCCTGTCGCCTGCATTTTATCGACTGGTATCGCGCGTCCCTCGCCCCCGGCCTGAGCCTGCAACTCTGGGGCACCGATGCCGAACTCGCGCGCGCCACCGCCGGCCTTTCTATCCACGCCCTGCTCCAATTGCTCAAGGGCGCGGTACACCAGCGCACCGCCCTCAGCCAGGCGGAAGTGATCGACAAGGTCGCCGCCTACATCGAAAGCCAGCTCGGCGAGGACATGGTGGAGTTCAAGAAGCCCGGCCACTCTCTCGACGATGTCGTCGGCTTCACCCGACTCAAGACCTTTCTCCGCGAAGAGCTCATGCCCCGCTTCAACGCCACCGGCGAAGACGCCCTCGCCGGCGCGGCCGTCGGCGGCGCCATCGGCAGCGGAAAGACCTTCATCTTCGAGGCCGTCGCGGCGGAAATGGACATGCCCGTGCTAGTGCTGAAAAACATTCGCAGCCAATGGTACGGCCAGACCGATGTCCTCTTCGAGCGACTCCGCCGCATGCTGGAGGCCCTCTCGAAAGTGCTCATCTTCGTCGATGAAGCCGACACCCAGTTCGGCGGCGTGGGCCCGGACGAACAAGCCACGGAGCGCCGGCTCACGGGCAAGATCCAGGCCATGATGTCGGACACGAAACTCCGGGGTCGCGTCACCTGGCTCCTCATGACCGCGCGCATTCATCTACTTTCCCCCGACATCCGCCGACCCGGCCGCGCGGGCGATCTTATCATCCCCGTCCTCGATCCCGAGGGCGAAGACCGCGCCGCCTTCATCCGCTGGATGGTGAAGCCCGTACTCGGCGAGGCCGTGGACGACACCACCATGGCCGCCCTCGAAGCCGCCACTCAAGGCTTCGCCGCCGCCAACTTCTCCGCCATGCGCGCCGAGCTCAAGGCCAAACATCGCCTCGCAGGCCCCCTCGACCTCGAACGCACCCTCGCCGCCATCCGCGACCACCTCCCCCCGCCCATAGAAGACACCCGCCGCTACCAGACCTTGCAAGCCCTGGTGAACTGCACGCGCCGTAGCCTCCTCCCCGATCCGAACGTAACCGACGAAGAACGCGCAAAATGGACTGACGAAATCGCAGCACTGGAAGCGCGGGGGATTCGGTAATCAAGGGACTGACACGGACTGCCACCCCGACAGCACAAGCGACCACGCCGTCAGCAACGATACCCTTCCGAGGAAAGCAGCCGCCAACATCCGTGGCTGTACCGATCCGTCGGGGCAGCCACGTCGACGAGCAAGAGCCATTCTTGCGTGGGAAGTAATTCGGCAACGCCGAAGAAAGATTTGCAAGATGAACGGCGGAGGTCGCGGCGTTGGAAACCGTTCACGCAATTAAGGTAAGTGAGCTCAACTCGTTTCATCTAGAATTGTCGCAACGAGCTCTATCACGTCCTCGTTGCCAGTTTCCCGCGCTATCTCGATCGGACCACGTCCTCTTTCATCTAACACATCGAGGGACAGGCCAAGGTCACGGTAGGCCCTCAAAAAAGCGATGTCAGCTTCCTCGATGCTTCCCAACACGTCATCTCTATGCATTCGCTCGGTCGAAGACTTCGCAAACTCGAAGAACGAAACTAGACTGTCCCACACAGCATCTGACCACTCGGAAACGGTTTCTCGAGTGGCGGAAACCTTCTTCCAACTTTTATCACCGTTCGGTTTCATCAGCATATCGTCATACAGAAAGCCGCAGTGGAAATCATACACTTTCCCATCTATCGGGTCGAGCAGCAACGGCGTCGCTCCCATGGAACGGCCTATGATTCGAAAGCCCAATGCGGTCAATACCTCAGAATAGCTGGAATCGTAGGCATCTTCCATGAGCCAGTCGCTATCAAGCATATTAAAACCCACCGTTCCCACCGTACATTCATACGATGGCTGGGGAATGCACGCGGCAAAGTAGAATTCCGTTACTGGGTCCAGTTCAAAACCAGACAGAAATTTGTCACGATAAATCTCTGAAACAGGCCCCAACTCCGACATTGGATTGTCGAAGTCAGCCTTCACAAGCCAAGTAATCATGCTGTGCAGATATTCGGTACGACTCATATGAGGTAGTCCCTGGGAAATTTGCCTCGTCGGGCGGATTGTTATTGTTCAACGTGTTAAGGTCACCGAAGACTTCATGCCCACTTATTCATCTGGAAATTCGCTATCCTCCACAGCGACCAAACTTGCGTAGTCACCATCTGTAATTTCTCCCATCCACCCGTCCAATGTCTGAATCGCCCCCTTCACAAACACCCCCTCCCGCTCTCCCAGCGCAATAAACTCCGCCTCACTCCAGTCCCCCCGCTGCAACATCGCATAGAGCCCATCGCGATAAGCATCCCGCACCGCCACCGGCTCCACCACGACCTCACCACCAACACCCGCCGCACCGGTCCGCACATACCACACATCCCGCGCTCCGGCCTCCTCCCCCGTCACCGCCTCAATGTCCTGCATCGCCGCACCCAGGCGCACCGCGAAGCGCTTCGTCTCGCGCATGAGCCGCGCCAGCGCATCGCGATCCACGGGATTCTTCTCTTCCGCCGTAACCGTCGGAACGAGCGCTTCAAGCAAGGCTTCCAGGCTGCGCATGGGCAACTCAAAAGCACGCCAGGCGCGACGCAACGCACGACACTCTTCTTCGCCAATACTGAAGTTCGCCCCCGCCACGCCCACCAGAAATACACCAGCTTCGATACGCTCTTCCTCGTTCAAGATTGCCCGCAAGCGGCGCGTGAGGCCCGACAGCTTCGGCGGATGCTTTAGCAGGCGTTTGCGCAACACGCCGAGGCGGTGTTTGTCGTGATCGTTGAAGTGATAGAGCGAATTCACAATCTCCGAGACATGGAGCACTTCAATATGGTCCACTTCGCCATCGATCTCGGCCATCGCGGCCCCTAGCGACAACAACAACGCGCCCGCAAGATAGTAGCGCTCGCTGTCCGGTGTCGGCTCCTCCGCCTGCCGGATAAGCACCAAACGTTCATCACGGCGATAGGGCCCCAACAGCAGCCGGGGCTCGGGAATCAACCCATAGCCCGCAGCGTCCGCCGCCGCGACAATCGCGAGGCTTTCCGATAGCGATAGTTCCTTCGATTTGCCCAAAGCCACACCAGCCGCCGTCGCCGCCTGGACCACGGGGACGAGCATGCGCCCCTCCGCGTTCGCGTACTCCGCAACGAGCGCCTCCCACGCGTTGGGCGGGCTATCCGCGTCGTCACACGATTTCCACAATTCCACCAGCGGCGTAAACTGATCCGCCGCACCCATCACATCCGGCGCAGTGACGGACCATAGCTTCGCAAAGTGCTCCCAGCTTTGCAGTGAAGGATTGACGGGACGGTACTTCCACGTGCGTTTCGCCTCGGCGGACTGAATCGTCACGCCCTCGCCAAAGCGCGCGGTGTATTCCGCCTCAAAGCGCGCGCGAAACGCATCGGGCTCGACGCAATACGCGCCGCTTCGGGCGCAACGAATGTCCTGGCGCGCCACCTCGAAGGCGAGGCCCGCAGGCAGCGGCTTCTTGCGCTCATAAAGCCACGTCAGCGCAACGGCCAACGAATCGTGATGCAGCGGAACGCCTCGGGGCGCGAAAAGTCGTTTGAACCACGCGGGCTTCAGCTTCTCGATGCCCTTCGTGGCAAAGAGAAAAGCCGCGAGACGCGAAGTGCTGCTGAAAAAGGATGGATGCGCTTCGTAGTGCTTGAGCAGGTGCATGAGCACCCGTAGCACACGCTCTGGGTCGCCCTTCTCGATAAGCGCATGGCGCTCCAGCCCATAAAAATACAAGAAGACGTAATTGATATCGCGCAAAGGCTGCGACGCCCCCGAAGCAAGCCACTGGAGATAATTGGCGCGCTGCACCGGCGTTAACGCGGCATAGGTCGACCAATGGGCGACAGGCGGCGCACCGTCGACGTCCGGTGTGCCAATCTCCAGCGTCCTGTCGATGCACGAAGCCTCGGGCTCCGCCGGCCGCCCGTCCGAGGTGTAGAGCATGGGCTTGGGGATGCTGTAGCCCCCAAGCTCCAGCACCAAATCGTCCCCGCACCAGTACAATGCGGCATCACCGGACGGAACCTCGCCCTCAACCATCGCCCAGGGCACCGTCCAACGTTCGTCCAGGTTCTGTTGCGCACGGGCAAGCGACTCCGAGGTATCCTCGGTTGCTTCGGAATTTGCCTCCGCGTCGCTCTGCCTTGAATCGCTCACGGCAGGTTCTCCGCCACGGTAGTCGCCACCGATATGACCACCTTGCCCCGGGCGTGACCCTCTTCCAGGTAGTGCAGCGCCTGCGGCACTTCGGCGAGTGTATATCGCCGGTCAATGATCGGCCTGATCACCCCGGCCTCGATCATGCCGGCAACAAAAGCAACATCCTTTCCGTTGGGGCGCACCAGAAAATTGCGCAGCGTTCTCGATCCTGTCATCGATAGAAAGGGCCCCAACAGCAACGTTTGAAAAAGCTGGGCCATGGATCCGCCGCTCAAAACGTAGATCCCCTTGGGGCTTAGCGCCCGTCGATAGTCGAAAATAGAACGGGAACCGTTCGCCGCCAGGATAAGATCGAAACGAGCGCCCGTGCTCAATGCATCCTCACGCGTGTAGTCAATGGCGTGATCCGCTCCAAGAGCGCAAACGGTCTCCATGTTCCCCGTGCTGCACACGGCCGTTACCTCCGCCCCCAGGTACTTCGCAATCTGAACGGCAAACGACCCCACGCCGCCGGACGCGCCATAGATCAACACCTTCTGCCCCGCCTGTAGCTTTCCCGCATCGCGCAGGGCTTGCAGCGCCACAACCGACGCCACGGGCACAGCCGCCCCCTCTTCAAAGGAGAGTTGCGACGGCATCAACGCCAGGGGTTCCTCCGGCACGCAGGCATACTCTGCGAAACCGCCGAATCCATACCGCGAAATATCCCCGAAGACCCTGTCACCCACCTTGAATTGCGTCACACCCGGACCGGTAGCCTCAACCACACCCGCAATGTCTGCGCCAAGGATCGATATCTTCGGCTTGAACAAACCGAAGGCCAGCCGCACGAGAAAAGGATCAGCGCGCAAAACCCGCCAGTCCCCCGCGTTTACCGAGGTCGCGTGAACCTTCACCAAAACGTCGCCGTCTCCCGGGACGGGCTTCTCCACCTCCTCCAAACGAAGCACATCCGGCGACCCGTACTCCCTGCAAACTATAGCCTTCATGCTTGTGTCCTCGCCCGGCACTCCCTCTTGCCGCCCACCACAAAGAATCAACCCTTCCTGACGAATCCATATCAGCTGTCAACTGTCAACTGTCAACTATCAACTATCAACTGTCAACTATCAACTATCAACTATCAACTATCCTGAAGCTCATCCAGCAACACCTGATACCGCTCCAGATTCTGGTCCATCAAAATCTTCAACTTCTTCATCTCCTCCGTCTACTCCCGCGTCTCTTTGAATATGGGCGCGAGCCAGCCCTGCATAAGCTTGAACTGCTCACTCATGACACCCACCAACGCGGCGGGCACCTTCGACACGACGTTCACCGTGGTGGGAGCCGCTTCCTGCGGACCGCCCATGTTTGCCACGCCCGTCTTCATCGCGGCGGCGATATTCTCCAGGCCGTCGTTGATACTTTCGAGCTGAACGAGCACCTGACCTACCGCCTGATCCTCGCCCAGGCCCTTCATCTTCAGGTTCTTCGTGAAGGTCTTCTTGATGTCCGCCCAGCGCTGCGCCTCCGTCTCCGTGAGGAGCCCGTTGAGTTCTTTGAACTTGAGCATGTTCGCCTCGGCGCCGTTCGTCAGCGTTTGCGAATCGCCCTCGTAGTTGCTGTTGATTAAGGTGCGCAGCTCCGCATCGTTCATGATGTCCACCACGCGCTCGGCGATGCGGTTCATGTTGCGGTAGGAGCCTTGGAGCTTGAACGCGGGCTCGGTGCGATAGTCCTCGTGGATGCCCGCGGAACGGATGTACTCCTTGTTCACTTCCAGCACGATGTCGCGCACGTAGAGCAGCTTCTTCATCACCGCCACCATACTGTTCACTTCATCCATCGTGTAGCTGCCCTTCAGCTCCACACCCTCCTGGGTGCCGCTCTGGGCCATTCGGATAACACCGTAGATGTCCTCCTGGCTCTTCATGGCCAGCGTGTTCAGCACGGGGTTCGACGTGAGGCAGTTCTCCAGGTAGCTCGTCTTGAAGTCCTCCTCGCTGTCGCCGATGATCTCGCCGAGGTTATAGGTGTCTGAGCGGTTCGCGAGCATGTCGGGAATCTGAAACTTCTCCCCGCTCTCCGTGTAGGGATTGCCGGCCATGACCACGGCCACCTTCTTGCCCCGCAGGTCATAGGTCCGCGTGCGGCCCTTGTGTACGCCCTCAATCTTGCGCTGCGCGTCGCAGAGGGAAATAAACTTCTGCAGGAACTCGGGATTGCAGTGCTGGATGTCGTCCACATACAGCATCACGTTGTCGCCCATCTCCAGCGCGAGGTTCAATTTGACGAGCTCTTCGCGCGCGGCGGCGTTGGAAGCTTCGGACGGATCGATGGAGGTCACTTGGTGCCCCAGCGCCGGTCCGTTGATCTTCATGAAGATCAGACCAAGCCGGTTGGCGATATACTCCATGAGTGTCGTCTTGCCATAGCCGGGCAGCGAAATGAGCAGCAGCATGCCCATGCGGTCCGTGCGTTTCTGGTCGCCCGCCGCGCCGATCTGCTTCGCCAGGTTGTCACCGATGAGCGGCAGGTACACATTGTCGATGAGCTTGTTGCGCACGAAGGACGTAAGCACCTTGGGCTTGAATTCATCCAGCCGGAGCGCGCGCGCCTCGTCCTCCACCAGCTTCTTCTTCAGCGCCGTGTAGGCCTCATAGCGCGGCACGGTCTCGCGGGTATACGCCGTAAGCTTCGCTGTGAAGGCGTTGAAGTTCAGCACATACTCGCCATTCTCCAGCACCCCATGGCCGCCCACGAAACCCGTGAGTTTCGCGACCGGAGAGGCATGCACCACCCGGGCGATATCGTGATCCTGCAAGAGCAGCAAAGCCGCAACCTCGTCGATGTAGTCCAACTCCAGCGCGTCGCCGCGCGAGCGCACGAACGCCGCCGACCAGTCACGACAGAGCAAAAAGGCGCTGTTCGGATTCTTCCGCGCACTCTCCAGCGAGTCTTTGAATTTCGTCTCGAAGTTCGCTTTTTTAAGGTGAAGTCCGAAATCCCGATGGATCGCATCCGCCGTCGCGCTGATGGCCGCTCCCCGGCCCGAGACGAGGATCTCGAAGAGGTAGCGCGCGGCTTCGTCGACGAGAAATCCCTCGAAGATCTCCGTGGCACTTACATAAGCCTGAATCAGTCGCGCCAGTTCTTGCGTGTAGTGGCGCTGCGCCTCGGGATCGCCAAAGACCTCCCGGATCGCGCCGAAGCCCCGCAGCGTGGTGGTGATACGCTCCTTTGCGATCTCGTCGCCATACTGGTGCCAGAAGACCGAGGCGAGCGCCCGGGCGCGCGGGTGAAACGCAAGCAGGCCAATGGTCGCCTCCATCTCCAGCAGCGCGCGGAGCAGCAGCGACGCATCGTGGTCGTGTACGCCCTTCACGTAGCCCTCGGAGTAGCGCGAGCCCATGAATTTCTGGATGAAGGCCAGCAGTTCCTCTTGTGGCATCGCCCGGAGGTCGTCAAGCGAAGCGCCCTCGGGTTCTCGGACGTGCTGCAACAGGATAAAGGCGAGATAGTCGGCGCGATAAACGTGCGCATTCTCAGAAACGACCTCCTGCGACCACAGATCCCGCGTGGCGAGAAAGGTCTCGTCCTTGATCGCGTCGAAGTAGTTCGTGCCCGCGAGGTGGAAGTACATGGCGTTGTCGCGCATCACGGTAGTAAGCGCGAGCTCAAAGGTGTTCACCGAGAACTTGTGGGCGCCAAAGCGAATGACGTTCTCGCCTTCCGCAAACAGCTCATTGCGGTCCTTGAGCTGGCGCACCGCGTCTTCGCTGATCGTCTTCAGGCGGCTCTGGACGTCGTCCACCTTCACGGAGTCACCCAGGGTGCCGAGCTCCTGGATGATGCCGCGCACCTTCTCGATCATCAGATCGGAAGCAAAATAGGCGTGGATCTCCTCCACCGTCTTGAAGGTCTCGATCCGGCTCTTGATGCCTTTGAGTATCCGCTCCGCCGCCTGCATGAGCGCCGTAGCGCGCTTGTTCTGCTTTTCCTGGAGTTGGATCTTGACCGACTCAAAGGCGTTGTAGGCTTCCTCCCGCTTCTCCGTGAGCTGCTCTACAAATTCATCGAACTCCGCAAAACGGCCTTCCAGCTCTTCGATCTGCACCATCACCTTCGTCAAAAGCTCGTCACACTTCGGCACCGTGTCACACAGATCGAGATAATTCGCCACCGCCTGATTCAGCAGCTTTATCTGCGAATTAAACTCCGCGATGCCCTCGCCCTTGCCCAGCTCCCTGGTCTTGTTCTTGAGTTGCGATCGCGCCTGATTCAACTTGGCGAAGATTCCGGAAATGGAATCAATGATCGCCGTGCGCTGCGTGGCGTCTTCGATTTTGAGATTGCCCACCACGTCGATGAGCATCTCCAGATCGGCGGCCTGCTTGTCCACCAACTCCGCCAGCGCCTTCGCATCGGCCACTTTCGTGAGCCCATCGATTTTAGACGCATGCTCTTCGACGCCCTTCTCATAAGGAACGAGAGACTCGGGCTTGAGCAAAAACTCGACGCAAGCCTGGCCGAGGCGATCCGCCTCCGCCGATAGTGTCTGCTGGAGCGCCTCCACCGCCG